>JBEIPU010000198.1:0-5781 GCA_040376925.1 Caenimonas sp. | reverse complement strand
TGGAACAACCTGAACGTCAAGAACATCATCATCGCCATCTTCGTCATCGGCATGGTCGGGCTCATCCTGGAGTTCGCGCTGATCAAGCTGGCCACGGCATTCACGTTCGAGGAGGGGAAGTCATGAGCGATTCCCTGAGCAGCAAATACATCGAAATCCAGGGTGTCGAGCAGACGTTCAAGACCGCCAAGGGGCCGTTCGTTGCGCTGCGCGACATCAACCTGACCGTGGCCAAGGGCGAATTCGTGGCGCTGATCGGCCATTCGGGTTGCGGCAAATCCACGCTGCTGAACCTGATCGCCGGCCTGACCGTGCCCACCCAGGGCGCGCTGCTGTGCGCCAACCGCGAGATCGCCGGCCCCGGCCCCGAGCGCGCGGTGGTGTTCCAGAACCATTCGCTGCTGCCCTGGCTCACCTGCTTTGAGAACGTCTACCTGGCGGTGGAGCGCGTGTTTGGCGCCACCGAGAAAAAGCCGCAGCTCAAAGCCCGCACCGACGCCGCCCTGGCACTGGTGGGCCTGACGCCCGCCGCGCAAAAGCGCCCCGGCGAAATCTCCGGCGGCATGAAGCAGCGCGTGGGCATTGCGCGCGCCCTGTCCATGGAGCCCAAGGTGCTGTTGATGGACGAGCCCTTCGGCGCGCTGGACGCGCTGACCCGCGCCAAGCTGCAGGACGAGCTGCTGGTGATCGTGGCCAAGACGCAGGCCACGGTGGTGATGGTCACGCACGACGTGGACGAGGCCGTGCTGCTGAGCGACCGCATCGTGATGATGACCAACGGCCCGGCCGCGACCATCGGCGAGATCCTGAACGTGAACCTGCCGCGCCCGCGCAACCGCGTGGACCTGGCCGAAGACCGCGGCTACCTGCAATGCCGCAAGGCCGTGATCGACTTCCTCTACACGCGCCAGGCCCACGTCGAAAAACTCGTGGCATAAAAACGCGCCACAGCAGGGAGAAACCATGACCGCCGTAATGCCCGCCTCCGCTGCACCGATGCAGCCAGCGTCGCCCGCCGCGCAACGCAAGCCGTCTGCCCGCCCGCGCGGCTTCTCGTTTGGCAAGTACCGCGAAATCATCATTGCGGTGGCGCTGTTCCTGCTGTTTGACCTGGGCGTGCTGGTGCTGAACTTCTACACCTCGTTCCAGATCGCGCAGGACGCCATCGGCATCAACCTGGCGGGGCGCCAGCGCATGCTGTCGCAGCGCACTGCCAAGGCCCTGCTCGCGGTAGAGACGGCGCGCGCCAAGGGCGTTGCGGCGGGCCCCGACCTGGACGAGCTGGCCGCCGCCGTGCGGCTGTTCGACGCCTCGCTCAAGGGCTTCCAGAACGGCGCGACGGTGCCTGGCGGCGACGGCAAGCCGGTGTATCTGGAAGCCGCGCAGGGCGAACGCGCGGCCGAAATCCTGGCCAAGGCGCAAGCGCTGTGGACGCCGTACCAGCAGCGCCTGGCCCCGGTGCTGGCAGGCTCGGCCAGCGACGCGGAGCTGCTGGCCGCGGTCGACTATGCGCGCTCGAACAACCTGCGCCTGCTGGGCCTGATGAACGAGCTGACGACCGCGCTGGAATCCGTCGCCTCGCAGCGTGCCAACACGCTGCGCATGGTGCAGACGGCCGGTATTGCGCTCGCGCTGCTGAACTTCGCGTTCATCCTGTTCAAGTTCCTGCGCCGCCTGCGCACCTCCGACGCCGAGATCGAGGCCGCCAACGAGGAAAACCGCGAAATCCTGACCAGCGTGCGCGAAGGCCTGTTCCTGCTCACGCCCGACTCGCGGCTGGGCTCGCAGGTGTCGCGCTCGGCGCACAGCCTGTTCGGCTCCACGCTGACACCGGGCGACGACTTCTTTGCCCTGCTCGCACCACTGGTGTCGGCCAAGTCACTGACCGATGCGCGCGACTATGTGGAGCTGCTGTTTTCCCCGCACGTCAAGGAAGCACTGGTGCAGGGCATCAACCCGCTGTCCAACGTCGAGGTGTCGGTGAAAAACCGGCTCGGCCAGGACCAGCGGCGCTACCTGTCATTCCACTTCAACCGCGTGCAGGAAGGCGACACCGTGCGCCACCTGCTGGTGACCGTGCAGGACATCACCGCGCGCATGGAGCTGGAAGCCAAGCTCATGGACGAACGCCAGCGCTCCCAGAAAGAATTTTCGATGCTGCTGCGGGCGTTCGACGCCGACCCGGCCATGCTGCGCCAGTTCGTCGCGCGGGCTGAAAGCCTGTTGCTGGAAGTCAATGACCTGCTGCGCAGTACGTCGTCGGCCCACAGCGAGGGGGCGATCCTGAAAGCCATCAACGAAGCCTGCCGCCGTGTGCACGCCATCAAGGGCGACGCGGGCACGCTGGGCCTGGACACGCTGGCCGCGCAGGCCCATGCGTTTGAGACCGAACTGCTGCGCATTCGGGAACCGGGTGTGGGGAACGTGGGCGACGCCCTGCTGTCGCTGCCCGTGCCGCTGGAGGACCTGCTCAACAAGGTGGCCGCGCTCAAGGGCCTGACCGGCATCCAGCGCGCGGGCGCGGCCGACGCCGCCCCGGCGGGTGAACGCATCAATGATCACATCGCCCGCCTGCTGCACAGTGTGGCCGCCGACAGCGGCAAGCAGGTGGAGCCGGTGGTGCGCATGGGCAGCCAGGACGACCTGGAGCCCCAGGTGCGCGACCTGGTGCGCGAAATTGCCGTGCAGCTGGCCCGCAACGCCGTGGCCCATGGCATCGAATCGCCGGCCGCGCGCGCCGCAGCCGGCAAGGCGGCGGCGGGCCGGGTAGACGTGCAGCTGCTGCGCAATGAGGCCGACTGGACGCTGTCGGTGCGCGACGACGGGCGCGGCCTGGCGGCCGCAGCCGTTCGCGCCCGGCTGGTCGAGCTGGGCTGGTACACGGCGGCGCAGCTGGAAAGCTATGACGACAAGCAGGTGATTGCCCACATCTTCAAGCCCGGGTTTTCCACCGCGCAATCGCTGAGCATGCATGCCGGCCGCGGCATCGGCCTGGACGTGGTGCAGGCCAATGTGCAGCGCCTGGGCGCAAGGATGATGCTCAGCTCCACGCCCGGCCAGTTCACCGAGTTCCGCATCCGCTTCAACGGATAAAGCCATGCGAATGCTCATCGTCGACGACTCCAACATGATCCGCACCCGCATTGCGCGCGTGGTGCAAGGCGGCGCCTTGACCGGCATCTCCATCGTCGGCCTGGCGCACAACGGCGTGGAGGCGGTGCGCATCGCCCAGGCCGCGCGGCCGGATGTGGTGACCATGGACCTGACCATGCCCGAGATGGACGGCATTGAATGCATCCGCAACCTCATGAAGCTGCTGCCCAAGGTCAACATCCTGGTGGTCAGTGCCCTGTCCGACAAATCCACCGCCATTGCCGCGCTGCGCCATGGTGCGCGCGGCTTCGTCGCCAAACCCTTCAGCGACGACGAGCTGCGCCTGGCCCTGCTGGACGTGATGGATGCCAAACCATGAACACCCTGAGCGAAGACGAGCTGAAGATGTTTGTGGACTCCGTGCGCCACTACTTCAAGACCACCACGGCGCAGGAGCCGCAGATCACGTCAGCCTTTCTGGGTACGGGTGATGTGGCGGGATATGAATTCAACGGCGTAGTGACGTTCTCGGGCAGCTACAGCGGCCAGGTCATTGTGTCGATGCCCCCGCCGCTGCTGCGCGAGCTGCTGCTTCTTCAGCATGAAACCGACCTGTCCGACGGCAACCTGCTGGACGCCGTGGGCGAGATTGCCAACACGCTGGGCGGCAATGCCCGCCGCACCCTGGGGCCGGAGCTTGAAATTTCGGTGCCGGTCAAGCTGCAGGGCAGCACCGGCACGCGCGCACGGGTGCGCCGGCACCCTTACGTCATTACGTTGCGCTGGAACCGCCAGCCAGCGGTGGTGTGTATTGATATGGAACGCAAACACTGAGAGACACACACATGAAAAAGTCCAAACTCGTGATGGTGGGCAACGGCATGGCCGGTGTTCGCACGCTGGAAGAGCTGATCAAGGTCGCGCCCGACCTGTATGACATCAGCGTCTTTGGCGCCGAGCCGCACCCCAACTACAACCGCATCCTGCTGTCGCCCGTGCTCGCGGGCGAGCAGACACTGGACGAGATCGTGCTGAACTCGTGGGACTGGTACAAGGACAACCACATCACGCTGCACGCCGGCAAGAAGGTGGTGGAGGTAGACCGCGTGCGGCGCATCGTGCGCGCAGAAGATGGAACCGAGGAGACATACGACCGCCTGCTGATGTGCACGGGTTCCAACCCGTTCATCCTGCCGGTGCCCGGCAAGGACCTGCAGGGCGTGATCGCCTACCGCGACATTGCCGACACCAACGCCATGATCGAGGCGTCGCAGAAGTACAGGAAGGCGGTGGTGATCGGTGGCGGCCTGCTGGGCCTGGAGGCCGCCAACGGCCTGATGCTGCGCGGCATGGACGTGACCGTGGTGCATGTGATGCCCTGGCTGATGGAGCGCCAGCTGGACGATGTGGCCGGCAAGCTGCTGCAGAAATCGCTGGAAGACCGGGGACTCAAGTTCCTGATCGGCGCACAGACGCAGGAACTCACCGGCAACGCCGAGGGCCGCGTGAAGTCCATCAGGTTCAAGGACGGCACCGAGCTGGAAACCGACCTGGTGGTCATGGCCGTGGGCATCCGCCCCAACACCACGCTGGCCGAGCGCATGCGCCTGCATGTGAACCGCGGCATCGTGGTCAACGACACCATGCAGACCGTGACCGACGCGCGCATCTACAGCGTGGGCGAATGCGCCGCGCACCGCGGCATTGCCTATGGCCTGGTGGCCCCGCTGTTCGAGCAGGCCAAGGTGGCAGCCAACCACCTGGCCCAGTTCGGCATTGGGCGCTACACCGGGTCGCTGACGTCCACCAAGCTCAAGGTCACGGGCATTGACCTGTTCAGCGCCGGCGAATTCATGGGCGCCGAAGGGACCGAGGAAATCGTCATGAGCGACCCGGCCGGCGGCGTGTACAAGAAGCTGGTCATCAAAGGCGACAAGCTGGTGGGCGCCTGCCTGTACGGCGACACGGTGGACGGCAGCTGGTACTTCAAGCTGCTGCGCGACGGCCGCAGCGTGAGCGACATCCGCGACAAGCTGATGTTTGGCGAATCCAACATTGGCGACACGGGGCACGAAGGCCACAGCAAGGCTGCCACCATGCCCGACGACGCCGAAGTCTGCGGCTGCAACGGCGTGAACAAGGGCAACATCTGCAAGGCCATCAAGGAAAAAGGCCTGTTCACGCTGGACGAGGTGCGCAAGCACACCAAGGCCAGCGCGTCGTGCGGTTCCTGCACCGGCCTGGTGGAGCAGATTTTGATGTTCACCGCCGGTGGTGACTATTCAGCCACGCCCAAGCTCAAGGCCATGTGCGGCTGCACCGACCATGGCCACCAGGCGGTGCGTGACGCCATCCGCGCCAACAAGCTGCTGACGATTGCGGACGTGTTCAGGTCCATGGACTGGAAGACGCCCAATGGCTGCTCGTCGTGCCGCCCGGCCGTCAACTACTACCTGATCAGCACCTGGCCCAAGGAGGCGAAAGACGACCCGCAAAGCCGCTTCATCAACGAGCGCAGCCATGCCAACATCCAGAAAGACGGCACCTACAGCGTGATCCCGCGCATGTGGGGCGGCGAAACCACGGCCGACGAACTGCGCCGCATTGCCGACGCGGTGGACAAGTACAAGATCCCCACCGTCAAGGTCACGGGCGGCCAGCGCATCGACCTGCTGGGCGTGAAGAAGG
>JBEIPU010000089.1:0-16309 GCA_040376925.1 Caenimonas sp. | reverse complement strand
CCGGCTGGGGCCGCTGGGGCGAGGCAGCGCCTGGCGGTGGCAAGGCTGCAGCACCTGGCGGTGGCGCGGCAGCGCCTGGCGGCGAAGATGCTGCCCCCTGGGGCGCGGAGGCCGCACCTTGGGGTGCGGATGCACCGGGGCGGCGGCCGGCTGCGCGCTGACCGCGCGGCGCGTCGCCGGGCAGTACCACCGCGCCGCCATCCTTGAGGCGGTCCGCGCCTTCGGTGATCACGCGCTCACCGGCCTGCAGGCCGGCGGTGATCTGGACCTTATCCACCGTGGCCACGCCGCGCGTGACCGGGCGGATCTTCACCGTGCGGTCGGGTTGCAGCACAAATACAAAGGTGCCGGTGCCGCCCTGGCGCACGGCGGCCACGGGCACCAGCACCGCGTCCTTGAGCGTGCGCACCTGCAGCCGCACATTCACGAACTGGCTGGGGAACAGGTTTTGCTGCGCGTTGTTGAAGCGCGCCTTGGCCTTGACGGTGCCGGTGGTGGTATCGATCTGGTTGTCCAGCGACGCGAACACACCGTTGTCCAGCACGGTGGCGCGCGTGCGGTCCAGCGCCACGGCCGTCATGGCGGCACCCGGGCCGCCAGTGCTGGCGCGCTGCAGGTCGCCGGCCTGGTCCTGCGGCACGGCAAACAGCACGTCAATGGGCGATACCTGCGTGATCACGGCCACGCCATTGGCGTCGCCGCTGCTGACCAGGTTGCCTACGTCCACCGTGCGCAGGCCCACGCGCCCGCTGATGGGTGCCACGATGCGGGTGTAGCCCAGGTTCAGCCGGGCTGTGCCCTCATTGGCGCGGTCGATCACCACCGTGCCCTCCAGCTGCTTGACCAGGGCGGCCTGGGTGTCCACCTCCTGGCGGGCAATGGAGTCCTGCGCCAGCAGGGTGCGGTAACGCTCCAGCGTGAGCCGGGCGGCGTCCAGCTGGGCTTCGTCGCGCTGGCGCTGGCCCAGGGCCTGCTGCAGCGCCATCTCATACTGGCGCGGGTCAATCTGGGCCAGCAGGTCGCCCTTGCGCACCAGCTGCCCTTCCTTGAACGCCACCTGCGTCAGCACGCCCGACACCTGGGCGCGCACGCGCACCGTGGCCTGCGGCGTCACGGTACCCAGCGCGTCCAGCGTCACAGGCACGTCGGCCTTCTCGGCCGTGGCCACGCCCACCGTGGTGGCCAGCCGGCCGGCGCCAAAGCCGCCCGGCCCGCCCGGCCCGCCGGGCCCGCCCATGCCCCCCGGCCCTGCGGTCGCGCCCGGTCGCGTCAGCGTCCAGGCGAGCCAGCCCAGGCCGCCCAGCACCAGCAAGGCCACCAGGGCGCCGATCCAGACGGTGCGCCGGCGCAGGCGGCGGGGGGTGCTGGCGTGGGGGGTGTCGCTCATGTTGTTGTTCCTGCTTCCTTGGGGCTTTGTCGTCGCAAGCATGCGGGAACGATGTGTCGCCCGCGTAAACCGTTTGTGGCTGGGGCGAAAAACCCGCACCGCGCAGGGATGCTACCTGCCCGGCGCGGGTTGCGGGGGCGCGACCTGTGGCGCCCCCGCAAAACGGCTCAACCGCCCGGGCTGCGGCCTGACACCCCGGCCGATTCAAAGCTCGCCATCTCGCGCAGGATGGCGCAGGCCGACTGCAGCAGCGGCCAGGCCAGTGCGGCGCCCGAGCCCTCGCCCAGGCGCAGGCCCAGCGACAGCAGGGGCTGTGCGCCCAGGTGCACCAGCATCACGGCATGGCCGCGCTCGCCCGACGCATGGGCAAACACACAGCGCTGCAGCACGTGGGGTTGCATTGCCTGCGCAATCAGCACTGCCGCCGTGGCAATGAAGCCGTCCACCACGATCACACGGCGCTCCTGCGCGGCCTGCAGCACCACGCCCACCAGCGTGGCGACCTCGAAGCCGCCGAATGCGGCCAGCACGTCCAGGGGTTCTTTGGCATCCGGGTGGCGTTCGAGCACCTCGCGCAGCACTACCCGCTTGCGCGCGATACCCGCGTCGTCCAGCCCGGTGCCCGCGCCGGTACACAGCGCAATGTCCAGCCCCGTCAGGCGCGACTGGATCAGCGATGCGGCCGATGTGTTGCCTATGCCCATCTCGCCCAGCAGCACGGCGTTGCCGGGCAGGCCCTGCAGCACCTCGCGACCGTTGGCCATGGCCTGGGCGCACTGGTCAGCCGTCATGGCGGGGCCAGTGAGCGAGTCTGCTGTGCCCGGCGCGATCTTGCGCACCAGCAGGCCGGGCTGCGCGGCAAAGTCGTGCCGCACGCCGCAGTCCACCACCGTCAGCGCCATGCCGTGCTGGCGCGCCAGCACGCTCACCGCCGCGCCACCGGCCAGGAAGTTCTGCACCATCTGCCAGGTCACGTCGCTGGGGTAGGCCGACACGCCGCGCGCGGCCAGGCCGTGGTCGCCGGCGCAGACAATCATTTGCGGCTGCTCCAGCACCGGCGATTCGGTTCCCAGGATCAGGCCGATCTGCAATGCCAGCGTTTCCAGGCGACCCAGCGAGCCCAGCGGTTTGGTCTTGGTGTCCAGCTTGTGCTGCAGTCGCTGGGCCAGCGCGGTGTCGGTGATGTCAGGAACATTCACGGTCTTGTCATTGCGGGCTTGACCCGCAATCCATGTGGGCGTTGAAGAAAAGTCATCGGCGCGCTCTCATGCATCCCGGATCAAGTCCGGGATGACAGAGGGCGCGAAGTGGGTGTCAATGTAATCGGCCAGTCCGTCAAACACGCTGTCCAGCGTAGGCGCCGCCGCGCCGAACAGGGCTTGCAGCACGGCGGGGTCTTCAAACAGGCCGTGCAGGTAGCAGCCCAGCACATTGCCTGCGGCGTTCTGCCAGCCCAGGCCATCGGGTAGCACCGCCTGTGCGACGTTGCCCGCAACGGCCATGGCCGGATGTTGCGCCGTCTGGCCGTGGTGGATTTCATAGCCCTGCGCGTGGGTCCCCGAGAGCGCCTCCCACAGGCCAGTCACCGTGCCAAACCGGGCCTGCGTGTGCTGCACGGTCTTGTCTTCGTCAAACACCGTGACCAGCGGCAGCAGGCCCAGGCCGGGTGCATTGCCGTCAATACCGTGCGGGTCAATCAGCGCCTCGCCCAGCATCTGCAGCCCGCCGCAAATGCCCAGCACCGCCCTGCCCTGCGCCGCATGGGCGGCCACCGCAGCGTCCAGCCCCTGCGCGCGCAGCCAGGCCAGGTCGCCGCTGGTGTGCTTGCTGCCGGGCAGGATGAGCCAGTCCGCCCCCGCGCAATCGGCCGGCGTGCGCGCCCAGACCAGGCGCACACCGGGGATGTTCTTGAGCGGCTGGAATTCGTCCAGGTTGCTGATGCGCGGGTACGCCACGACCGCAATGGTTGTGTTGACCGCGCCGCTGCTGCGCGAGCGGTCGTCGAAAACGCCGTCTTCCTCGGGCAGGCCGTGGTGCCACCACATGGGCAGCGTGGCCACGGTGGGCACACCGGTCAGGTCCTGCAGCATTTGCGGTGCGGGTGCCAGCAGCGACGCATCACCACGGAACTTGTTGAGCACAAAGCCGCTGACCAGCGCGCGCTCGTCCGGTGGCAACAGCGCCCAGGTGCCGTACAGGTGGGCAAACGCGCCGCCGCGGTCAATGTCGGTCACCAGCAGGCAGCGCGCCTGGCAGTGCAGCGCCACGCGCATGTTGACGATGTCGCTGTCGTGCAGGTTGATCTCGGCGGGCGAGCCCGCGCCTTCGATCACCACTACGTCGTTTTCCGCGCGCAGCTCGTCCAGCGCCTGTGCGATCACCGGCCACACACTGGCGCTGCGCCCGCGCCAGGCCATGCGCGACAGCTCGGCGTTGACCTGCCCCATGAGCACCACCTGGCTGTGGGTGTCGTGCTCGGGCTTGAGCAGCAAGGGGTTCATGCGAACGTCCGGCAGGGCCCGGGCGGCCAATGCCTGGAAGTATTGGGCTGAGCCTATTTCGCCCCCCGCAACCACTCTTGCGTTGTTGCTCATGTTCTGGGCCTTGAAGGGCGCGACCTTCAGGCCCTGGCGCGCATACCAGCGGCACAGCGCGGTGGTCAGCCAGCTTTTGCCCGCACCGCTGGTGGTGCCCAGCACCATGACGCAGCGGGCCGTCATGCTGCGCCCCCGAGCACTGCCAGCAAGGCCGGCACAGCCAGCAGCACCAGTGCGATCACCGCGCGCTGCGCGAGCGCTTTGGCGCGCTGTGTGTCGGCGGCCCGTGGCGCGCGGCCCGCGCCGTGCAGCACATACACACCCGGCTTGCCCAGCCGCACATCCAGTGCCAGGGCCATGGCCGCCATGGGCCAGCCGCTGTTGGGTGACGGCGTGCGCCGGGCCTCCTGGCGCAAGCCTGCCAGGCGCTGCCCTCCAGCGGCCAGCACCAGCAGCAAGGCCGTGATGCGCGCGGGCACCCAGGACAGCACGTCGTCAGCCCGCGCGGCCCATTTGCCTGCCCATTCCCAGTAGCGCCCGCCGCGCAGGCCGCGGTAGCCCCACATGGCGTCGGCCGTGTTGGCAAAGCGGTACACCGCCGCGCCCGGCAGGCCCAGCAGCACAAACCAGAACACCGGCGCCACGACCGAATCATTGAGGTTCTCAGCCAGCGACTCGATCGCGCTTTCGCGCACCTCGCTTTCTGTCAGCTGCGTCACGTCGCGGCTGACCAGCCGGGCCAGCTGCGCGCGGCCCGCGTCCAGCGATTCAGCCAGCGCGGCTTCCACCGCGGCCACCTCGTCATGCAGCATGCGCCAGGCCAGCAGCGGCTTGAGCAGCAGGCCCAGCACCAGGCCGGTGGCCAGCTCCCACAGCCACTGCAGATCAGTGGGCAGCAACAGCACCAGCGCCAGGCTCAGGCCGACCAGCACATGGCTGGCCAGCAACACCACCCACACACCCATGCTCCATGCCAGGCCACCGGCCCAGAACGCGCGCCAGTCGGTGCCCTGGTGCGGCACGCCGGGCGCAATGCGCCGCCCGGCCCACACCAGGTAATGCCCCATCCACACCACGGGATGCAGCCGCGCACGCGGCTCGCCCCACCAGCGGTCGATGGCCAGCGCAGCCAGCAGGGCAATGACAGCGGAGGTGAAGCTCATCCCAGGAGGTCAATCCTCAATGCCGCGCTGCGCCGGCACGCCGGCGTTGAACGCGTGCTTGATCTTGGTCATCTCGGTCACGGTATCGGCCAGCTCGATGATCTCGCTCGGGCAGCGCCGCCCCGTCAGACACACGTGCACATGCGGCGGCCGGCTCTGCAATGTCTCCAGTACGTCCGGCAGAGGCAGCCAGCCGTAGATCAACGGGTAGGTGATCTCGTCCAGCACCACCAGGAAATGTTCGCCGGCCAGGATGGTTGCGCGCGCCTTTTGCCAGCCGTCGCGCGCCAGCTGCGCCGAATGCTCCAGGTCCTGGCTCTTCCAGCTGAAGCCGTCGCCCAGCCCCTCAATCGGAATGCCGATCTGCTCGAACATCCGGTGCTCGCCAAACCGCGCGGTGGGCACCTTCATGAACTGGTAAATCTGCACTGCTTTGCCCCGCCCATGCGCGCGCAGCGCCAACCCGAACGCCGCCGTGCTCTTGCCCTTGCCGTCGCCCGTGTTCACGATGATGATCCCGCGCCGCTCGCCCTCGGGCTTGTCATACGGCTTGGCCGACGGTGGTGTTTCGATTTCCATAATGGGGGTCAGATTCCAATTAATTTCATGTCAATTTACTTCGGCACGGCAACCCAGTCACCGCCCAGCGGGTGGATGGCGATGCGCCCGTCGAACACCTGCTCCAGCGCGCGGTGCGTTGCAGTGTCTGCGCTGGCGCCCTGGTGCACCACACGGCCCGCGGCCATCACCACCACCTCCTGCGCATGCAGGGCGATGGAGATTTCGTGCAGCACGCTGACCACCGTCTTGCCCGTGACCACCAGCGCGCGCACAAGCAGCAGCCAGTCGGCCTGGTGCGGCGGGTCCAGGTTGGCCAGGGGCTCATCCATCAGCAGCACCTGGGCGTCCACCGCCAGCGCCCGGGCCAGCAGCACGCGCTGGCGTTCGCCGCCGGACAGCGCGCCCAGTGAGCGCTCGCGCCAGTCCCAGGCCTGCGTGGCACGCAGGGCCTGCTCCACCGCCGCGCGGTCAGCACCGGACGGCGGCGCCAGCCAGGCCTGGTGCGGCAGGCGGCCCAGCATGGCCACGTCGTACACCGACAGGTCGTCGGCGCCTACCTCGCCCTGCCCCAGCCAGGACAGCGTGCGGGCGCGCTCGCGCTGGCCCATGGCCGCCAGCGGCCGGCCCAGCAGCGCCACCGTGCCCGTATGCGGCAGCAGCCCGGCCATGGCCTTGAGCAGCGTGGATTTGCCCGCGCCGTTGGGGCCGACGATGGCCGTCCAGCGGCCGGCCGGCAATGCCAGGCTGATGCCGTGCAGCACCTCGGTGCCGCCCAGCGAGACCTGCACGCCGCGTGTCTGGATGGCGCTCATCGCGACGACCTCGCACCCAGGCCGCGCCCGCGGTGCATCAGCCATAGCAGGTAGCCGCCGCCCAGCAGCGCGGTCAGCACGCCCACGGGCAGTTCCTGCGGCGCGATCACCCAGCGCGCCAGCACGTCGGCCGCCATCAGCAGCAGCCCGCCCATGGCGGCGCTCAGCAGCACCAGCCGGCCGTGCGTGGTTTTGACGATGGAGCGCACCAGGTGCGGTGCGGCCAGGCCCACAAACGCAATCAGCCCGGTTTGTGCCACCGCCGCGCCCGTGGCCAGGGCCAGCACCGCCACCAGCAGTGTGCGCATGAGCACCAGCGGCACGCCCAGGCTCTGCGCCGTGGACTCGCCCAGGGCAAGGCCGTCCAGCCCGCGGCCCAGCGCCCAGGCCACGGTGGCCGCGGGCAGCAGCACGGCTGCCATCACCAGGCACGACGACCAGCCCACAAAGCCGGTGCTGCCCAAGGTGAACGCCTGCATGGCCTGCAGCACATCGGGCACGGCAATCGTGACCAGGTCGCGCGCCGCGCTCAGGACCACGCCCACGATCACGCCGGCCAGCAGCAGCCGCAACGTGTGATGCACGCCCTTGGCCAGCGCCAGCGTGAGCAGCACGCCCAGCACCGCACCAATGAAGGCGGCGCCCGTCAGGCCCAGGCGCGCCACCCATTGCGTGGCAAATGGCGACACGCCAAACAGCGCCAGCGCCACCGCCACGCCCAGTGCCGCGCCCGACGCACTGCCCAGCAGGTACGGGTCGGCCAGCGGGTTGCGAAACAGCCCCTGCGCCACCGCACCCGCCAGGCCCAGCAGCGCGCCGGCCAGCCACGCGCCCAGCGTGCGCGGCAGGCGGATGTCCCACACGATCTGCCAGGCCACAGGGTCCTGGCGCGCCTGCAACACGCTCGCAAAGCCCGTGCTGCCCACGCCAGCGCCCACGGCCAGCACGGCGGCGGCTGCCAACAGCAGGGCCACGGTGAGCCAGGCCACACGCCCGTTCACTGGTTCCCCTTCTGCGCGATACAGCGCGCCAGCAGCCGCGCACCTTCGGCCACACGCGGCCCGGGGCGCACCAGCACGTCGGATTCTTCGGGCGTGAAGACGCACACGCGCTGCTCGCGCAAAGCCCGCATACCAGCCCAGCCGGGGCGCTGCTCCATGCCGGCCACATTGCGCTGGCCGACCATGATGATGTCGGGGTTGGCACGCACCACGAACTCCGGATTGACGCGCGGGTACGGCCCGAGCTCTGGCGGCACAATGTTCTGCACGCCCAGGCGCGCGATGGTTTCGCCGATGAAAGACTTCGGGCCCGCCGCATAGCCGCCCACGCTGACCTCGTAGTACACCCGCAGCCCGCGCACCGACGCCGGCAACGACTGCGCCGCCGCCGCCACGCCTGCGTCGATGTTGCGCCAGATGCGCTGGGCGTCGGGCACCTCCAGCAGCTGGCCCAGCTTGCCCATCACGCGCTGCGCGTCGGCCGAGCTTTTGGGCTCCATGGCCAGCACCTTCAGGCCCAGGGATTCCAGCCGCTGCACGCCGCGCGACGACGTGGCCATGAGCACCACGTCGGGCTTGAGGGCCACCACGGCCTCGATGTTCGGGTCAATGCCGCCGCCCACCTGGGGCAGCGCGCGCACCTGTGCGGGGAAGTTGGAATAACGGTCCACCCCCACCAGCCGGTGGCACTGGCCCAGCTCGCACACGCTTTCGGTCAGTGACGGCAGCAGCGTGACGATGCGCTGGGGGCTGGCGGCCAGCATCACGGTCACGCCGCGGTCGTCGGTGATTTGCAGGGCTTGCACGCTGAAGGCCAGGCAGCACAGCAACGCGGCAACGATTGCTTTCATGACCTGCCTTTCAGCGTCAGCGGCAACCCCGCTGCCATCAGCGTCACGCGATCGCAAGCGGCGGCCACCTGCTGGTTCAGGCGGCCCAGCGCGTCTACAAACGCACGCACCTCGGCGCCCATGGGGATCACACCGAGGCCGATTTCGTTGCTGACGAGGATGAGGGGGCCGGTGTGGGCGCGAATGGCAGGGGCCAGGGTGTCTGTACTGCTTTCACTCCTGCCCACATCGCCACCCGCAGGCATCAACAGATTCGTCAGCCACAACGTCAAACAATCCACCACCACCAGCGTGTCCACTGCGTCGTGCTTTTCCAAAGCACCCACCAGCTCCACCGGCTCTTCCACCGTCACCATCCCCGGCACGCGCAGCGCGCGGTCGCGCTGGTGGCGCGCAATGCGTTCGCGCATTTCGCCGTCCCACGCCGTGGCCGTGGCAATGAACACCGCCCGGTGCGCGGGCGACGCGCCCAGCCATTGCGCCGCCAGCGTCTCGGCCCGCGCCGACTTGCCGCTGCGTTGCCCGCCCAAAATCAGTTCACGCATGCTGAGCCGCCCATTCAGTGACGATGCGGTGCAGCTGCGCCACACCGTCGGTCAGCGCAGCGGGCCCGGGCTGCAGGATGTCGGCGGACTTGATTTCAAACAGCTGCCCGTGCTTCACCGCATTCACGTCCTGCCAGCCCGCGCGCGCTGCGACCTTTTCAGCACGAAACTTCTTGCCGCACCACGAGCCGATGATGATGTCGGGGTTGCGCCGCACGATCTCGGCACCGTCGGCAACGATGCGGTCCTTGCCCAGGCTTTGCACAGCCAGCTCGGGAAAGATGTCGTCACCGCCCGCAATGCCCGTGAGCTGCGACACCCACCGGATGGCGCTGATGTGCGGCTCGTCCCACTCTTCAAAGAAAACGCGCGGGCGGCGCGGCAGCGCACGGCCTGCGGCCTCGATCTGCAGCAGCCGCTCACGCATGGCCTGCAGCAGCTCCAGCCCACGCTGGGCCTGCCCCACCATGGCCGCCACCTGGTACAGCATGGAAAAAATCTCTTCCACGCTGCGCTGGTTGAACACGGTGACCTGCACACCGTGCCTGATCAGCGCACTGGCGATATCGGCCTGCAGGTCGGAAAAGCCGAACACGCAGTCGGGTTGCAGCGCCAGGATCTTGTCAATCTTGGCGCTCAGAAACGCACTGACCCTGGGCTTTTCCTCCCGCGCGCGGCGTGGCCGCACGGTGTAGCCCGAGATGCCTACAATGCGCGCCTCTTGCCCCAGCAGGTACAGCCATTCGGTCGTCTCCTCGGTCAGGCAGACAATGCGTTGCGGCCCCTGCGGGATGGAAAGCGGCACGGTGGGCGTCATGGTCGGGCTATTTTGGCTGCCAGCGCAGGGTGAGGTACACCGCGCGCCCTGGCTGGTTGTAGCCGTAGCTGGTTTCGTACTGGCGGTCGGTCAGGTTGTTGACCTTGGCCTGCAGGCTCCAGTCGCGCGCCACCTGCCAGTCGGCGTACAGGTCCAGCGTGGTGTAGGCGTCCAGCCGGCGCGTGTTGGCCGCGTCGTCAAACCGCGTGCCCACATGCAGCAGCGACGCCCCGTAGCGCCAGGCGCCGCTGCGGCGGTCGGCACCCAGTGACAGCTGCTCCCTAGCGCGGCGCGGCAGCTGGCGGCCGTTGGCTTCGTTGCGCGGGTCCAGCGTGTCCAGGCCCGCGCGCAGGCCCCAGGCGCCCAGCTTGCCCTCGTAGCCCAGCGTCCAGCCGTCAATGCGGCTGCGCGGGATGTTGATGGGCAGCGTGGTGTTGGTCATGTAGCCGCGGATCCTGTTGTCAAAGCGCACCAGCTTCACCTCATGCACGCCCGCAGCCCAGGTCAGGCCCAGGTCGGTGTTCTTTGCGGTTTCGGGCTGCAGCGCGGCATTGCCAAAGCCGGGGAAGTACAGCTGGTTGAACGACGGCGCCACAAAGCTGGTGCCATGCGACGCATTCACGCGCCAGGCCGGGCTGATGCGGTACCCATAGCCCGCAAACCCGGTGCTGCTGCTGCCAAACTGCGAATTGCGGTCGCGCCGCGCATTGACCTGCCAGCTGTGGTTGCCCTGGTTGCCGCTCAGGCCGGCAAACACGCCCTCAATCGTGCGCTGCGTCACGCTGTAGGCGGTGGAGCCGCTGACCTTTTGCTCGCGGTGCTCCAGCCCCGCCAGCACAACGCCCAGCGGCGTGTCGATGTTGTTCTGCCACGTCCACTGGTCCTGCTGCGTCTTGAAGGCACCCGGCGTGACCGCCGTGATCACGTTGGCCGTGTCGGCGCCCTGGGCAAAGCGCAGCTCGGTCTGCCAGCGGGGCGTCACCCGGCCCTGGATGCCGGCCTGCAACGTGGCCGCGCGCACCGCCGAGCGGGCGTCCACGCCCGGGCCGTCGTCAAAGTGGCTCACACCGTCGGAATACAGCACCGAGGCATCGGCACGCCAGCCGGGGTTGATCTGCAGCGCCACCGACGCATTGACCGCGTCCTGCGAGAACGGGTCCACGTCGGCGTTGTAGTTGCCAAACTGCACTTTGGGGTTGGTGGACGACAGGCCGCGCTCGCGCAGTTGCTGCAGGCCCAGTGCCCAGGTCCAGGCGCCCTGCCCGCCGGTGAAGCCGCCCGTCCACTGGCGCCAGCGCTCGCTGCCCAACGTGGCCGAGGCATACGGGTGAAAGCCCTGTTTGCCCCGGCGCGTAAAGATCTGCACCACGCCGCCCACGCCTTCGCTGCCGTACAGCGCCGACGCCGGGCCCTTGAGCACCTCGATGCGCTCGATCATGTCCACGGGGATGTTGTCCCAGCTGGGCGTGCCGGCTGTGGCCGAGCCGTAACGCACGCCGTCGATCAGCAGGATGGTGTGGCGCGATTCGGTGCCACGAATGAACACGCTGGACGTCTTGCCCGTGGCGCCGTTGGCGCTCATCTGCAGGCCGGCGGTGCGTGCCAGCAGCTCGGGCAGCGTGCGCGCGGTGGACGCTTCGATCTGGTCGCGGTTGACCACCACCACTTCGCTGACCAGGTCGTCGGTGCGGGTAGGGTTGCGCGTGGCGGTCACCACGTTTTCGCCCAGGGCGGCCACCTGAACAGGCACGGGGGTTTGCGCAAAAGAAGGGAATGCGGCTGTCACAGCCAGCGGGAGCGCGGCAAGCCGCGCACGGAACAAAGGGGATTTCATCGGTGAAGGTAACCAAGGCAAATGCCCTCACCGGCTTCCCCGCCGGTGCATGGGCGTCACGACGGCACGCTGTGACGCGCACCACCACCTTGTTGGCCGGTATCCGGGCTGATGGAACGACTCCTGTCGCCTTCCCAGGTGTGTTGTGCACACACCCAGTGGCCGTTTGACAAAAGCGGAGCCCGAAGGCCCGTCCACTTACCGTTGCGGGGGCAGCGCAGGTTAGGTCTTTCCGTTGATGGAGCGACCCCCCTGCTTCCCGTTGAACTGCGGCATGCGAACCACACCGCGAGCACCAACCCGCACATTTTAGGGGCGAAAGCTGTGGCTAACCCTACAATCATTCGCTGTATGGCCAGCCCCGCCCAACTTGACCAGATCGCCGAACGCGTAGAGCGCCTGCTGGTGCGCTACGAAGAGCTGCAGCGCACCAACGCGCTGCTGGCCAGCCAGGTCGAGGTGCTGACGCAGGAGCGCGACTCGCTCAAGTCCCGCCTGTCGGCCGCCCGCTCGCGCGTGGACGCGCTGCTGGAGCGCCTGCCCGACATCAAGAACGCAGCCTGATTTTCCCCACGCATCCTCCATGGCCACCAAACAGCTCGAAGTGCAGATCATGGGCCAGAGCTACCTGCTCGGCTGCCCCGAAGGCGGTGAATCCCGCCTGCTGGACGCCGTGGAAAAGGTCGACACCGCCATGTGCAAGATCCGCGACGCGGGCAAGGTCAAGGCGCGCGACCGCATCGCGGTGCTGGCCGCGCTGAACCTCGCCTTTGACGTGGCCGCGCGCCCCGCACCGCAAGACACGCCCCCATCGTTCCAGGCCTCGGGCTTTGGCAACGGCGACCTGGGCGACAGCACCGACGGCACCCAAGGCGTGAGCGACCCGCGCCTGGGCTCGCTGGTGCAGCGGCTGGACCGCGCGCTGGCCGACGACGGCCGGCTGCTTTGAATTTGCTTTTTCTGCAATAGCTTTTTGCAATGCCCACGGGCGCATTCCGGATGGCAGGCGCGCCGCCAAGCGCCTACAATCCAAAACGTCTGCAGTGCATGCCGGGCTTTATATCTCCTTGAACCAATGCTCTTAGAGCACGGGCCTGGAACATCCCCTGGTGAGCGTGATCGTCTCGCGTCAGATGAACCCAACGCCAGGTTGACCTAGCCCACCTGAACCCCGGTTCAGGATGCCGGTCCGGTGGCACTTGCAGACACCTTCTTCCGCTCTCCCCCTCGCTCGCTGCCCTCCCCCCATGACGCTCGAACCCCTGCTCATCCTTGAACTCGCCCTGCTGGGCATTGGCACCGGCTTTCTGGCGGGGCTTCTGGGCATCGGTGGGGGCATGCTGATGGTGCCGTTCATCACCCTCATCATGTCCGCGCGCGGCGTCGGGCCCGACCTGGCGGTCAAGATGGCGATTGCCACCTCCATGGCCACCATCATCTTCACGTCCATCTCCAGCGTGCGCGCGCACCACAAGCGCGGCGCCGTGCGCTGGGACATCGTCAAGCGCCTGGCGCCGGGCATCGTCATCGGCAGCATCATCGGCAGCCTGGGCGTGTTTGCGCTGCTCAAGGGCAGCTACCTGGCGATCTTCTTTGGCCTGTTCGTGGGCTTTTCGGCCACGCAGATGTTCCTGGACAAAAAGCCCAAACCCACGCGCCAGATGCCCGGCACCGGCGGCCAGCTGGCCGCGGGCGGGGTGATCGGCTTCCTGTCGGGGCTGGTGGGCGCAGGCGGCGGCTTCATCAGCGTGCCCTTCATGACCTGGTGCAACGTGGCCATCCACAACGCCGTGGCCACATCGGCGGCACTGGGCTTTCCGATTGCGGTGGCCAACGTGGCCGGCTACATCATCAGCGGCCTGAGCGTGCAGGGCCTGCCCGCGGGCTCGTTCGGCTACATCTGGCTGCCGGCGCTGGCGGTGATTGCCGTGGCCAGCTTCCTGACCGCGCCGCTGGGCGCCAGGGCCGCGCACGCGCTGCCGGTGGGCAAGCTCAAGCGAGTGTTTGCCAGCATCCTGTATGTGCTGGCGGCCTACATGCTGTACAAGGGCTTGAGCAGCTGAGCTGCTGCTTCCACCTGTGGTTTGACGCCCCCGAGTATCATCAATAAAATGGCTATTAATCAACTTAAAAGTCATTTTATTGATGTCAAAGAGTTCGCCCGCGCTTGCCGCCCTGCCACCCCGGTCGCTTGACGCCCTGCAGGCGCTGGGCCTGCGGCTGCGCGCGCAGCGCCAGCTGCGTGGCCTGACGCTGGGCGAGCTGGCCGCGCGACTGTTCTGCAGCCCCACGACCCTGCGCGCCCTGGAGTCCGGCAGGCCCGGCACCAGCCTGGGCCTGCTGGCGCATGCGCTGTGGCTGCTGGGCCAGCTCGATTCGCTGCAGGACGTGGCGCCGCTGGACGATGCGTTTGCCGCCGTGTCGGCACGCAAGCGGGTGCGCCGTGCCACCGGCGCCCCGGCACCCGGCGCCATCGGGGAGCACGAACGTGACTTCTGAGCGCGCCCTCTATGTGGGTCTGGCGTCGCAGCCAGGCGCACCGGTGGTCGCCGCCGGCCTGCTCAAGCTCGTGCGCCAGGGCGTCATGGAATCAGGCGAATTCGCCTACGGCCGCCAGTACCTGAATACGCCCGGCGCGCAACCGCTGAACCCGTTGCACCTGCCGCTGGGTGCAGGCGTCAGGCCGCTGGGCCCCAGCCGTCTGCGCGACGGCGGCGCCCTGCCGCTTACGCTGCGTGACGCCCTGCCCGATGCCTGGGGCGGGCGTGTGCTGCAGGCGCAGTACGGGCGCGAGCTGAGCGATGCCGATGTGCTGCTGCTGACCAATGACGACCGCATCGGCGCCATGGTGTTTGGCGACAGCCTGCCGCTGCAGCCGGGCGAGCCAGCGCAGCCCGCGCACAGCCTGCAGGCGCTGGCCGACGCCACGCGGGCCCTGGAGTCCGGTCGCGAACCCAGCCGTGAGATGAAGCGCCTGCTGCAAGGCGGTGGCAGCCTGGGTGGCGCGCGGCCCAAGGCAACTTTCATTCATGAGGGCCTGCGCTACATGGCGAAGTTCCCGTCACGCGGCGACACGCACGACATGGAGGTGCTGGAAGCCGCCACGACAGCCCTGGCGCGGCTTTGCGGCATCACGGTGGCGGATTTTTTTCTGCAGCCGCTGCACCGCGGCCACGCGCTGGTGCTGCGCCGCTTCGACCGTGAAGGCCCCGTGGACGACGAGCGGCGGCTGCATTACCTGTCGGCATCGGCCATTCTTGACGTTCCCTTCGAAAGCAGCGATGGCAGCTATGTGGCGCTGGCCCAGGCGCTGCGGCAGATCAGCGCGGACCCGGTGGCCGACCTGCGGCAGCTGTTCCGGCGGCTGGTGTTCAACCTGGCCGTGGACAACAGCGACGACCACATCAAGAACCACGGACTGCTGCGCGACGGTGACCGATGGCGGCTTGCGCCGGCATTCGACCTGGTCATGCAGCTGAGCAACCTGGGCTACCAGTCGCTGGCCATCGTGCCGGGCCGGCTGGAATCACACATGGACCGCGTACGCGAGGCGGCGCCGCAATTCGGCCTGTCGCCCGCGCAGGCGCAGGCGTTGGCCGATGAGGTGGCGGACACCGTTTACACGCAGGCCGCCTGGGTGCTGCAAGCGCACGGCGCCAGCCAGCCGCTGGTGGCACAGGCGCTGGCGTGCCTGCAGCGGCAGGCCGACATGATCGGCCTGTAAGTCAGCAGCCGCTCCACTGCGGCGGCCGCTTGGCGACGAAGGCCTGGACTCCCTCACGGAAATCATCGCTGCCATAGCAGCGGTGGATCAGGTCTTCAGCCTCGGGCAGGCCCTGGCGCATCAGGCGCACCAGGGTCTCCTTGCTGACCTGTTGCGTTACCGGCGCCAGACCGGCCAGCTTGCCGCACAGGCGCTGGGCGGCGGCTTCAATCTCTTCCGCGGGCGCCACGTCCAGCAGGTAGCCGCAGGCCCTGGCCTCGTCGGCTCCGATCAGGTCGGCCAGCAACAGCAGCCGCTCGACGCGTGACCTGCCAAAAGCCGCCACCAGCCGCGCCACATTGGCGATCGACAGGCAGTTGCCCAGCGTGCGCGCAATCGGCACACCAAACTTTGACGCCGGCGTGGCAATGCGAAAGTCGCAGGCCGTGGCAATGGCCAGGCCACCGCCCACGCACCAGCCCTGCACCACGGCCACGGCGGGCATGGGCAGGGATTCGAGCAGGGCAATGGCCGCGTCGATGCGGCGTTCGTAGTCCACGCCGTCTTCGCCGGTGGTGAACGACTGGAACTGCGCGATGTCGGTGCCGGCCACAAAGGCTTCATGACCCGCCCCCTGAAAGCGCACCACGCGAACGGATGCATCGGCGCGCAGCCGCTCGCAAATGGCCTGCAGCTGCTCGTACATCGCCCAGGTCATGGCGTTGCGCGCCTCGGGGCGGTTGAAGGTGACGGATGCGACGCCCCCCTCCAGGTCCAGATCAACAGTCCCGTCGCTCATTTGCCAAACGCGCCCTGCGCGCGCAGTTCGCGGCGCTGCGCTTCATCTATACCCATCTCGGCCAATACCTCGTCGGTGTGCTCGCCCAGCAGCGGCGGGTGGCGGCGCACCTGCTGCGGCGTGCCCGACAGCTTGACGGCAAAGCCGATGTTGGGCACCTTGCCCTCGATGGGGTGGTCGATTTCCATGCGCATGCCGCGCACTTTGGCGTGTTCGCTGCCAAAGGCTTCGGGGTAGCTCAGGATGGGGCCGGCCGGCAGGCCGTTGGCCAGCAGTGTGTCCACCCAGTAGTCCTTGGG
>JBEIPU010000156.1:0-9936 GCA_040376925.1 Caenimonas sp. | reverse complement strand
GCCGGCTTCCTGCTGGGCCTTCATGTCCTTCAGGCGCTTGATCGAGGTCTTGACCGTCGTGAAGTTGGTCAGCATGCCGCCCAGCCAGCGCTGGTCAACGTAGGGGACACCAGCGCGCTGGGCTTCAGCGGCGACGATTTCGCGCGCCTGGCGCTTGGTGCCCACCATCAGGATGGTGCCGCGGTTGGCGGCGAGCTGCTTCACGAACTTCGTCGCCTCCTGGAACATCGGCAGCGACTTTTCCAGGTTGATGATGTGGATCTTGTTGCGATGGCCGAAAATGAACGGGGCCATCTTGGGGTTCCAGAAGCGGGTTTGGTGGCCGAAATGGACACCGGCTTCCAGCATTTGACGCATGGTTGCAGACATGGGCTAACTCCGAAGGTTGGGTCTAAAATCCAGCCCGCTTTGCACCCGGCGACTTGAAACCGGAATGCAACACCTTGATGGACTGGTTTGCGAATTTGTCTTACCGCGGGAAAAGCACTTGTGCTCACACTTGCGCTTGCACCCATCAGCAAAACCCAAAGAGTATAGCAGATCAGCCACTTTCCCCTCTGAAAGACACATGCTCCCCGACCTTCACGCCGCGCGCGCGCGCATTCTTTCCGGCCAGACCAGCGCCGCGGCCGAGCTGGACGCAGCTCTGGCCGCAGCCCGGAGCCCCGCTTGTGTAAACGCATTTATCCAGATCACGGCAGATGAGGCGCGCCAGGCTGCAACCAGCCCGGCCAGCGCACAACGACCACTGGCCGGGTTGGCGGTGTCGGTCAAGGACCTGTTTGACGTGGCTGGCCAGGTGACGGCAGCGGGCTCCACGGTACTGGCTGATGCCCCGCCGGCCACGCACGACGGCCCGGCCGTGGCCCGCCTGCGTGCTGCGGGCGCCGCCCTGGTCGGGCGCACCAACATGACCGAGTTTGCGTTCTCGGGGGTGGGCGTCAATCCGCACCACGGCACGCCGGCCAATGCCTGCGACGCCGTCACGCCGCGCGTTCCGGGCGGGTCATCGTCGGGCGCGGCCGTGTCGGTGGCCACGGGCGCCGCCTTTGTGGGCCTGGGTTCCGACACCGGCGGCTCGATCCGCATCCCGGCCGCGCTGAACGGCATCGTGGGCTTCAAGAACACGGCGCGGCTGGTGCCCACAGCCGCCGCCGTGCCACTGTCCACCACGCTGGACACCGTGTGCGCCATGACGCGCAGCGTGCGCGATGCGATCACCGTGCACGAAGTGCTGGCTTCGCGCACCGTGATACGCAGCGGTGCGCCGCTGTCGGGCTACCGGCTGGCCGTGGCACAGACCGCCATGCTCGACAGCATGGACGCAACGGTTGCCGCCGCCTTTGAACACGCCCTGAAGGTGCTGCGCGGCGCCGGCGCACGCATTGACGACCTGACGCTGGCCGAAATCCAGGACCTGGGCGCCATCCAGTCCACTGGGGGCTTTTCAGCCGCCGAGAGCTATGCCTGGCACCGTGAACTGCTCTCCCGCCGCAGCGACGGCTACGACCCCCGTGTGCGGGCCCGTATCGAGCGCGGCGCCGCCATGAAGGCCTGGGAATACCTGGCACTGATGCAGGCGCGCCAGGACTGGATTGGCCGCGTGGACCGTGCATTGGCCGGGTACGACGCCGTGCTCTCACCCACCATACCCATCACCGCCCCGCCGCTGGCGACGGTGGCGCCCGGCGCGCAGCGCGACGAGGAGTTCTTCCGTGTCAACGCCCTGTTGCTGCGCAACCCGAGCGTGGTCAACATGCTGGACGGTTGCGCCATTTCCATCCCCTGTCAGCAGCCGGGCCAGCTGCCCGTGGGCCTGATGATCTGGCATGGCGCCCTGCGCGACGACACGGTGCTGAACATCGCCCTGCAGGCCGAAGCCGCCCTGGGCGGCGGGGGCGCGGCATGAAGATCGCCATTGTGGGCGCCGGCATCATCGGCATCACCACCGCCTATGAGCTCGCCGCGGACGGCCATGAGGTCACGGTCTTTGAACGCCGCAGCGCCGCGGCCGAGGAAACCAGCTTTGCCAACGCCGGCGTGGTGGCCCCCGGCTATGTCACGCCCTGGGCCGCCCCCGGCATGCCCGGCAAGGTCCTGCGCTACCTGCTGAGCCAGCATGCGCCGGTCAAGCTGGTGTTGCCGATCAACGGCTCCGAACTGGCCTGGATGTGGAAGTGGTTTCGGGCGTGCAAGCTGGACACCTACCTGGCCAACCGGGCCCGCATGCAGCGTCTTGCGTTCTACAGCCGCGAACGCCTGCACCACCTGACCGCCCATCTGCAACTGGACTACGACCGCAGCCCCGGCTACATGGTGCTGCTGCGCTCTGAAGCCGACAGCAAGCTGGTGCAGCCCGGGCTTCAGGTGCTGCGCGATGCGGGTGTGGCGTTCCGTGAGATTTCATCGGAGCAGGCCCGCCTGGTGGAGCCTGCGCTGAATCCGGACACCCCGTTCATGGGCGCTGTGCACCTGCCGTCGGACGAGGTGGGCAATTGCCGGCAGTTTGCACTGCTGCTCAAGAAGGAAGCCGAGGCCCTGGGAGCGCGGTTCGAGTTCAATGCCAATGTGGCGGCGCTGGACCCCGCGCAACCGTCCACGCTGGCCGTCCAGGGCGAGCCGGCGCCCCGCCGGTTTGACGCCGTGGTCATGTGTGCCGGCATGGCCAGCGCGGCGCTTTTGCGCCCTGTCGGGCTGAAGATTCCGCTGGCGGCCGTGTACGGTTACTCCATCAGCGCCCCCATCCGCGAGCCGCTGAACGCGCCGCGCAGCGCCCTGATGGACGAACGCTACAAGGTGGCCATTTCGCGCCTGGGCAACCGGGTGCGCGTGGCAGGCAGCGCGGAAATTGGCGGTCGCCCGGATGTCAAGCGTGCCGCATCGATCCAGACCTTGTACAAGGTCCTGCACGACTGGTTTCCGGGCGCCGCGCAAGTCGCCAACACCGGCGCCAGCGTCCAGGAGTGGAAAGGCGCGCGCCCCATGCTGCCCGACGGCCCGCCGGTGCTGGGCGCCAGCGGCCTGCCGGGCCTGTGGCTGAACCTGGGCCACGGCTCCAGCGGCTGGGCGCTGAGCTGCGGCAGCGCGCGTATCGTGGCCGACCAGATCGCAGGCCACACGCCCGGCGTGGACGTTAACGGGCTGGGGCTGAGGCGGCTGGCCAAAGCTTGAGACCGCTCGCGCACAATGCCGCAATGCGCCGTATCAACCTGACCCAAGCCTGGCCCCTGCACGGCGTGGCCGCCACCCGCGCTCTGGAGGCTGCGGCCCAGGCCACACGGGCGCCTCACCTGCTCATGCAGCGTGCCGGGCTGGCCGTTGCGCAGCTCGCGCTGGCGGTCGCACCGCATGCACGCCGGGTATGGCTGGCCTGCGGGCCGGGCAACAACGGCGGCGACGGGCTGGAGGCTGCCCTGCACCTGCAGCAGTGGGGCCATGCGCCGCTGGTCACCTGGCTGGGCGACGAAGCAACGGCCCCGGCGGATGCACGCGCATCGTTCATGCGGGCCCGGGACGTGGGTGTGCAGTTTGCCAGCGCACCGCCGCACGGGCTGACCCCGCAAGACCTGTGCATTGACGCGCTGCTGGGCATTGGCAGCAGCCGCCCACCCGAGGGCCCCCTGGCCGCCTGCATGGCGGCGCTGGGTGCGCAGCCGGCGCCTGTGCTCGCCGTGGACCTGCCCACCGGCCTGGACCCGGACACCGGCGCCACGCAATCCCTGCATGTGCGGGCGCGCTGGACGCTGAGCCTTCTGACGCTGAAGCCGGGGTTTTTCACTGCCCACGGACGTGACGCAACGGGCGAAGTCTGGCTGGACACGCTCGGTGTGGATGTAACCGCCAGCGACGCCACCGCCTGGCTTTCAGGCCCGCCGGCGCTGCCACCGCGCCTGCATGCGTCGCACAAGGGCAGCCATGGCGACGTGGCGGTGATTGGCGGCGCGCCCGGCATGGCGGGCGCCGCACAGCTTGCCGCCCGCGCCGCGCTGCATGGCGGCGCGGGGCGGGTGTTCCTTGCGTTGCTGGACAGCACCGCCGCGGCATACGACCCCACCCAGCCTGAGCTGATGCTGCGCGACTGGCAAACGCTGGACTTGAAGGCCACGACCGTGGTGTGCGGCTGCGGCGGTGGGCAAGCGGTGCGCGCCGTGCTGGCCTCCGTGCTGTCCAGCGCACGGCGGCTGGTGCTGGATGCGGATGCATTGAACGCGCTGGGCGCCGACACCCAATTGCAGGCATTGCTGCGTACGCGTGCCCAGCGCTACCCCCAGTCCACCCTTATCACCCCGCACCCTCTGGAAGCCGCAAGACTGCTGGGCAGTGACGCCGCCAGCGTCCAGGCCGACCGCCTGGGGGCCGCGCAGCAACTGGCGCAGCAGCTGGGCTGCACCGTCATCCTCAAGGGATCCGGCAGCGTGATCGCGCAGCCGGGCCACACACCCTGGATCAACCCGACCGGCAACCCCCTGCTGGCCACCGCCGGCACGGGCGATGTGCTCGCCGGGCTCGCGGGCGCGCGGCTGGCTTCAGGCTTGAATGCGTTCGATGCAGCCGCCCAGGCAGCCTGGTGGCATGGCCTGGCGGCTGACCAATGGCCAGCCGGCCAGGCGCTGACCGCCGGGGCGCTGGCGGCGCGGGTGTGACCGGGCGTTGATCAACCCCGCCCGGCAAAAGGCATCTTGGTGGCCATGACCGTGTGGAACATCACGTTGGCCTCCAGCGGCAGATTGGCCATGTACAGCACCGACTGGCCCACGATGTTTACATCCATCAGCGGCTCCACGGCGATCTCGCCGTTGGCCTGCGGTACACCCTTGGCCATGCGCATGGCCATCTCGGTGCCGGCGTTGCCCACGTCGATCTGCCCCACGGCAATGTCGTGCTTGCGGCCATCGAGCGAGGCGGTCTTGGTCAGCCCCATCACGGCGTGCTTGGTGGCGGTGTAGGCGATGGAATTGGGCCGCGGCGTGTGCGCGGAGATGGACCCGTTATTGATGATGCGCCCGCCCTGGGGGGCCTGCGCCTTCATGACGCGAAACGCATGCTGGATGCAATAGAACATGCCGCTCAGGTTGATGTCCACCACGTTCTTCCACTGCTCGATGGTCAGTTCGTCCAGCGGCACGCCAGGCGCGTTGACACCGGCGTTGTTGAACAGCAGGTCCACCCGGCCGAAAGCCTGCACCACCCGGTCAAACAGCGCGCGCACGGCCTGGGGGTCAGCCACGTCGGTGGGCACAGCCACCGCGCGCGGGCCGGCGCCTGATTCGGCCACCACGGCCTCCAGCGGCTCGGCGCGCCGCCCTGCCAGGGCCACATGCCAGCCGTCGTTCAACAGCGCCAAAGCGGCAGCCTTGCCAATGCCGGTGCCTGCGCCCGTCACGATCGCAATCTTGCTCATACCTGGAAGTCTCCTGTGTTTTGTTTCAACGACGTGATTTTCGGCTCTTGCTCTTGGCCGCGGCCTTCTTGACCGAAGCCTTGAGCGCCTGGATGGGCGAGCGCGGCGCCCTGTCACTCGCCGGTGCCGGGTTGCGCGCAGCCTTGGCCGCGCGCTTGGCCGACGACTTGACCGGCACACCCTGCGGCGCACCACGGCCAGCAGCCGGGCTGCCTGCGCCCTTGTCCTTCATGGCGCGCGACAGCAGCTCTTCACCTTCGCGCACCAGACGGAAGTCAATTTTGCGTCCGTCCAGGTCCACCCGGCTGACCTGCACCCGCACGCGCGTGCCGATGGCGTAGCGGATGCCCGTGCGCTCACCGCGAAGCTCCTGACGCGCCTCGTCAAACTTGAAGTACTCGCCGCCCAGCTCCGTGATGTGCACCAGGCCTTCGACGTACATCGCGTCCAGCGTGACAAAGATGCCAAAGCTCGTGGCCGCCGTGACGACGCCGCCGTATTCCTCACCCAGGTGCTCGCGCATGTACTTGCACTTGAGCCAGGCCTCCACGTCGCGGCTGGCTTCATCTGCGCGGCGCTCGTTGGCGCTGCAATGCAGGCCTGCAGCCTCCCAGGCCTGGGTGTCCTTGCTCGGCGGCGGTGCCGCCTTCTTCGGCTTTTGCCCCGGCGCACGCACGCGGGCGGCCAGGCGGCGCGCCAGCTTTTCATGCGCCTCGCCCGGCGTGGGCAGCGCGGGCAATTCGTACTTGCCACCGGCCAGGATGGCCTTGATCACACGGTGCACCAGCAGGTCCGGGTAGCGCCGGATGGGGCTGGTGAAATGGGTGTAAGCCTCGTAGGCCAGGCCAAAGTGGCCGCTGTTGATAGGCGTGTAGATCGCCTGCGACATGGACCGCAGCAGCATGGTGTGGATCTGCTGCGCGTCGGGCCGCTCCTTGGTCGCCTCTGCAATGCGCTGGAATTCACCCGGCGTTGGTTCGTCGCCAATGGTCAGGCCCACGCCCATGGCCTTCAGGTAGCCGCGCAGCACGTCCTTCTTCTCGGGCGTCGGGCCTTCGTGCACGCGGTACAGCCCGTTTTGCTTGCTCTGCAAAATGAAGTCGGCACTGCAGACGTTGGCGGCCAGCATGGCCTCCTCGATCAGGCGGTGGGCGTCGTTGCGCGTGCGCGGCACGATCTTTTCAATGCGGCCGTTTTCGTCGCAGACGATCTGCGTTTCCGTCGTTTCAAAGTCCACCGCCCCGCGTTGCTGACGCGATTTGAGCAGCGCGCGGTACACATCGTGCAGGTTTTCCAGGTCCCCGATGCGGTCCTTGCGGCGCAGGGCCTCTGGTCCGCGCGTGTTCGCCAGGATGGCCGCCACCTCGGTGTAGGTAAAGCGCGCATGGCTCCACATCACCGCCGGGTAGAACTGGTACGCGTGGATTTCACCGGCGCTGGAGACCAGCATGTCGCACACCATGCACAGGCGCTCGACCTCGGGGTTGAGCGAGCACAGTCCGTTGGACAGCTTCTCGGGCAGCATGGGGATCACGCGACGGGGGAAGTAAACGCTGGTGGCGCGATCGTATGCGTCAATGTCGATGGCGCTGCCCGTTTCCACGTAGTTGCTGACGTCGGCAATCGCCACCAGCAGGCGCCAGCCCTTGCCGCGACCGACCTTGGCGGGCTCACAGTACACGGCGTCGTCGAAGTCGCGCGCGTCTTCGCCGTCAATGGTGACCAGCGGTACGTCGGTCAGGTCTACCCGGTGCTTCTTGTCCTGCGGACGCACCTTGTCAGGCAAGCTGCGGGCCATTGCAATGCAGGCGTCCGAGAACTCATGCGGCACGCCGTACTTGCGCACCGCGATTTCGATCTCCATGCCGGGGTCGTCAATCTCGCCCAGCACCTCTTTCACGCGGCCCACGGGCTGGCCGTACAGGCTGGGCGGCTCGGTCAGCTCGACCACCACCACCTGCCCCGGCTTGGCCGTACCCGTGGCGCCCTTGGGCACCAGCACGTCCTGACCATAGCGCTTGTCTTCGGGTGCCACCAGCCAGACGCCGCTCTCGTGCAGCAGCCGACCAATGATGGGCTGGGGTGGACGCTCGACAATTTCAACGACGCGCCCCTCGGGGCGGCCCTTGCGGTCGTGGCGCACCACGCGCACCTTGACGCGGTCCTTGTGCAGCACCGCGCGCATCTCGTTGGGGGGCAGGTAAATGTCGCCTTCACCGTCGTCGCGGCTGACAAAACCGTGGCCATCGCGATGGCCCTGGATCACGCCTTCAATTTCTTCGAGAAGGCTATTGGTGTGTCCGATATTTTTGATATAGAATCCTTGTTTTCCTGAAAGCCCAGGTGGCGGAATTGGTAGACGCACTAGTTTCAGGTACTAGCGAGTAACATCGTGGAGGTTCGAGTCCTCTCCTGGGCACCAAATATAAGTTAAAAGCCGCCTTTTCCAGGCGGCTTTTGCTTTTGGGGTACCTGTCATTCAGACAGGTACCGCCAAGGTCATGCCCCTTCATCAGACAGGCAGGGCCACGAGGTCGTGTCCCTGCGTGCCGACAACCCGGGCCCGGGTAAATTCCCCGACCTTGAGCGTCTTGCTGATCTTCTCGGGTGGCAGCAGTTTCACTGTACCGTCGATCTCTGGCGCATCCGCATACGAACGCCCGACACCGCCCTTGCGCCCCAGCCCCGGCGCCGAATCCACCAGCACCTGCATGTTGGCGCCGATGCGGCGCTGCAGCCTGGCGGCAGACACCTCTTCGGCCACGGCCATGAAGCGGGCGCGGCGCTCCTCGCGCAGTTCCAGTGGCAACATCCCGGGAATCTCATTGGCCGCGGCCCCGTCCACCGCGCTGTAGGCAAAGCAGCCCGCCCGGTCGATCTGCGCCTCTCGCATGAAGTCCAGCAGGTGCGTGAATTCCTCTTCGGTTTCGCCCGGAAAGCCCGCAATGAATGTGCTGCGGATCACGATCTCGGGGCAGGTCTCGCGCCAGCGCTGGATGCGCTCCAGGTTGCGCTCGCCGCTGGCCGGCCGCTTCATGCGGCGCAGCACATCCGGGTGGCTGTGCTGGAACGGCACGTCCAGATACGGCAGCACCTTGCCCGTTGCCATGAGCGGGATCACCTCGTCCACCGACGGGTACGGGTACACGTAATGCAAACGGACCCAGGCGCCATACGGCGCGGCGATATCGCCCAGCGTCTGCACCAGCTCCAGCATGCGCGTCTTCACGGGCTTGCCATCCCAAAAGCCGGTGCGGTACTTCACATCCACGCCATAGGCCGACGTGTCCTGGCTGATCACCAGCAGTTCCTTGACGCCGCTTTCAAACAACGCATGCGCTTCCTTGAGCACATCACCAATGGGCCGTGACACGAGGTCACCGCGCATGGACGGGATGATGCAGAAGGTGCAGCGGTGGTTGCAGCCCTCGCTGATCTTGAGGTACGCATAGTGCTTCGGCGTGAGCTTCACGCCCGCCGCGGGCACCAGATCCACGAACGGGTCATGCGGCTTGGGCAGGTTGGCGTGGACGGCATCCATGACTTCCTGCGTCGCGTGCGGGCCCGTCACGGCCAGCACGCTCGGGTGCATCTCACGCACCAGGTTGCCCCCGCCCTCTGCGGTGCGGGCACCCAGGCATCCGGTCACGATCACGCGGCCGTTTTCAGCCAGCGCCTCGCCAATCGTGTCCAGGCTTTCGCGAACCGCGTCGTCAATGAAGCCACAGGTATTGACGATGACCAGGTCCGCGCCCTCAAAGGTCTTGGAGGTCTGGTAACCCTCGGCACTGAGTTGCGTCAGGATCAGCTCGGAATCGGTCAGCGCCTTGGGGCAACCCAGGCTGACGAAACCGACTTTGGGGATTTTTGCTTCAGGGGAAAGAACGTCGCTCATCCCCGTATTGTCCCAGTTATCTTCGTATTCAGCGTTTCAATCCGAAGGCGCCCAGCATCTGCTCGGTCTGCTTCTGCATCTGTTCCTGCATCTTGTCCAGAACGGTCTTGGACTGCTCGGCATAGGTGCCCATCAGGCCCTGCACCATCGGGTTCTGCATGTTCATGAACTGCGCCCACATCTCGGGCGTCACGCCCTTGGACTGCTCCGTCAGCTTGGCCTGGATGTCGGTAAAGGCCTGCACGTTCTTTTCGAGGTAGGAGCCCATGAAACCCTGCATCGCGTGGCCATAGAAACGGATGATGTTGGCCAGTACCGCCTCGGTGAACATCGGCGCGCCACCCGCTTCTTCTTCCAGGATGATCTGCAGCAGGATGCTGCGCGTGAGGTCCTCGTTCGACTTGGCGTCGCGCACCACGAACGGCTCGCTGTCCATCACCAGTTGTTTGACCTCGGTCAGTGTGATGTAGGTGGACGTGTCGGTGTCGTAGAGCCGCCGGTTGGGGTACTTCTTGATGATGCGCTGCGCGGGTTTGGCGGCGCCGGCTTTCTTGCTTTGCACTGGAGAACTCCTCGGTCTGGCTCGTGCCCTGGTTGTGCCTGGTGCACCGCAGCACATTCTAGGGAGCGAGCCACAAGG
>JBEIPU010000065.1:0-20348 GCA_040376925.1 Caenimonas sp. | reverse complement strand
AGAGGAGATCGGCCGCATGAGCGCGGTGCTGCGCAACGCCGGTGCGACGGCCATTGCCGTGAGCCGCGACGAGGCCGAGCGCCTGCGTTTCTGGAGCGGGCGCAAGAACGCGTTCCCCGCGTCGGGCCGCATCAGCCCCGACTACATGTGCATGGACTCGACCATCCCGCGCAAGCGGCTGGCCGACATCCTGCTGGCCATCCAGCAGATGGAACACAAATACCAGCTGCGCTGCGCCAATGTGTTCCACGCGGGCGACGGCAACCTGCACCCGCTGATCCTGTTTGACGCCAACGACCCCGACCAGCTGCACCGCTGCGAACAGTTTGGCGCCGACATCCTGGAAACCAGCGTGGCCATGGGCGGCACCGTGACGGGCGAGCATGGCGTGGGCGTGGAAAAGCTCAACAGCATGTGCGTGCAATTCAGCGCCGAGGAGAACGAGCAGATGTTCGGCGTCAAGCGCGCGTTTGACGCGCAGGGCCTGCTCAACCCCGGCAAGGTGATCCCCACGCTGAGCCGCTGCGCTGAATACGGAAAGATGCTGGTGCGCGGCGGGCAGATCGCGCACCCGGACCTGCCGCGCTTCTAGTTCACTGCTTGCACTGCTGGGAGTCGATCACTGCGATCGACTCTTTCTTGTCCTCTTCCTTGCGGCGGTCCTCGGCCTGTTTGGCCTCTTCCTTGATCAGCAGGGAAACGAAACGGGCCACGTTGTTGTCGATCTCGGCAACGATGGCCGCCACCTCGGCACGGGTGACGGTGGTGTCGTTGCGAAGGACCTCCACGATGCGCTCGACCACCGGCGCGGCCGCTGGCGTGGGCGCGGGAGCGGGCGGCGCAGGGGGTGCGGGAGGCGGCGGCACCGGGGCAGGCGGCGGCGGCGCAGGTGGCAACGGCGCCGGCGGAGCCGGAACCGCCGGAGCCGGCGCGGGCGGCGAACCTGGCGGCGGTGGCGGGGGCACGACAAATTGTGGCGGCTCCGCGCCGGACTGTGCGAACGAATTGAGCCCCGTGCCCGGCGTGAACACCGGCGTCGTGCCGTTGAAGTTCACGTTCGGGCTGGTGGCCAGCGCAAACTGGTTGGGGCCATTGCCACCCACGAACAGGATGGTCGGGCTGTTGATGGACATGCCGCCACCGGCCCCCGTGCCCACGCCACCGGTGTTGGTGGCGTTGACCTCGAAGGTCTCATCGCTGGAAGCAGTGGCATACAACGAGCCCTCGGCGCGCACGTACACGGTGGGCAGGCCTGGCGGCGCAGGCGTTGCGCGTGGCGTGCCCGTGGGCGTGCCGGCGGTGTGACGGATGTAGATGCTCTGCGCCATCAGGCTGATGTCGCCCTGTGACATGACATGCACATCGTCCAGGTAGTCGTCCAGGTGACCGATCTTGATCACGTCGCTGGCCGACAGCTCCACGCCGGTGCCTGCGGCATCGGTCGCCTTCACGCGGTGGCCGATGTGCAGATCACCACCGGAATGGATGTACACGCTCTTGCCCACGACGCCACCGGTGCCGGGGCCGCCGCCGTCCATGTCAGCCGGCAGGTTGCCGCTCACGCGCAGCAGGCTGGCGAATGGCGCCCAGATGTGGATCGCACCGTCGCCGTTGCCCACGCCGCGCAGCGTGGTGGTCTGCGTGCCAGTCAGCACCAGGTCCACCAGATCACCGTCGCCCGTCAGGTTCGCAGGACCGTCACCGGCCACGATCTCGGCTGCGTCCACATGGGCGTAGAGGTTTTTGCGCGCACCCAGAAACACCTTGGGCGCCTCGATCTGGGTGAACAGGCTGTCGATATGGGTATTGCCCAGGATGGAGCCCTCCGCATGCAGGCCCAGCTTGTCGCCGCTGAACACCCTGGCGGTGGCTGCCAGCTCGATGTTGCCTGTACCTTCGTCCGTGCCCTGGGCCTCGATGTCCACCTGGTTCAGTGCCTGCACCAGGGCACCGGCGCGCAAGGTGATGCTGCCGGCTTCCATGCGCACGCTGCCGGTGGTGGGCCCGCCAAGCAGGCGGTTGTCGTCCACCGCGATGACGCTGCCAGGTTGCGGGTGCGCCGTGTTCTGCTGGCCGGCATACAGGCCGACCTCGCCCAGGGCCGGCGCAAAGTCGCTGTCCACGGTGATGTTGTTGGCCGCGCTCACATGCGCCTCGCCCAGTGCGCCGTCCACGCTCAGGTCCAGCAGGCTGGTGGTCACGTGGGATATCTCGACCGGGAAATGCAGCGCCATCTGTGCCGCCGGGGTGGCGCCGCCCACGCCCGCGTGCGCGTGCACCTTGGTTGCGCCTTCGGTGGACACCGGCACAACATTGATGAAGCCGTTGGGCGCGTTGCGCCCGATGTCACCCGCCGCGTCCAGCAGGATGGAGTCTTGCCCGCCCGCCACGGTGTTGCTGCCGCCCGCGCTGACTGTGCGCAGAACGCCGCCCTGCGCGGCGGGGCCCGAGATACCCTTGTTGTAGATGTTGTTTGCCTTGAGTTCGATCCTGCCGGACTCCACGCCGGGCAGGCCAATCTCGATGTTGCCGCGGTGCACGCCGCCGTCGTCCATGGCCGAGATCTGCACCAGCGGCACTACACCGCCCTCGCCACCCGACAGGCTGGAGACGGCATACACCCCTCGGCTGGCGCTGTTGAAGCCGCCCGGGCCGATATCCTGTGGCGACAGTTCCAGCGTGCCAGCGGACGCGGTGCGCAGCGTCAGGCGGGCCTGCTCGCCGTCGTACAGGTCGGGGCCCAGGCCGCCCAGGTCGGCCGAGAACCAGCCGCGCCCGCCAGCCGCATCGGCCCCGATCAGGTTGGCCAGCGGCAGGTCCGCCACGCCGGCCGAAATATGCATGCGGTCCACCGAAAACGGCTCGGTCTGCGAGACCTTCATGTTGGTCTTGATGGACACCGTCTTGCCAGGCGCCAGCACGCCGGGGCCGTTGAACATCACACGGTCCACCGGCGCGGGGGCCGGGCCGGCCGTCGTGGTCGGCGCGGGCGCGGCAGGGCTCGCGCCAAACACCACGGAATCGCTGCCTGAGGGGGTTTCGTACAGGTAGTTCTCCACGCGCAGCACAGGCGTGTCCATGCGGGCGAGTTCGTCGCTGTTGAGGATCAGATCGTCGGTGTTGTCCGGATCGCTCGCATGCGTCTGGGGACTGAAGTGGATTCGCTTGCCGGTTTCGATATGCACCGCGCCGGTGGTGGCACTGGTCGCCACCAGCTTTTCATGCGAGGCGCCGCTGGTCAGCCGCAGGCTGTCGGTGTTCAGGTAGATCTGGCCGTTTTGCGATTGCACCGTGTCGGCAATGACCACAGCACCCCGCTCATCGCGGCCTTCCACCGCCATCATGGTGATGGAAATATTGCCAGCCACCGTCAGCGCCTGCGAATTGCCGCCGCCCAAGCGCAACGTGTCGGCCGTGCTCTCCAGCGTGAGCCGGGCCGGGCCGGCGCCAACCGATTCGCCGCGGTAGGCTGCGGGGTTGGTGATGGGGCCGAACACCGAGCGCACGTCATGTTGGCCGGTGATGCTGACGTCGCCCAGCTTGTTGGGCTGGTTCACCGGTGAATCCAGGTGCAGCGTGCCGGCGCTCAGCGACGAGCTGCCGCTGATCAGCACGCCGCGGTCGCCCGCGCGCAGGTGTACCGTGCCGGAATACGGATTGGCGACGTCCTGGCCCATGGCGCTGACGGTGTGGCCCGCATAGCCGAAATAGATCTTGCCGGTGGCAGACGAGGTCTCAAGGTGTATCTGACCGCCCGCGCCACCCACGCCATCAGTACCGTCACTGGTCAGGTCCTTGCCCGCCACCCCACCATTGGCCGAGAAGCTGCGGCTGCCACCGCCGTAAAACGCCAGCGACGGCGCCTTGACCGTGATGCTGCCGCCTTGCCCGCCGGCGCCCAGCGTGGCCTGGCCTTCGCTCAGCTCCAGATACTCGCCTTTGCCGCCGCCATTGCCGCCGTTGGCGCTCAGCTGCGTGAAGTTCGTGGCGGCCAGCAGGCTGCCGCTGCCGGTGCTGAGCGTGATGCTGCCGCCGTTGCCGCCCGCCCCGGCATGCACCGCGGGCGGGGCCGGTGCTGGCGGCTCCGGCGCCAGCGGCAGCGTGTTGAGGCCGCCGCCGTGCCCCCCATTGGCGGAGATGGACAGCGCGTCAGTCAGGGTGATGCCGGTGGCAGCGCTGAGCTCGGCCGTGCCGCCGTCACCGCCGCGCCGCCCGGGCGGAATGCCGTCACCGTTTTCGCTGCCGGCCTCACCACCCGACACGTCCATGCTCAGCGAGCTGCCATGGATGGCGCCCTGCAGCGCCTTGATGCGCACCGTGCCGCCACTGCCGCTGGCCAGGATGGTCTGACCCGAAAGGTCGTTGGACCGCCCGCCAGCCACAACCTCCACCTGCTGGGCGTCGGTGATGTGGATATCGCCGTTGAGTGCTTCCAGCGTGATGGTGCCGCCCGTGCCCGGCTGGCCCGTACCCGTTGCGTGGCCCGACCGGGCACTGATGGACAGGACCGGGTAGTCCATCGGCAACTGCGCACTGCCGGGCTCCATGGGCACCTCGCCAATGATCAGCGTGTCGGTACCCACGCAACTCACTGCGCAGTTCCAGCCCGACTGGACCGTGATGTTGCCGGGCGCCGAGCCATGCGACTGGTCTGCCAGACCATCGGCGCGGATGTTGCCGGTCAGGTTGACGGTCTTGCCCTCAATCGTCACGTTGCCGGCCTTCATGGCGCTGCTGCCGTCATGCGCGTTGTGCCAGACGGTGGTGCTGATCGCACCCACGCGCACGTGGCCGTACCGGGCCTCGATGACCACGTTGCCGCCGGAGCCGGCCACCGTGCCGAAGTGGTTGGTATGGATATCGCCCACCCACAGGTCACCGGCCGAGCGCAGGGTTACATGGCCGCCGCCCTCGCCCGCGTTGTAGGAGCCAGACGCGGCGTAAAGGTCATTCATGCGCAACGCAACGCCGCTGACCGACGCCCCGGGCGTGCCCGCCTGGATCGTGATCTGGCGCGGCGCGTCGTCGTTGTTGCTCACGGCCAGCGTATTGATCCGCGACAGGTCAATCCCGCGCGACGCATTGGTAAACGGTGCAGGCGGCGTGGCCGGCGGCTCGGCCGTGTTGAGCGTGCGCAGCGTCAGGTTGCCGTTGACCGTGAGGTCATAGTTGTATTCACCGCCCGCCAGGATCGCGTGGTTGGCCTCCAGCAATATGGCCCCACCTGGAAAGGACTCCAGCTCGTTGGTGAACACCTCGGTCACCCCGCCGGGGTCGCTCGCCAGGATGCTGCCGTCGCCCAGCACGGGCGTCTCTGCGGTACCTTGGGTGATCAGGATGTAGTCCGGGTCCAACAGCCAGGTGCCGGCCTTGCCCTGCGGCGCGCCCACATCGGGCATACCGCGGCGCACCAGCGTCTTGCCTGATGTCTCCACCCGCCCGCCGTTGCCGCCCTGCGCTCCGCCGCGAGCGCTGATATGTGCCGCCGTGCGCGTGGTGCCGTCGCTCCACAGCACCACCGTGCCGCCGTCGCCGTGGGCTGTGGCGTCGGCGCGGACCACACTGCCGGCCATCGCCGTGGTGTTCTGCGCGTTGGCCAGCGGCCCTTTGCCCTTCCAGCCGCCGCCCACCAGCACCTCGCCGCCGCCTGCCGCGCCGCTGGCGTCCAGCACGGCCGTGGCATGCAAGGTGGTCTGCGCGCCCGTAACGTGGATCGCGCCACCCTGGGTGCCACCATTGCGACGGGCCGTAACGCTGCCCTCCACATCGGCGCTGACCTGCCCGCGCAGCAGCACCTTGCCGCCCTGCACGGTGGCCGATTGCGCCTGCACCAGCCCGCTGTGGCGCAGCTGGCTGGCAAACACCGCCACCGAATCGCCCTTGAGCTGCCCCAGGTTCAGGGCGCGGTCAGCCGGCGCCTGCAGCTCCAGCTGGATGCCCTCCAGGCCGCGGCCTGTCAGCGCCACCTTCTGGCCGGCCACCAGCAGCGTGTCGCCGCCAGACGCCTGCACCACGGCCTGGGCGCCGGTGTCGATCTGCGGCGCGATCAGCACCACGTCGCCACCGCGCGCCACCACCCGGCCCTGCACCGACAGGCTGCCGCCGCCCAGGCCATCCTGGCCAAAGCGCATGCGCCCGGCCAGCGCGTCGGCGTCGCTCATGCGCAGCGTGGATGCGGTAAAGCCTGCGGTGTCCACCACCGCGCCCGCACCCACGGCAATGCCTGACGGATTCACGAGCACCAGGCGGCCGTTGGAGCTGAGCGTGCCGAAGATCGCGCTGGGGTTGTTGCCCAGCACGCGGTTGATGGTTGTGCTGGCGGCGTTGGGCTGTGCAAAGTGCGTGGTACTGCCACCGGGGACGTTGAAGCTTTGCCAGTTGATGGCGCTGTGGGCCGTGCCGGCGCCGTTTTGTGTGGTGACCGTGAGGTTGGCGCCGTTGCGCGACAGCGTGGCCGCGCCGTGAATGGCCTGGGCGCCGGTGGGTTGCGCGCGCAGGGGCGCCGCCGCAAAGCAGGCCGCCAGGGCCAGCGCGAGCGCGAGCGGGCGGTGGCCTGCCACCGCCGGGCTGGCCGCCGCGCGGGCAGCCGCTGGCGCGGGTTGTCTTTTCAGTTCATGCAGGGACATGGGCATTCCCTCTGGTTCCATAGCCATCAAACACATTCCATGGCGCCCCGGCACGGTGCCGGCCGCCAGGTCCCATCCCTACGACTTGGTGCACTGGTCGCCGGTAATGGCGACGCTGTTGGCATCCTTGTTCTGCTTTTCCTTCTCTTCGGCCTGCCGGGTTTCCTCCACCAGCAGCTTGGTGACGAAGGTGGACAGCACGCTGCCCGTATTGTTGACGATGTCACGCGCCTCGGCCACCGTGAGGCTGGGCAGGATTTCGACCAGCCGCTGCACGGCGGGTGCATCCGGCACTGCCGGCGCCGGCGATGGAGCCGCCGGGGACGGTGGCGGGGCCGCCGGCGGTGGCGTGGCTGGACCGCTGGGGGGCGGTGGCGTGGCTGGGCCGCTCGGCGGCGGCGGCGGTGCGGCTGGGCCACTGGGCGGAGGCGGCGGCGGCGTGGGCGCAGGCGGCGGTGATGGCGAGGGTGAGGGGCCCGGCGCCGGCGGCGTCACCGCCGACGAGGCCACCAGCGCCACCGCCGGTGCCGGCGCGGGCGTGCCCACCACCGACGCGGTAAAGCCTGAGGGCGCCGTCAGGGCCCCGCTGGCGGAGCCGCCCGAGGCGGTGCGCTGGATCACGTTGAAGGTGTCGCCAATGGCCCAGCTGGCGCCAGACATCGCCACCGGGCTCAGCACGATGCCGGGGCTGGCCACCGACACACTGCCCGATACCAGCAGCTGGTCGTGGCTGGAGGTGTTCAGCAAGTCCAGCTCCAGCGTGCCGGTACCGCCGTTGAAGCCGCCCAGCACACTGAGCGAGCCGACGGTGCTGGCACCACCAGGCTTGATCGTGCCGTTGTTGGTCAACAGCAGGCCACCCAGGTTGAGCGTGCCGCTGCCTTCAACAAGGGCGCCCGCGTTGTTGGTGAGCGCGTTGCCGATGGACAGCGTCTTGCCGCTGGCGATGGTCATGCGGCCGGAGTTCTGGGTGAACACACTGGGCCCGAAGCTCAATGTGCCACTGTCCACAATGATCTGGGCGCCTGCTGCGTTGGTGAACGAAAGGTTGGTACCCGTGATCGCGGCCGTGTTCGTGTCAAACGTTTTCTTGATCAGGCCAGCGTTCTGGACTGACTGGGCGGTGCCATCACCCGTGATGCCCTTGTCATTCTGGATGTCCAGCGTACCGCCGGTGTGGTTAACGAAAGCCGCCCCGGCTGTTTTGAGCTGAATCTCCCCTGTCCCCTGGAGCTTGGTCGAGCCGTGATTGTTCAGCGTCTTGTTGACGAGCAGCTTGCCCGAGAAAACCTGCAGGTCGGTCACATCCAGGTCCACGTCCAGCGTGTGCTGGCCGCCGCCACTGACCTTCAGTGCTCCGGTGGCACCGTGCGTAATGGTGGCACTGCCCGCACTCACGCCCATGCTGCCCGTTGCTGCGAATGCCACGTCCAGCCCGGCCTCCAGCAGCAGCGCGCCCGAGCCCGCGTTCAGGCTGGCGGCCAAGCTGATGTCGCTGCTGGCGCCTGCCGCCTTGAGCGTGATGCCGTTGCCGCTCATGGCACTGGTGGATGTGGTGGAGATGCCGCCCCCCGCGGTGCGGATGTCCAGGGCGCCAGTACCAGCCGATACGCCCTGACTGATGTACAGGCCGCCCGCGCTGTCCACGATCGTGACACCACCAGACGGCGAAGAAACGGTACCCAGCGTGGCGATGACGTTCGTCGCATTGCCAAAGGTGATCGCACCGCCGGTTGTGGCGACAGTGAGCAAGCTGGTGTTCAGCGTAGTGCCCGTTTCCTGGTTGATAACGCCCGACACACCGGAGATGAGCAAGTGGCTGCCCGCCGAGGCGTTACCCAATGTCACGTCGGTGCCGCTGCTGATAATGATGTTGTTGCTTGCACTCGCGGTCCCGGCCCCCAGATTGACTGCGCCGGTTGCAGTGCCCTCCAGCACAATGTCGTTTGTCGAAATGGTCTTGCCTGAAGCAAGGGTGATGCCCACGCCCTTGAGCGAAACCGTGCCCGTAGTGCCGCCCGACACGTTTTCGCCCACAGTAAGGAGGCCAGCCGACTCCACGCTGGCAACACCACTGGCGACATCAATTGAGGTGTTGATCCCGGAGTTGACATCGACCGTTCCCACGGTCAGCGCACCTGCGGCCTTGAAGGAGAACGTCTGGTTCGTACCAGACTTGCCCGCCACCGTATTGACGGCGTGGGCATCGGCGCCAAGCAGTACCGCACCGGCATAACTGTGCAAATTGAGCTTGTCGGTGGTGATCGTCTTGCCGGTGCTAGCGGTGATGCTGCCGTTGTTGATCAGGCTCACAAAGCCAGGGTTGGCTATGGTAATGCTGTCCAGGATTTCGATGCCGCCGGTAATGTTGCTCCAGCCCACGACGAGTCCCTTGGCCGCAGTGATGCGCTGCAGTTCGTCATCCGATATGTGGAGTTTTCCAATGTCGTCCGTCCCGCCCAAACCAATGATGCGTGAAAGCGTATCGGGTTTGATGACCGTACGAGCACCAGCGCCCGAATTGACCGTCGCAGTGGCGGCAATCTCCAGTCGGTCACCGCGCAGCAACAGATCGCCTGTACCGGTATTGCTGACCGATGCGTTGGCATCCAGATTCACACGTTGGGTGCCCAAAGCGCCCACCGTGAGACTGCTCGATGCCGCCACAGTGGCATTGCTCAGGTACACAGCGTCGGTGCCGGTTTGCGACGAGCCCTGGATGGACACGGTGCCGCCGCTGATGTTTGCAACGGATGGCGCTGTACCCGCTAGCCGTACGCCCTCCTGCGTGCCAGAGGTACCTGTGATGGATACCAGGCTGCCAGCGATGCTGGAGCCGGGATGAATAAACACACCTGGGGCGCCCAAGCCGGTGTTGCCTCCGGTGATCGAGATGGTGCCCGTCGGGTTGGTCAGCGCCACGCCGCTCAGGCTGACCTGCCCGCCCGCCTGAAGGGTGATGGTGCCCCCGGCGGACGTCAAAGATCCAGCCGAAATGTTCTGGCTGCTGGCGTTGGTCTTGAGGTCGATCGTGCCGGTACCGCTGGTGATGATGCCGATGGGCTGGGGTACCGGGCCAGCCACCACCATGTTGATGCCCGAGCCACTGGTCCCGGTGGTTTCCAGCTTGATGTTGCGCCCGGGCTGCACGGTGATGGCGTTGCCCCCAAAAGTACCCGAGAACACGATCGCATCCGTGGCCTGCAGGATGATGTTCGCGTTGAGGTTCTCGATTTCGGACTCATACACCGTCATGGGCGTTGCGTCGCCTGCCAGTACCGTCCCCGGCGTGCCCGCGCCGGCAAAGGTGCTCTGGCCGTCCGATGCGCCGTCGGAGGTACCGCCGCCGATGACAAGGGTAGACGGGTCCAGCAGCAGGTTGCCCAGCCGGCCGGCGGCGGCGCCCAGCTCGGCATGGCCGCGAAACTGCAGCGTGTCCTTGCCGGACACTTCCACATTGCCGCCATCGCCGCCATGCTGGCCGCCGCGCGCCGACACCGAGCCCGCAAACCGCGTAGCCCCATCCGCCCACAGCACGACGGTGCCCCCGTTGCCGTTGTCCGTGGCGTCTGCCCTGATCGTGCTGCCGGTCTCTGCCAGCGTCTCGGCTGCGTTGCTGACCCGGGCGTCCTTGCCTTGCCAGCCCCCACCCAGCAGCACCTCGCCGCCGCCGGCCGCGCCGCTGGCGTCGATGACCGCACCGCTTTTGAGCATGACCTTGTTGGCCGTCGCATGGATTTGCCCGCCCAGGCCGCCCTTTTGCGCGGTGACCGTGCCTTCAATCTCGGCAGCGTCCTGCCCCTTGAGCACCACCTTGCCGCCTTCGGCACTGGCCTGCGTCGCGCTGATCAGCCCGCTGTGTCTGAGCGTGCCGGCAAAGATGCCGACCGCGTCGCCCTTGATCGTGCCCAGGTTCACCGCACTGTCTTGCGGCGCCTGCACCTGCAGGTGGATGCCCTCCAGGCCCCGGCCCGTGACTTCCACTTTCTGTCCTGCGGCCAGCACCGTCGCGCCGTTGGCGCTCTGGATCACTGCGTTCTGGCTGGTTTCAATGCTGGGGGCAATCAGAACCACGTCGCCGCCCCGTGCCACGATGTGCCCGCCCACGCTCAAGTTGCCCGCAATCCCGCCGTCGCCAAAGCGCATGCGACCGGCCAGCGCATCGGCATCGCTCATGCGCAGGGTGGATGCGGTAAAGCCCGCCGTGTCCACCACCGCACCAGCACCCACGGCAATGCCTGCCGGGTTGACCAGCACCAGTTTGCCGTTGGAGCTTAGCGTGCCGAAGATCGCGCTGGGGTTGTTGCCCAGCACGCGGTTGATGGCGGTGCTGGCGGCGCTGGGCTGGTTGAACTGGGTGGTGGTGCCGGGCGCGACGCCAAAGCTTTGCCAGTTCAGCGCACTGTGGCTGGTGCCCGCGCCGTTCTGCGTGGTGATGACGGTATGGTTGCCCTGCGTGACCATGGTGGCGGCGCCGTGCACCGCCTGCAGACCGGTTGACTGCGCATGGGCCAGGCCCATGAACGCCCCCGTGAACGCACCGGCAATCGCCAGCGTGACCCCGGCAGGGCGGTGCCCGGCGACCGCCGGACTGCTTGCCAGGGGACGGGACGAAACGGATCGGTGGCGCATGGATCGGGTACTCCTGCAAAACGGCTGCAGATGCCGCGTTTGCCTGGGGCTGGGCTTTCAGCCCCTTGTCATGAAAAGGGTTGCTTTCGACAGTAGCACAGGGCTACAGCCGGGGCAACAGCGCACCCCCGTCATTTGGGGGAGGCCGGCACACGGTAAAGCCGGTTGTGCGTCATAAATCACAAAACAAATTCACACTGGCGCCACAGACGCAGAACTGCCGCTTTCAGCCCTGGCGCATCAGGTCCGCGGCCAGGCACAGGTCGGCCCAGGCCTTGGCCTTGTCGGGCAGGTTGCGCAGCAGGTAGGCGGGGTGATAGGTCACGACCACGGGCACGCCGTGGTAGCTGTGCGCCCGCCCGCGCAGCTTGCCGATGGGCTCTGCGGTCTGTAACAGGGACTGCACCGCAAAACGGCCCATGGCCAGGATGATTTTGGGCTGCAGCAACTCCACCTGGCGGCGCAGGAAGGGCTCGCACTGGGCCACCTCTTCAGGCTCCGGGTTGCGGTTGCCGGGCGGGCGGCACTTGAGCACGTTGGCGATGAACACCTTGTGGTGGCGGTCCAGTTGCAGCGCCTTGAGCATGTTGTCCAGCAGCTTGCCGGCCTGGCCGACAAAGGGCTCGCCCTGGATGTCCTCGTTCTCGCCGGGTGCTTCACCCACGATCATCCAGTCGGCCTGCTCGTCGCCCACGCCAAATACAGTGTTGCGCCGGTTGGTGCACAGCTTGCAGGCCTGGCACCCCGCCACCGCCTCGCGCAGCGCCGGCCAGTCCATCGCGGCCACACCGGCCGGCCGCTCACGCAGGCCCGCCCCGGTGGCTGCCTGCGGTGCGGGCGCAGGCCGCGCCGCCGGCATGGCGCGCAACGGGGCGCTGGCGGCCACGGGCGCTGCGGCAGCCGCAGCTGGCGCCGGTGCGGCCAGCGGCGGTGCGACCCTTGGCGGCGGCGCCGGCTGGAACAGCCGCACGCCCATTTCAGCCAGCATGGCCTGCTGGCGTTCGTCCAGGTCCAGGCTCATAGCTTGAAGCTCATCACCACCGCGTCTTCGCGCCGACCCTGGGCCGCGGGGTAGTAGCCCTTGCGCTCGCCCACGCGGCGGTAGCCGTGGCGCTCGTAGATCTGCAGCGCGCGGGCGTTGCTCACACGCACTTCCAGCCAGAGCCACTGGGCGCCCTGGCCACGCGACCAGATCGCCAGCGCGTCCAGCATCACACGGCTCCAGCCCTGGCCCTGGTGTGCCGGCGCCACGGTGATGTTCAGCAGATGCACCTCGTCCACGCCTTTCATCGCCACGAAATAGCCCAGGATGGTGCCGTCGGCCACCAGCATCTGCGCCTGGTAGCCCGAGCGCAGCGAATCGGTGAAGTTGCCGCGGCTCCAGGGCTGCGCGTAGGCCGACTGTTCGATCACGAGCACCTCGTCCAGCCGCGCTTCGGTCAGCGGCTCAAACTGGGCTTCGACGGTCTTGAATACGGCGCTCATGGTTCAGGTGACGGGACGCGCCCCGCGTTCGGCCGCGCGTTCGTCAGTGGTTTTGGCGACTTTATCGCGAATGTAGCGGGGCAGCGCCTGCGCGGCCGGTACGGCCTGCCCCGCGGCCAGCAGCGCGGGTGCCAGGCGCAGCATGGCGGTGGCCGTGGGCAGTGCGTCAACCCGCGCCACGGCGGCGCCCAGCCGCCCGCCATAGGCGGCAAAGGCATTTCCAGCGAGCGTCCAGCCGGGCTGCACGGGCACGTCCTGCGGCGCCGACAGCGCGGCGCCGCCATGCGCCTGCCACTGCGTGCGGTCGTGCGACCAGGCGGCGGTGTAGACCTCATCCATGCGCGCGTCCAGCACGGCCTGCACCCGGGTGGCGCCCTGGGTGTGGCGGGCCTCCTCGGCCACGGCCAGCAGGGTGTCCACCGGCAGCACCGGCACGCCCGCGCCAAAGGCCAAACCCTGCGCTACCGCGCAGGCGGTGCGCAGGCCGGTGAAAGAGCCCGGGCCTGCGCCAAACGCCACGGCGTCCAGCGCGCCCAGCGTCAGGCCGGCCTGGGCCAGCAGCGCCATGGCCTGCGGTATCAGCGTGGCGGACGCCTGCGCGCCGCCGGGGCCGGTGTGCTGCCACACCTGCAGCTGCCCGCCGTGCCAGTGCCCCACGGCAATGGACAGGGCTTCAGTGCTGGTGTCGAACGCAAGTACCTTCATCCGGCGATTATCGAGCCGCTTGATAATCGGCCGATGACAATCCCCCGCGCGCTGGCTGCCCTGCTCGGCCTGACCCTGCTGGCCGGCCAGGCCCTGGCCCAGGCACTGCCCCCTGAAGTGGACGCAGCCCTGGCCCGCGCCAAGGTGCCGCGCGACGCGGTCACGCTGCTGGTGGCCGACGTGGACGGCCGCGCGGTACCCCGCCTGGCCCACCGCACAGGCGTGCCGGTGAACCCGGCGTCGGTCATGAAGCTGGTCACGACCTTCGCCGGGCTGGAGCTGCTGGGCCCGGCCTTCACCTGGGCCACGCCGGTGTACCTGGAAGGCGCCGTACGCGACGGCACGTTGTACGGCAACCTGTACATCCGCGGCCTGGGCGACCCCAAGCTGGTGGCCGAGCGGCTGTGGCTGCTGCTGCGCCGGGTACAGGGTCTGGGCATCCAGCAGATCGCGGGCGACATCGTGCTGGACCGCAGCGCCTTTGACGTGGCCGAGCAGGACCCGGGCGCGTTTGACGGCGAGCCGCTGCGCCCCTACAACGCATCGCCCGATGCGCTGCTCATCAACTACAGATCGGTCGTGATGACCTTTGTGCCCGACCGCACGGCGGGCACCGCACAGCTGCATGTGGAGCCCCCGCTGGCCGGCGTGCAGGTGCCAGCCACGGTGCCGCTGGCGCTGGCCGACTGCGGTGACTGGCGCGGCGCGCTCAAGGCGGATTTCAGCGACCCTTTGCGCATCCGGTTTGCCGGCGGCTACCCGGCCGCCTGCGGCGAGCGCAACTGGCCCGTGGCCTACGCCGCGCCGCGCAGCTACGGCATGCGTGCGGTGGCGGGCATGTGGGCGTCGCTGGGCGGCAAGCTCACCGGCCAGGTGCGCGAGGGCCGCACGCCCGCGGGCCTGGCGGCCAGCTTCGAGCTGCAGTCGCCCGCGCTGGCCGAGGTGATCCGCGACATCAACAAGTACAGCAACAACGTGATGGCCCAGCAGCTGTTCCTGACCCTGAGCCAGCAGCAAAAGGGCACGGGCACGGCCGACGGCTCGCGCGAGCTGCTGCGCCAGTGGTGGTCGGCGCGCTTTGGCGCCACCGACCTGCCGGTCATGGACAACGGCTCGGGCCTGTCACGCGAATCGCGCATCACGGCGCAGGCACTGGCGCGCATGCTGCAAGCCGCCTGGGCGTCGCCGGTCATGCCCGAGCTGATGTCGTCACTGCCCATCACGGGCGTGGACGGCACGATGCGGCGCAGCCGCGCGCGCGGCGCCACCGCCCATCTGAAGACCGGCAGCCTGCGCGACGTGGCCGGCGTGGCCGGCTATGTGCTGGGCGCCAGCGGTCGCCGCTACGTGCTGGTGGCCCTGGCCAACCACCCCAACGCCAATGCCGTGCGCCCCGCGATCGACGCCCTGGTCGAATGGGCCGCGCGCGACCAGTAGCACCTGATCCATCACCATGCCTTCGAGCGAACTCATCGGCTACCTGGCCGCCATCCTGACCACCTGCAGCTTTGTGCCGCAGGCCTGGCTGACCTTTCGCACGCGCGACGTGAGCGGCATTTCGCTGGGCATGTACAGCGTGTTCACCACCGGCGTCGCGCTGTGGCTGGTGTATGGCCTGCTGCTGGGCGCCTGGCCCATCGTGGCCGCCAATGCCGTCACGCTGGCGCTGGCCGTGGCCATCCTGGTCATGAAGCTGCGCTTTCGCTGACGCCGATGCGTCGCCTTGGCGACGGCGCCCCGAACAGCCCCCGTACTAACCCGTTACCGCGCACCCGCGGACGGACTTAGCATGTTCAATCCAAAAACGAACGCACGTTCTTTTTTCAACAAAGGAGACAACATGAAGCGATTTCACGTATTGACCGCCGTGGCGGCGGCATCCCTGCTGGCGGCCTGCGGTGGGGGTGGCGGCGACGAGAACACCCGTGGCGGCATCAAGGAGACGCCGCAGACGGTGGCCACGCTGAGCGCGGCCCAGCTTGACGCCGCAACCGCTTCCAGCGGCCTGCAGGCCCTGTCGGGCAAGGCCAAATGCGATGTGCGCGTGGTGGCCATCAACTACGCCACCGTGGGCGTCAATGGCGAGGCCGCCAATGCCTCCGGCGCGCTGCTGGTCCCCACGGGCGCGGCCTGCCTGGGCCCGTTCCCGCTGGTGGCGTATGCCAAGGGCACCGACGTGCAGAAGCCGCGCACGCTGGCCAACCCCGCTGACAGCGAAACCGCGCTGCTCAGCGCCATGTATGCCGCGCAGGGCTATGCCGTGGTGGCCACCGATTACCTGGGCTTTGCCAAGTCCACCTATTCGTACCACCCCTACCTGCACGCGGACTCCGAGGCCACATCGGTCATCGACGCGATCCGCGCCGCGCGCAACGTTGCCGCGCTGCAGGGCTTTGGCCTGTCGGGCAAGGTGATGCTCACCGGCTATTCGCAAGGCGGCCACGCATCCATGGCGGCGCACCGCGCGATCGAGCGTGACCTGCCCGGCGAGATCAGCGTCGTGGCCGGCGCCCACCTGTCGGGCCCGTACAACCTGTCGGGCTCGCTGCAGATCCCCACGGCCATCGCGGGCGTGCAGTTCTTTGTGCCGTACCTGGTGACGGCCTGGCAGAAGGTCTATGGCGGCATCTATTCCAACGTCACCGAGGCGTTCAAGCTGCCGTACTCGAACTACATCGAAACCCTGCTGCCCAACCCCACGCTGACCTACACCACGCTGGTCACCACCGGCGCGCTGCCCGGCGCCGCGGGCGAAACGCCGACCCAGGCGCGCGACGCGGTGTTCCAGAGTGCGTTCATCACGGGCGCCCAGACCAACGTCAACAACCCGCTGTACCTGGCCGCCAAAAAGAACGACCTGCTGGGCTGGAGCCCCAAGTCGCGCACGCTGCTGTGCGCCGGCGCAGGCGACCCGACCGTGCCGCCCGCTGTGCACATGAACGTGGCGAAGGCCGACTTTGCCAGCCGCAACCTGACCAACGTGACGACTGTGGACGTGGACGCAGCGGTGCAGGCAGCGTTCGGCGTGAATGGCGCCGCGCCGACCGACCCGGCCTCGGCGGCGTTCGCCACCTACTACGGCAACTACCACGGCACCTATGTGCCGCCGCTGTGCCATGCGCAGGCGCGCGCGGTGTTCGAGACGGTCAAGTAAGCCGCCTCATCAGCCGCCCCGGTAAAAAAGGCGCCCTCGGGCGCCTTTTTCATTCTGCGGCTGTCTTTGCGCTTACCAGCGCGCGCGAACCCGGTTGTAGGCGTATTCGCCAAACAGCCGGTGGGCTTGCGGCGTGGGGTACACCGGGTCGGCATAGATGTGGCGGGTGTAGTCAAAGCCCGACACGATGGTGCCGGTGGTGCAACGCGCGGAATTGACCTGGCCCGCGCCGATACCAATGCCCGGGCCGGTGTCGGCCGATGTGCACATCACCGAGGTGGCATCGGTCAGGTTGTAGGCGCCCGGCGACGAAGTCATCAGGTTGAAGTGGAAGGCCGCGTCGACATACAGCACGTTGGAGCCCAGGTCGGCCAGGCTCACCAGCAGGTCTTCATTGAAGCGGCTGGTGGCCTCCAGCAGCAGGTCGCCCTGGCCGATGGCGGTGGACCAGGGCGTGCGGGCCAGGTTGTAAGGGCCCACCACCACCACGTATCTGGCGCCCGCGGTGACCAGGCGGCGCACCTGCGTGGCCAGGTCGCGGCCGGCCTGGCGCACGTTCACGATCATCTGCGCGCTGGTCTGCGTGCCGGCCCGCACCGCGGCCATCTGCACGATGATGTCGCTGAAGCCGCCATTGATGATCAGCACGTCGTTGGCGCCGATGGTGTTGCCCGCCAGGAAGCGGTCCACCTGCTCGGTCACGGTCGGGGTGGCATTGCTGCCGGCCGCGTCAGGCTTGAGCGCGACGCGGGCGTTGCCGCGCGCATACGACAGCCCGCCCGAGGCCGCCGTGGTGAGGTTCTGGCCGAACAGGTTGGCCATGTACTGCGACCAGATGTTGGCGCTGCCGTCGTTGATGGTGTAGCGCGAGCCGCCCTCACCCAGATCGCTGAAGCCGTCGCCGAACGCAACAAAGCGCGAGGGCACCAGGGCCGACTCCGTCGTCCCCGAGCCGCAGGCCGCGATGAGCGCGGTCGAAGCGCACGCCGCCGCCAGAAGGGCGCGGCGCATCCAGTTTCTTGCCATTGAGATCTCCAAAGTGCTTGGCAGGTAGTTTAACGAGTGGGTCATCAAGCCGCTGCCGCGCGTTGCAGGCGGTCGCGGATACCTTCCCATTCGGGGGTATCAGGAGGCGTTTCAACCCAGATCAGTGAAACCCCGGCCACGTCGAAGTCGCGCAACACCGCAAACAGCTGCTGCGCCGCGGCGGCCGCATCATCGGGCATGCGCCGGCGCACGATGCGGCCGGAGCGCGACTGCACCACGGCGCGTGACCAGACGGCGATGCCCGCGCCGTCGGCGCCCAGCAGGTCCAGCGCGGTCTGCAGCGCGGCGGCGTCCATCAGCCGCACACGGGCTGTGGGCGCATAGTGCGCCTCCAGCGTGCCGGAGGCGCGCGGCGCGGCAGGCAGCCCGGCGTCCAGCTCCTGCTGCGAGCGCACCGGCTGGCCGCAGGCGGCAGCCACCTGGTCACGGGTGATCGCACCGGGGCGCAGCAGCACGGGCACGCCGCGGGTGCAGTCGATGATGGTGGATTCGATGCCCACGTCGCAAGGGCCGCCGTCCAGCACCAGCAGGCTGTCGCCGAATTCGGCCTGCACATGGGCCGCCGTGGTGGGGCTCACACGCCCAAACCGGTTGGCGCTGGGCCCGGACAGGCCATGCACCGGCGGCGTGGCGGCGGCGCAGGCCGCAAGCAGCGCCAGCGCCACCGGGTGGGAGGGGCAACGCAGGCCAATGGTGTCCTGCCCGCCAGCCGATGCCGCGGCCACGCCGGCACGGCGCGGCACGATCAGCGTCAGGGGCCCGGGCCAGAACGAGCGCATCAGCGCTTGCGCAAACGCAGGTACGTCCCGCGCAAAGTGGGCCACTTCGGCCGCGCCGGCCACGTGCACGATCAACGGGTGGTCACTGGGGCGGCCTTTGGCGGCAAAGATGCCGGCCACCGCAGCATCGCTGGACGCGTCTGCGCCCAACCCGTATACCGTTTCGGTCGGGAAGGCCACCAGCCCACCGGCTGCCAGCACCGCTGCGGCCTGGGCTACCGCGCCTGCATCCTGACCGTTCAGGATCATCAGAACGCCTCGATGCCCAGCAGCGCGGCCGCCTGCAGCGCCGTGGCGCGCACAGTGGCTGCGTCGGCGCCGGTCACGTTCAGGTGGCCCATCTTGCGGCCCCGCCGTGCCTCGGTTTTGCCGTACAGGTGCAAGTGGGTGCCCGGCAAGGCGAGCACCTGGTCCCAGGGCGGCGGCTGCGCCGCATCGCCCTGGCGAAACCACAGGTCGCCCAGCAGGTTGAGCATGATGGCCGCGCTGTGCTGGCGCGGCTGCACCAGCGGCAGGCCGGTCATGGCGCGTACCTGCAGCTCGAACTGCGACACGTCGCAGGCGTCCATGCTGTAGTGGCCGCTGTTGTGCGGGCGTGGCGCCATTTCATTGACCACCAGCGAGCCGTCGGCCAGCACAAAGTACTCCACACACAGCACACCGGTGTAGTTCAGGCCCTGCGCAATGGAACGGGTTGATTCGACCGCCTGCGCCTGACGCTGAGCCGGCATGGCCTGCGCGTGCACCTCGGTCACAGCCAGGATGCCGTCGCGGTGCAGGTTCAGCTGGGGCGGCAGGTTCACCATCTGCCCGTCGCGCCCGCGCGCCACGATGACGGAGATCTCGGCGGCCAGTGGCAGCATCTTTTCCAGCACACAGGGCACCTGTTGGAGCTGCTGCCAGGCGGCGGCCAGTTCTTCGCGTGTCGTCACGCGGATCTGGCCTTTGCCGTCATAGCCCATGCGGGTGGTCTTGACGATGCCGGGCAGCAGGTGATCGCCCACAGCGGCCAGCTGCGCGGCGGTTTCGATCACGGCATACGGCGCACACGCCACGCCGCAGCGCGCGAAATGCGCTTTTTCAGCCGCACGGTCCTGGGCCACGGCCACGGCGTCACCCCCAGGCGCCACGGGCCGCGTCACGGCCAGGGCACGCAGGGACTGCGCGGGGACGTTTTCAAATTCGGTGGTGACGGCGGCGCTCAGGCGGACCAGCTCGGCCAGGCCGGCGGCGTCTTCGTAGCCGGTTTGCACATGGTGGTGGCTGACGAGGCCTGCCGGGCTGGTGGGGTCCGCGTCGAGCACGGCGGTGAAATAGCCCATCTGCTGCGCGGCGTGGGCAAACATGCGCCCCAGCTGGCCGCCACCCATGACGCCGAGCGTCGCCCCCGGAAGAATAGGGGGGCTCATGCGGGCGGCAGCGTCATCGCGCGGGCTGCTTGCGTCTGTCTGGTGCGAAATGCTTCCAGCTGGCCACGCAGCGCCGCATCTTCGTTGGCCAGCAGCGCCACCGCAAACAGCGCGGCATTGGCCGCCCCGGCGTTACCGATGGCAAAGGTGGCCACCGGGATGCCCTTGGGCATCTGCACAATGCTGTGCAGCGAATCCACGCCTTGCAGGTGCTTGCTGGCCACTGGCACGCCCAGCACGGGCACCGTGGTTTTGGCCGCCAGCATGCCCGGCAGGTGGGCGGCGCCCCCGGCTCCCGCGATGATGGCCTTGAGCCCCCGGCCCGCCGCCGCCTCGGCATAGGCAAACATGTCGTCCGGCATGCGATGGGCTGAAACAACCCGGGCCTCGTGGGCGATACCGAATTCCTGGAGAATCTGGACTGCGTGTTGCAGGGTGTCCCAGTCTGAACTGGACCCCATGACGACACCGATGAGGGGGGTCATTGGCTGGCTCCTAAAGATTGAATTTT
>JBEIPU010000203.1:0-5381 GCA_040376925.1 Caenimonas sp. | reverse complement strand
GCCCAGCCAGCCCTGCTCGGTCACGCGCACCTCGTACCAGGTGGGCAGGCCCTGGATGTTGCTGGGGAAGATGTTGCGCGGGCTGACCGGCACGCCCATGCGCATGATGGCCTTGGCAAACAGCTCGTTGGCGCTGGCCGACCCCGAGCCGTTGACGTTGGCGAACTTGATCACAAAGTCGTTGACGGCTTCTATCCGCTTCATACCGGCACCCCCACCTTCTTCACCGCCTTGTCCCGGGCATGCGGCCCGGCCTGCGTGGTGTTGAGCAGGAATTTCTGCATGTCCCAGGCCCCCGTGGGGCAACGCTCGGCACACAGGCCGCAGTGCAGGCAGACGTCCTCGTCCTTGACCATCACCCTGCCTGTCTTGAGCTCGCGCGACACGTACAGGTCCTGCGACGTGTTGAGCGCGGGCGCTTTGAGCCGCTTGCGCAGGTCGGCCTCCTCGCCGTTGTCGGTGAAGCTGATGCAGTCCATGGGGCAGATGTCCACGCAGGCATCGCATTCAATGCAGGCGGGCTCGGCAAACACCGTCTGCACGTCGCAGTTCAGGCAGCGCTGCGCTTCCTTGAAGGCAGTGGCGGCGTCAAAGCCCAGCTCCACTTCCACCTTGATGCTGGCCAGCGCCTTTTCGGCCTGGGCCCAGGGCACCTTGAAGCGCAGGTCGTTGGAGGTGTCGTTGTCGTAGCTCCATTCATGGATGCCCATCTTCTGGGACATCAGGTTGGTCATGGGGTCGGGCCGCTGCGCAATGTCTTCGCCATTCAGCAGGCGGTCGATCGACACCGCGGCTTCGTGCCCATGGGCCACGGCGGTGATGATGTTCTTGGGGCCAAAGGCCGCATCGCCGCCAAAGAACACGTGGGCCAGGCTGGACTGGTGCGTGTCCTTGCCCAGCACCGGCAGGCCCCATTCGTCAAAGGCAATGCCGCAATCGCGCTCGATCCAGGGAAAGGCGTTTTCCTGTCCCACGGCCACCAGCACTTCGTCGCATTCAAAAAAGGCGTCGGGCTCACCCGTGGGCACCAGGCTGCGTTTGCCCTTGCTGTCGTACACCGCCTGCACGATTTCAAACGTCATGCCCTGCAGCTTGCCGCCCTCGTGAACAAATGCCTTGGGCACGTGGTAGTTGATGATGGGGATGCCCTCGTGCTGGGCGTCTTCCTTCTCCCAGGGCGAGGCCTTCATTTCCTCAAAGCCGCTGCGCACGATGACCTTCACGTCGGTGCCACCCAGACGCCGCGCCGAGCGGCAGCAGTCCATGGCCGTATTACCGCCGCCCAGCACGATCACGCGCTTGCCGATATGCGTGATGTGGCCGAACGAGACCGACGCCAGCCAGTCAATGCCGATGTGGATGCTGGCTGCGGCCTCCTTGCGACCGGGCAACTGCAGGTCGCGCCCGCGCGGTGCGCCGCAGCCGACGAACACGGCGTCGTAGTGTTGCGCCAGCAGCCCCTTCATGGATGCAATGCGCTCCCCGCGCCTGAAGGTCACGCCCAGGTCCAGGATGTAGCCCGTCTCTTCGTCAATGACTGATTCAGGCAGGCGAAAGCGCGGTATCTGGGTACGGATGAAGCCGCCCGCCTTGGCCTCGCCGTCGTACACCGTCACGTCGTAGCCCAGCGGTGCGAGGTCGCGCGCCACGGTCAGCGAGGCCGGGCCGGCACCGATGCAGGCCACGCGCTTGCCGTTCTTCTTTTGCGCCGGTTTGGGCATGCGCTGGCCCACATCGTCTTTCATGTCGGCGGCCACACGCTTGAGGCGGCAGATCGCCACCGGTTCAGGGTGCTGGGCATTGGCCTCCTCCACCCTGCCCCTTCTGCACGCAGGCTCACAGGGCCGGTCACAGGTGCGCCCCAGGATGCCGGGGAACACGTTGGACACCCAGTTGACCATGTAGGCATCGCTGTAGCGGCCCTGGGCGATCAGGCGTATGTATTCAGGAACGGGGGTGTGGGCGGGGCAAGCGTACTGGCAATCAACGACCTTGTGGAAATAGGCCGGGTTGGCAATGTTGGATGGCTGCAAAGCTGTCTCCTTGCCACGCTGCGCACCAGGACGGTGCTGGCGGGTGGGTCAGTCTAAGCCTGCGATGCACTCCAAGGCTCTCGGGGGAATCCCCGAGGGTGTAAGTTTCGCGTCAGCGCGTGGCGGGCGCAGCGCCCAGCACGACACCTTCGTAGGCGTGCAGCGACGGCAGCCCGCCGGTGTGCAGGAACAGCAGCTTTTCACCAGGCCTGAAATAGCCCTGGCGGGCCAGGCCGATCAGCCCGGCCATGATCTTGCCGGTGTACACCGGGTCCAGCGGAATGCCTTCGGTGCGGGCCAGCATCTGAACGGCCTCAACCATGGCCGCGTTGGGGATGGAGTATTTGGGCTGCCAGTAGCCGCCCACGCTGACCACCGCCTCGCGCGGGATGGTCATGCCGGTGTGCAGCAGGTCGGCCACGGCCTGGGCCTCCTTGAACACCAGCGGCTCCTGGTCGGCCGGGTCGCGGCTGACGCCAATGCCCACGATGGGGATGTTGATGTGGTTGCCCAGAAAGCCCGCCAGCAGCCCGCCGTGCGTGCCCGAGCTGCCCGAGCCCACCACCACGCGGTCGATCTGAAGCCCCTGCTCGAACAGCTGCTGCTGCAGTTCCTGCGCACATGCCACATAGCCCAGGCCGCCCAGCGCGTTGGATCCGCCGCCGGGAATGATGTAAGCCTTGCGGCCCAACGCCGCCAGTTCGTCGGCCACCTTCTGCATGGCGGCCGCCATGTTGCTGCCGCCGGGCACCACGGTGATGGCTTCCACCCCCATCAGGCGGAACATGAAGTTGTTGCCGCTGGCATCCACCTCGTAGCTGTCGGGCACGCGCTCTTCGATCACAAAGCGGCACTTGAGCCCTTCCTTGACGGCGGCGGCCAGCGTGATGCGGCAATGGTTGGACTGCGGCGCACCGCAGGTCACCAGCGTGTCGGCGCCCTGCGCCAGCGCGTCGGCCACCAGGAATTCAAGCTTGCGCGTCTTGTTGCCGCCGGGGAACAGACCCAGCATGTCGTCGCGCTTGATCCAGATGTCGGGCCCCTGCCCACCGGGGCAACTGGCGGCGAGAGCCTTGGTGAAGTTCGGCAAGAACTCCAGCGGGGTGGCAAAGGGGGTGTAGCGGCGTCGGGGAAAGCGTGAGAGGTCCATGCGCTTTATTGTGCCGGGCTTTGGGCTGCCAGCGCCGCAAACGCCTGCACGACCTCGGGCGGCGCCTGCACCAGCTCGATCAGCACGCCCTCGCCACCAATCGGCAGCTCGTCGCTGCCCTTGGGATGCACAAAGCAGATGTCAAAGCCCGCCGCGCCCTTGCGGATGCCACCGGGCGCAAACCGCACACCTTTGGCGCCCAGCCAGTCCACGGCCGTGGGCAAGTCGTCGATCCACAGGCCTACATGGTTCAGCGGCGTGGTATGCACGGCCGGCTTTTTGTCGGGGTCCAGCGGCTGCATCAGGTCAACCTCCACCTTGAACGGGCCGCTGCCGATGGCACAGATGTCTTCGTCCACGTTCTCGCGTTCGCTCTTGAACGTGCCGGTGACTTCCAGGCCCAGCATGTCCACCCACAGGGTTTGCAGGCGCTTCTTGTCGGGGCCGCCGATGGCTATCTGCTGGATGCCCAGCACCTTGAACGGTCGTTGCATGGTGTTCCTCAGGCAAATTCCACAATCGGCTGGTCCACAGTGAGCGACTCGCCCTTGGTGGCCAATACCTTGCCCACCACGCCGTCGGCGGCGGCGAACAACACGTTTTCCATCTTCATGGCCTCGATCACAGCCACGCGTTCGCCGGCCTGTACCTTCTGGCCGGGCTGTACCGACACTTCCACCAGCAGGCCGGGCATGGGCGACAGCACATAGCGGCTCATGTCGGGCGGGGCCTTGTAGGGCATCAACGCATGCAGCTCGGCGGTGCGCGGTGACAGCACCAGCGCGTCCAGTTGCGTGCCGTTGTGGATCACGCGCACGGCCAGCTTGTTACGCGGCGTGCCCCGCTCCACCTGCGCGGTAAAGGCCTGGCCGTTGACCGTGCCGCGGATGCGCGAACCACCCAGGTGCCAGTTGGCGCTACAGATTTCATAGCGCTTGCCATTCGTCTGCACAACACTGGAGCCCGACTGCGCCTGGAAGTCGGTCACGCTGGCTGACTGGCGCGAATGCGCCCCGGCCGCGCCCAGGCGCACCACCACAAACTGCTCGCCCACCTTGAACTCATGCCCGCGCAGCTGCCCGCTGATGCCGGCCGAGCGCTGCAACGCGCGGCGGTTGACATAGGCGGCCAGCGCCACCAGGAAGTCGGGGTCGTCATGCACCACGTCCTCGGCCCGGAAGCCCGACGCATAGTGCTCGGCAATGAAGCCGGTGTTGAAGTCGCCGCTGACGAATTTGGGGTGGGCCAGCAGCGCCGCCTGGAACGGGATGTTGCTGCTGATGCCCCGGATCACAAAGCCGTTGAGCGCCTCGCGCATTTTGGCAATGGCGTCGTTGCGGTCGGTGCCGTGCACGATGAGCTTGGCGATCATCGAGTCGTAATACATGGGGATTTCGCCGCCATCCTGCACGCCGGTGTCCACCCGCACACCGTGCAGGTGCTGCGTGTCGGACGCCCACATGCTGGTCCTGGGCGGCTGAAAACGCACCAGCCGCCCGGTGCTGGGCAGGAAATTGCGAAACGGGTCCTCGGCATTGATGCGGCATTCAATCGCCCAGCCGTTGCGCTGCACATCATTTTGCGTGAGCGGCAGCGGCTCGCCCGCGGCCACGCGGATCATCAGTTCCACCAGATCCAGCCCGGTGATGCACTCCGTCACCGGGTGCTCCACCTGCAGCCGTGTGTTCATCTCCAGGAAGTAAAAGTCCTGGTCCTTGCCCACCACGAATTCGACTGTGCCGGCGGACTGGTACTTCACGGCCTTGGCCAGCGCCACGGCCTGCTCGCCCATCGCACGGCGCGTGGAGTCGCTGATGAAGGGGCTTGGCGCTTCCTCGATCACCTTCTGGTGGCGCCGCTGGATGGAGCATTCGCGCTCGTTCAGGTAGATCACGTTGCCCTGGCTGTCGCCCAGCACCTGGATCTCGATGTGGCGGGGCTCCTGCACGAATTTTTCAATGAAGATGCGGTCGTCGCCAAAGCTGTTGCGCGCTTCGTTCTGGCAGGCAGTAAAGCCCTCCAGCGCCTCCTTGTCGTTGAAGGCCACGCGCAGGCCCTTGCCGCCGCCGCCGGCGGACGCCTTGATCATCACTGGGGTAGCCGATGTCTTTGGCGATCTGGACCGCACGCTCAGCCGATTCAATAGCGTCGTTCCAGCCGGGAATGGTGTTGACGTTGGCCTCGTTGGCCAGCTTTTT
>JBEIPU010000040.1:0-25590 GCA_040376925.1 Caenimonas sp. | reverse complement strand
TCCATGCCTTTTTCAAACAGCACAAAGCGGCAACGGTGGGAAAAAGGGCAGGTGGTTCCCGAATACAGCACCATCATGATGAAGGCTCCTTAAATCAAAAAAGAGTGGGTGCGAAAGCAGCCCACTCTACAGGGACGCGCCGCCGGCGGAGCCGTGGCACGCAATGTCGGTTACTTGATGTCTTTCCAGAACGACGCGTTGAGTCGCCAGGCAATCACGGTAAACAGGCCCAGGAACAGCAGCACCCACACGCCCACGCGCACGCGGGTATTCTGGGCCGGCTCGGCCATCCACTGCAGGTAGCCCACCAGATCACCCATGGCCTGGTCGTACTGCAGCGGCGTCATCGTGCCGGGGGTGATCTGCTTCCAGCCGGTGAACACCTGGGTATCGTGGCCATGGACCTTGCGGGTTTCGTACTGGGGCTCGCGCTCGCCCTGCAGTTCCCACAGCACGTGCGGCATGCCGACGTTGGGGAAGGCCAGGTTGTTCCAGCCGGTCGCCTTGGTCGGATCCTTGTAGTAGGTGCGCAGGTAGGTGTACAGGTAGTCGGCACCGGTGCCGCCCTTGCCCGAGCGCGAGCGCGCCACCAAGGTCAGGTCGGGCGGGTTGGCGCCAAACCACTCGGCGGCCTGCTTCGGGTCAATGGCGGCCTTCATGGTGTCGCCCACCTTGGCAGAGCCGAACAGCAGGTTGTCCTTGATCTGCTGTTCGCTCAGGCCGATGTCTGTCAGGCGGTTGTAGCGCATGAATGCAGCCGAGTGGCAGTTCAGGCAGTAGTTCACGAACAGCTTGGCGCCGTTTTGCAAGGCGGCCAGGTCGTTGGTTTTCTTGGGCGCCTTGTCCCAGGCAATGGAGTCGCCACCGGCGGCGTAGGCGCCGTTGAGGATGCCGAGCGCCGCAATCAACGTGAGGATGAGTTTCTTCATTGTTGTTGTCTCCAGCTTAGTGCGCGGCAAAGGTGATGCGGTCCGGCACCTGCTTGAACTCGCCCAGGCGGCTCCACCACGGCATCAGCAGGAAAAACCCGAAGTAAAACAGCGTGCCGATCTGCGAGATTCGCTCGCCCACTGGCGACGGCGGCTGCACACCCAGGTAGCCCAGCACCAGGAAGTTCACGACGAATACGCCGTACAGGTACTTGTGCCAGTTGGGGCGGTAGCGGATCGATTTGACCGGGCTGAAGTCCAGCCAGGGCAGGAAGAACAGGATGATGACGGCGCCGCCCATGACGACCACGCCCCAGAACTTGGCATCAATGGCCAGCATGACTGCCACGGCCACGACCGCCGCGCCGATGATGGCACCCTTGAACAGGCTGGGCATCTTGAAGCGAGTCACCGACAGCGCGGCACCGGCCACAACGCACAGCACCAGCACGTACATCATTTCAGTGGTGATGGCACGCAGCATGGAGTAGTACGGTGTGAAGTACCACACCGGCGCGATGTGCAGCGGGGTCTTCAGCGGGTCGGCCGGAATGAAGTTGTTGTATTCCAGGAAGTAGCCGCCGAACTCGGGTGCAAAGAAGATCACTGCCGTGAACGCCATCAGGAAGACGCTGACGCCCAGGATGTCATGCACCGTGTAGTACGGGTGGAACGGGATGCCGTCCACCGGATGGCCGTTTTCATCCTTCAGGGCCTTGGGGCCCTTGATCTCAACGCCGTCGGGGTTGTTGGAGCCCACTTCGTGCAGCGCAATGATGTGCGCGGCCACCAGGCCCAGCAGCACCAGCGGCACGGCGATGACGTGGAAGCTGAAGAAGCGGTTCAGCGTGGCGTCCGACACCACGTAGTCGCCGCGGATCAGCAGCGCCAGGTCAGGACCGATGAACGGGATGGCCGAGAACAGGTTCACGATCACCTGGGCGCCCCAGTACGACATCTGGCCCCAGGGCAGCAGGTAGCCCATGAAGGCCTCTGCCATCAGGCACAGGAAGATCGCGCAACCAAAGACCCAGACCAGCTCGCGCGGCTTGCGGTAGCTGCCGTAGAGCAGGCCACGGAACATGTGCAGGTACACGACCACGAAGAACGCCGAGGCGCCGGTGGAGTGCATGTAGCGGATCAACCAGCCCCAGGGCACATCGCGCATGATGTACTCAACCGACGCGAACGCCAGCGCCGCATCGGGCTTGTAGTGCATGACCAGGAAGATGCCGGTCACGATCTGGATCACCAGCACCAAAAGGGCCAGCGAACCAAAGAAATACCAGAAATTGAAGTTCTTGGGCGCGTAGTACTCGGACAGATGCTCCTTGTACAGCTTGCTGGCGGGGAAGCGGTTGTCCACCCAGTTGAGCAGCTTTTCGCCCGCGCTGGCGTTGGGGGAGATTTCCTTGAATTCAGCCATGCTTGTCTTCCTCAGGCCTTCTTGTCTTCACCAATCAGGAGCTTGCTCTCTGACAGGTACATGTGGGGCGGAACCTCAAGGTTGTCCGGCGCCGGCTTGTTCTTGAACACACGGCCAGCCATGTCGAACGTGGAGCCGTGGCAGGCGCACAGGAAGCCGCCCTGCCAGTCGTCGGGCAACGAGGGCTGGGGCCCGGGCGCGAATTTGTCACCGGGCGAGCAGCCCAGATGGGTGCAGATGCCGACGGCCACGAAGACTTCGGGCTTGATGGAACGGGTTTCGTTGCGGGCGTAGTCCGGCGTCGGGTAAGCGTTGCGCTCGGACTTGGGGTCGGCAACCTGGCCGTCCAGCTTGGCGAGCGACGCCAGCTGCTCGGGCGTGCGCTTCATGATCCACACGGGCTTGCCGCGCCATTCGACGGTGAGCTTTTCGCCCGGCTTGAGTGCCGAGATGTCCACTTCAACAGCCGCTCCGGCCGCCTTGGCTTTTTCGGAGGGCTGGAAAGTGCTGACAAAGGGAACGGCGGTTGCCACGCCGCCCACAGCACCTGCACAGGTGGACGCGATCAGCCACGTCCTCTTGCTGGTGTCGACTGGGGTATCACTCATGGGGGATCCTCGATGCTGGTCGCGGTATTAGGGTCAACCCGCGATTGTAGCTGAGCGAAAAGGACGAATTCAATGCGCCCACACGCCTTGACAGGTCGCTTGAACCGGGAATACTGCAAAGCCCCTACAACAAGGAGTACACAGCATGGGAATGATGAAGGAATTCAAGCAGTTCGCGATCAAGGGCAACGTGATCGACCTGGCGGTCGGCGTGATCATCGGCGCGGCCTTTGGCAAGATCGTCGATTCGGTCGTGGGCGACCTCATCATGCCGGTCGTGGGCATGGTGTTTGGCAAGCTGGACTTCTCCAGCCTGTTCGTGGTGCTGGGCAGCGTGCCGCCGGGCACCGCCACGACGCTGGATGCCCTGAAAAAGGCCGGCGTTCCCGTGCTGGCTTACGGGAATTTCATTACCGTGGCGGTCAACTTCGCCATCCTGGCGTTCATCATTTTCCTGATGGTCAAGCAGATCAACCGCCTCAAGCGCGAGGAGCCGGCCCCGGCGCCTGCGCCCGCCGTGGTGCCCGAAGACGTGCAGCTGCTGCGCGAAATCCGCGACGCGCTCAAAAAGTAAGCTGGCGCGCCATGCGCACGGCCTGCACCAGGCTGGCGGCGTCCGCCCGGCCGGTGCCGGCAATGTCGAATGCCGTGCCGTGGTCCGGGCTGGTGCGCACCAGCGGCAGGCCCAACGTGACATTCACGCCCTGCTCTACCCCCAGGTACTTGACCGGGATCAGGCCCTGATCGTGGTACATGGCCACCACCACGTCAAACTCGCCCCGGCGGGCCCGCATGAAGACCGTGTCGGGTGCAATGGGGCCCGTCGCGTCCATACCGATGGCCCGCGCGGCGTCCACCGCCGGAATGATGACGTCCAGCTCCTCGCGGCCGAACAGGCCGCCCTCGCCTGCGTGCGGGTTCAGGCCCGCAACGGCGATGCGCGGTGCGCGCCCCAGTACCCGGCGCAGCGCCCGGTCGGCGATCTGCAGGGTCTGCAGCACGTTGTCAAACGTCACGGCGTCGATGGCGTTGCGCAGCGACACATGGATGCTCACCAGCACGGTGCGCAGCTCCTCATTGGCCAGCATCATGCGCACCGGCACCTGGCTTAACGGCAGGCGCAGGTAGGCCGCGGCCTCGGCTTGCAGTAACTCCGTGTGCCCGGGAAACGGCACGCCGGCGGCGGCCAGGGCTTCCTTGTGCACGGGTGCGGTCACCACAGCCGCCACTTCCCCGCGCAGGGCGGCCTGCGCAGCCCACACCACACAGCCGGCGGCAAGGCGGCCGGCCTCGGCATTGACCCGACCCCAGGCCGGCAGCGTTGCTGCGTCACCCGGCTGCAGCACGCCGATGCAGCGCGGCGGCAGCGCCAGCGCCTGTGCCGCGTCGCTCAACACAGCCACTGGCACCGCTGCATGGCCCGGCGCCGCAATGGCCTTGACCGCGCGCCGCATAACGCCAACATCGCCCACCACGAAACAGCCGGTGGTTGCGTCCGGTGCATCGCGAAATGCCTTGGCGATGATTTCCGGGCCGATGCCAGCCGCGTCCCCCTGGGTGATGGCAATGGGCTTCATGCGGGGTTGTCGATGTCGATGAACTCATGCGCCAGCCCGAGCTGGGCCGCCACATGCGCAGCCACCGCAGGTGCGCCATAACGCTCGCTCGCGTGGTGGCCGCAGGCCAGGAAGGCCACGCCGCACTCGCGTGCGTAGTGCGCCTGGGGTTCGGAAATTTCGCCGGTGATGAAGGCGTCCACACCCGCTGCGATAGCCGCTTCAAAGTAGCCCTGGGCACCGCCGGTGCACCAGCCCAGCCGGCGCACCGGCCGTTCGTGTGCGCCCACCAGCGTGACCGCGCGCCCCAGTGCGGCCTCCACATGCCGCGCCAGTGCCTGCGGGTTGTCAAAGCCTTCGCCATCGGCCCGCTCACCGGCAAAGCCCAGCTCCTGCTCGCCAAACCGCCCGCCAGCCTGCAGGCCCAGCACCCGGCCCAGCTGCGCGTTGTTGCCCAGTGCCGGATGGGCATCCAGCGGCAGGTGATAAGCGTAGAGGTTGATGTCCTGGGCTAGCAACAGTGCCAGGCGCTGCTTCAGCCAGCCTGTCACGCGCCCGTCATGGCCGCGCCAGAACAGGCCGTGGTGCACGAAGATGGCGTCGGCCCGCGCGGCAATGGCCGCCTCGATCAGCGCCCGGCTGGCCGTGACGCCAGAGACGATCCGGCGCACTTCCTGCTTGCCTTCGACCTGCAATCCGTTGGGACCATAGTCGCGAAAGCGCTGCGGTTCAAGCAGGGTGTCAAACGCGTTCAGAAGCTGGAGCTGGCTGGCCATGGGAGAAAAGGGTACACAACGCCGGGAACCGCATTGTCGGCCATGCCGACTGCGGGTCAGCCCGCATGGTGATTCACGCCGCGCCACCCCCATAATGAATTTGCCAAACGAAAGGGCCTGATGAGCGCGCTGGAGCTGGTGATCTGGAGCATGGCCGTGGGGGCCATCGGTGCCGTGGTCGCGGTCGGCCTGGCCGACATGATCATGGTGCGCAGTGTGGGCGCGGCGCAGGGCCTGGCCTATCACGTCGGGACGTTGGTGTTCGTGCTCGTGCTCAGCGGCATACCGCTGGCCATTGACCCCGGGCTGGACAGGCGCTACCTGACCGTGGTGCAGGTACTGATCGGCCCGCTGTGCAGCAGCATGGGCAACTACTGGATCCGGGGCTGGCTGTCGGCCCACCAGCGCGACCGCTTCATGTCGGTCAGCCTGCAGATCTCGGCCCTGGCCACACCCGTGTTGGGGCTGGCCTGCCTGGCACTGCCGGCCCACCAGCAGCTGCCCGCAGCGGCTGCCCTGTGCCTGATCAACACCGTGCTGGTGTTCTGGCTGGGTCTGCGCGGCTACCTGCTGGGCGACCGGCTGGCGCTGGGCATCGCCATGGGCTGCCTGCTGATGATGCCGGCGATCGGCGGGCTGTACGCCATGGCCATCGGCCTTCCCGGTATCGGCCCCTGGCTGCAGGCGCTGTTTGCCCTGTGCGCGGCGCTGTGCGTGGCGGTCATTGGCATGATGCTGTGGCAGCGCAACCGCCATGAACGCCGGGTACGGCCCGAGGAAACCACACCGTCGCAGTTCGACCCGGTGACCAAGCTGTACAGCGGCATCAGCCTGGTCAAGAAGCTCATCAAGGCCCAGCGCAGGCGCCGGCGCACGCGGCGCGACGGCGCTGTGCTGGCCATCATGGTGTTCGACACCGAACGGGTGCTGGCCCAGGCGGGTACCAGCGGCCTCAATGAAATGTTCATCCACCTGGCCACCCGCATCCAGCGCCAGGTGGGCGTGGTCAACCCGGTGGGCCGGTACTACGACCGCTGCTTCATCACGCTGGTGGAGACCATCCATTCCCCCGCCTGGCTGCGCACCCTGGGGCTGCGCGTGGCCAGCAGCCTGCGCCGCCCGGTCGAGGTCAACGGCCATGACGGCCAGCGCATCGAGCTGCGCGCCGACATCGGCGTCGGCGTGGTGCACCTGACCAGCGACCCCGCCGACGTGGAAGACATCCTGCACGACGCCCAGCGCATGGCCGAGGCGGCGCGCGGCATGCGTTCACGTGCGGCCATGCTGGACCCGCAAACCGGCGAGCTCGTGCCCGTGGAGCATGCCAACCTGGGGCCGCGCCGGCATGGCCATCCCGGGCTGGTGCCGCACGCCACCGCGCTCAAGCCCACCAGCCGCACCGTCCAGCGGGCCTGACCCCCACGCGCCCTGCGCCACGTCTACACTGCGGTTTTCCATTTCCATCCCTTTTGTCTGCGTGCATCATGCGTCGTTACTGGTTGATCTTTTCACAGGCTGTCACCGTGCTGCTGGCAGCCTGGTTTGTCGTGGCCACCTTGAAGCCCGACTGGCTGAACCGCCGCCCGACCACCGGCGGCGTCGTGGCCCTGGTGGAGGCGCCCCCGGCCAGCCCGGGCAGCGTGCCCGCCGGCAGCTTCCGCACGGCCGCCCTGAAGGCGTCCGCCGCCGTGGTCAGCATCAACACCAGCAAGGCCGCACAGCGCACGCCGCATGACGGCGACCCCTGGTTCCGGTTTTTCTTCGGCGAGCGCGGCAACCAGCCGCAAGCCGGCCTGGGCAGCGGCGTGATCGTCAGCGCCGACGGCTACATCCTGACCAACAACCACGTGGTCGAAGGCGCCGACGAAATCGAGGTCATCCTCAACGATGCCCGGCGCACCAAGGCCAAGGTCATCGGCACCGATCCTGACACCGACCTGGCCATCCTGAAAATCAGCCTGGACCGGCTGCCGCTGATCGTCCTGGGCAACTCAGATGCGCTGCAGGTGGGAGACCAGGTGCTGGCCATCGGGAACCCGTTTGGCGTGGGGCAGACCGTCACGGGCGGCATCGTCAGCGCGTTGGGGCGCAACCAGCTGGGCATCAACACGTTCGAGAACTTCATCCAGACCGACGCCGCCATCAACCCCGGCAATTCCGGTGGCGCGCTGGTGGATGCCAATGGCCACCTCATGGGCATCAACACGGCGATCTATTCACGCTCGGGCGGCAGCATGGGCATCGGCTTTGCCATCCCAGTGTCCACGGCCAAGCTGGTGATGGAGGGCATCGTCAAGGACGGCGTCGTCACCCGCGGCTGGATCGGCGTGGAGCCGGGCGAGCTGTCACCCGAGCTGGCCGAAACCTTCGGCGTGAAGGTGAAGGAGGGTGTGATCATCACCGGCGTGCTGCAAAACGGCCCGGCGGCGCAGGCCGGCATCAGGCCGGGCGACGTGATTGCCGAAGTGGGCGGCAAGCGCGTGACCAATGTCTCCGAGTTGCTGACCGCCGTGGCCTCGCTCAAACCCGGAACGCCGTCGAAATTCGATGTGCGCCGGGGGTCGGACAAGCTGGCGCTGGATGTCACGCCCGGCGTGCGGCCGCGCCCGCGTGCGGCGCAGCGCTAGCTAGCGGGCCGCTCAGGGCGTCTTGGCTGCGTCGGGGTCCTGGGCGTCGTCCGGCGCCTTGGACACCTTGACGAACCAGCGCGCCGCAATGATGCCTACCTCGTAGAGAATACACATCGGGATGGCCAGCGCCAGTTGGGAAATCACGTCCGGCGGCGTCACCACCGCCGCAATGACAAACGCCACCACAATGAAATAGCCGCGAAAGTCCTTGAGCTTTTCAATGGTCACGATGTTGAAACGCACCAGCAGCATCACCACGATGGGAACCTGAAAGGCCAGGCCGAACGCAATGTACAGGGACAGTATGGCCTCCACATACGACGAGATGTCGGGCGTGGCCGCCACGCTGTCAGGCGTGAAGCCCTGGATGAAGCCGAACATCTTGTCCAGCACGAAGAACTGCACGAAGGCAATACCGACATAAGCCAGCAAGCTGCCAAAGAAGATCAGCGGCAGCGCAAATTTCTTTTCATGGCTGTACAGGCCCGGCGCCACGAAGGCCCAGATCTGGTACATCAGCCAGGGCAGCACGGCCAGCACCGCCACCAGCATCAGCACCTTGAGCGGCACAAAAAAGGGCGAAAACACGCCCACGGCGATCAGCTTGGCATCGGGGGGCATATGGGCCCGGATGGGCTGCGCGATGAAGTCGATCAAGCCATTGGGGCCAGGCCAGATGGCCAGCAGGATCACCGCCACCGCAATGCCGTACACGCAGTACAGCAGCCGGTCGCGCAGCTCCATCAGGTGCTGCACAAAGGGTTGCTCGGTGCCTGCGAGTTCGTCTTCTTTTTTCTGCGGGTCGGACATGGTGGGTGAATGTGTTTCGGGTCAAGCCCACAAATGGCGCGCACTGCGCGGGCACGCGCGAGGCGGCTTGCCGGTCAACTGAGCTTTTGCGGCCGGTAACGCGCCACGCGTGCCGCCCCGGACAGCGCCTTGGTGCGGATGCCGGCTCGGGCTTTGTACCAGTTGGGCGTGGCGCCCTGTTTCACGCGCCACTTCTTCTTGGGGTGCCGGTACTCGGGGTAGGTGGTAGGCATGTCACCCGACAGCGCGGCCTGGGCCTCGCCGGTGGTCTCGGACCACTGCTTTTCGAAGTCGCTGGCGCTGGTCTGAATGGAGCTCTCGACATCGCGCGCCGCTCCCTCGACCGTCTCCTTCATCTTCTTGAGTTCGTCCAGCTCCATGGATCGGTTGACCTCGGCCTTGACGTCGGACACATAACGCTGCGCCTTGCCCAGCAGCGTGCCCACCGTGCGGGCCACGCGCGGCAGCTTTTCAGGCCCGATGACGATCAGCGCCACAGCGCCGATCAATGCCATCTTGGAGATGCCGAGATCGATCACCGGTCAGGACTTCGTCTTGGCTTCGACGTCGATCGTGGTCTTTTCGGCTTGCGCGGCCTGTGCGTTGGCGACCTGGCCGGCCGGCGCTGCGGCCTTGTCGTCAGCAGCGGCCGTCCCGCCGTCTTTCATGCCGTCCTTGAAGCCCTTGACGGCGCCGCCCAGGTCGCCGCCGATGTTCTTGAGCTTCTTGGTGCCGAACACCATGACGACGATCAGCAGCACGATCAACCAGTGCCAGATGGAAAATGAACCCATGGATTACTCCTGAAGAATTGAGATGATTTTAGTGCGCGAGGGGATGCGTCGAGGGATTAACCCTTTTCAACCCTGATTCAGCCCTTGAGCCAGGGGCGCGGCCCGCCCATTACATGCACATGCAGGTGGTGGACTTCCTGGCCGCCTTCGGCGCCGGTATTGATCACCACGCGGTACCCGCCCTCGGGGTAGGGTCGGCAGCCCTCCTGCAGGGCCAACCGGGGCGCCAGCGCCAGCATGCGGCCCATCAGGCCCTCATGCTCCGGCCCGATGTGCGCCATCGACGGAATGTGCGCCTTGGGGATCATGAGGAAGTGCACCGGCGCCCAGGGCTGGATGTCGTGGAACACCAGGATTTCGTCGTCCTCGTGGACCTTGCGCGAAGGGATCTTGCCTTCAACGATCTTGCAGAAAATGCAGTGGGGGTCGGCGGTCATGTCGAGAGGGTCAGGATGGGTTCAGACGGGTTTGCCGTCCACAAAGCGCAGCCAGCCGCGAATGTAACGGTACAGGTACCAAAGCCCTACGACGGTGTAGGCCGCCATTCCCGGCAGCACGAAGAACAGCCACAGCGGCGACAGCACCAAAAGCCACAGCACCGCCCACCAGAAGGTGCGGATCATGTAGGCATGGTGGGCCAGGTACAAGGCATCGTTTTCATCGCCGCGGCGCAGGTAGTTGACGATCAGCGCCACCACCGACAGGGTAAGCATGGTGAACGGTGCCAGGGTGTGCAAGCCATACAGCACGTGCATGACGGTGCGGTCGCCCTGGGTCTTGCCCTCGAATGCAGCGAAGTCGGTTTCAGACATGCTCAACCTCCGGTTTGCTCGCGCAAGACAGCCTTGCGCAGGGCCTTTTCCTCGATGCCGCTGGTGCCTTCGCGGCGCTCCAGTTCGGCAATCACATCCGCCGGCGCCAGGCCATAGTGGGCCAGCGCGATCATGGAATGGAACCACAGGTCAGCCACTTCACCGACCAGCTTTTTCGGGTCGCCGCCATGGTCCAGGTCCTTGGCGGCCATGACGACTTCGGTGGCTTCCTCGCCGATCTTCTTCAGGAAAGCATCGGGGCCCTTGTCCAGCAGGCGCGCCACGTAGCTGGCCGCGGCGTCACCGCCGTTGGCCGGTTTGCGGCTTTCAATCACGGCTGCGAGCCGGGCGAGCGAGTCATTGGCATTCATCTGCTTTACTTGTAGATGGATTCGGGGTCTTTCAAGACCGGCTCGGCTGTGTGCCAGGCGCCGTCCCTGTAAAGCTGGAAGAAGCAGCTGTGGCGGCCCGTGTGGCAGGCAATGGATGGGTCGTGGCCCTCCTGCGTAACCTTGAGCAACAGCACGTCGTTGTCGCAGTCCAGGCGGATTTCATGCACGCGCTGCACATGGCCCGATTGCTCGCCCTTGAACCACAGCTTGCCACGCGAACGGCTGAAATACACGGCACGGCCGAGTTCAGCGGTCTTTTGCAGGGCGTTGCGGTCCATCCAGGCGAACATCAGCACATCATTGCTGCCGCGTTCCTGGGCGATCACCGGGATCAAGCCCTGCGCGTCCCATTTCACTTGATTGAGCCAGTCCATGGCCCGTATTGTGAGCGATCAGGCGGCCGTGGTGCGCCGCACCGGGATGCCGCGCTGCGCCATACGGTCCTTGGCCTGGCCCACCGTGTACTCGCCGTAGTGGAAGATGCTGGCCGCCAGCACCGCGTCCGCCCCGCCCTGCTGGATACCGTCGGCCAGGTGGTCCAGGTTGCCCACGCCGCCCGAAGCAATCACGGGGATGTCCAGGGCATCGCTGACCGCCCGGGTGAGTTCCAGGTCAAAGCCGGCCTTGGTGCCGTCGCGGTCCATGCTGGTGAGCAGGATTTCACCCGCGCCGCGCGCGGCCATGTCGCGCGCCCAGGCCACCGCGTCCAGCCCGGTGTTCTTGCGACCGCCATGGCTGTACACGTCCCAACCGGGGCCGCGGGCGGCTGCGTCTTCGCCCGATCGGCGCTTGGCATCTATCGCCACCACGATGCACTGGGCGCCATACTTGGCCGACGCCGCCACGATCACGTCCGGGTCGGCAATGGCGGCGGAGTTGAAGCTGGTCTTGTCGGCGCCCGCATTGAGCAGGCGGCGCACATCGGCCACGGTGCGCACGCCACCGCCCACCGTCAGGGGGATGAACACCTGCGACGCCACGGCCTCGATGATGTGCAGGATCAGGTCGCGCCCGTCGCTGGTGGCGGTGATGTCCAGGAAGGTGAGTTCGTCCGCGCCCTGCTCGTTGTAGCGCGCGGCGATTTCCACCGGGTCACCGGCGTCGCGCAGTTCCACGAAATTGACACCCTTGACAACCCGGCCGCCAGTGACGTCCAGGCAGGGAATGATGCGTTTGGCCAACAAGGGATTTCAGCCGTTCAGTTCGTCGGCGCGTTCCTGCGCCTTGGCGAAATCAAGGTCGCCAGAATAGATGGCACGGCCGCAGATCACGCCCTCGATGCCTTCGTCTTCCACGGCGCAGAGCTTTTCAATGTCGCCCATGCTGCCCAAACCACCGGAAGCAATGACGGGAATGGTCAGTGCCTGCGCCAGCTTGACCGTCGCCTCGATATTGATGCCGCTCAACATGCCGTCGCGGCCGATGTCGGTGTAGATGATGGATTCGACGCCCCAGTCCTCGAACTTTTTGGCCAGATCGATGACTTCGTGGCCCGTGAGCTTGCTCCAGCCGTCGGTGGCGACCTTGCCGTCCTTGGCGTCCAGGCCCACGATGATGTGGCCGCCGAACGCGGTGCAGGCGTCTTTCAGGAAGCCCGGGTTCTTGACCGCGGCGGTGCCGATGATGACGTAGCGCAGGCCGCCGTCGATGTACTTTTCAATGGTGTCCAGGTCGCGGATGCCTCCACCCAGCTGCACCGGAATGTCGTCGCCCACGGCCTTCAGGATGGACTTGATCGCCGCAAAGTTCTGCGGCTTGCCGGCAAAAGCACCGTTCAGATCCACCAGGTGCAGCCGGCGCGCGCCCTTGTCCAGCCAGCTGGTGGCCATGGCCGCAGGGTCTTCGCTGAAGGTGGTGGCCTGGTCCATGTCGCCCTGTTTGAGGCGCACACAGTGACCGTCTTTCAGATCAATCGCGGGAATCAGTAGCATGGTGCTGAACGCAGCGGGTGGAAATGTCAGGGTTGCCAGGCAAGAAAGTTGCGGTACAGGGCCAGGCCGTGCTCTGCACTTTTCTCGGGATGGAACTGGGTCGCAAAAATATTATCGCGTGCAATGGCAGCGGTAAAGCGCCCGCCGTAATCCGCCTCGCCCACGCTGTGGCGCGCATCCGACGCCCGAGCATGGTAGCTGTGCACGAAGTAAAAGTAGCTGCCGTCGGGCACCCCTGCCCACACCGGGTGGGGCTGGGCCTGCCAGACCTCGTTCCAGCCCATCTGGGGCACCTTGTAGCGGCTGCCGTCGGGTTGGATCTGCCCGGCCAGCTCAAACCGCACGACACGCCCGTGGATCAGGCCCAGCCCGTCGGTGGGGCCTTCGTCGCTCGCGTCCAGCAGCATCTGCATGCCCACGCACACACCGAACAGCGGCTTGGTTGCTGCGGCCTCCAGCACCGACTCCAGCAGGCCGGATTCACGCAGTTCGCGCATGCAGTCGGGCATGGCACCCTGGCCAGGCAGCACGATGCGCTCGGCGGCGCGGACCTCTTCCGGGCGCGAGGTGATGATGGCGGTCAGGCCGCTGTCTTTCGCCACATGCTGGACCGCCTGCGACACCGACCGCAGGTTGCCCATGCCGTAATCAACGACTGCAACAGTTTTCATGAGGCTTCAGGTCAACCGGCAGGTGTCAGAGCGAGCCCTTGGTGGAAGGGATGGTGCCCGCCGAGCGCGGGTCCAGCTCGAGCGCGAAACGCAGCGCGCGCGCAAATGCCTTGAACACCGTTTCGCACTGGTGGTGGGCGTTTTCGCCGCGCAGGTTGTCGATGTGCAGCGTGACGAACGCGTGGTTCACAAAGCCCTGGAAGAATTCATGCGCGAGCTGGCTGTCAAAGGTGCCGATCATGCCGCTCTTGAACGGAACATTCATCACCAGACCCGGGCGGCCGGAGAAGTCGATCACCACGCGCGACAGCGCCTCGTCCAGCGGCACATAGGCATGGCCATAGCGGCGGATGCCCTTCTTGTCGCCAATGGCCTTGGCCACCGCCTGGCCGAGGGTAATGCCCACGTCTTCCACCGTGTGGTGGCCGTCAATGTGCAGGTCGCCTTCGGCGTGGATGTCCAGGTCGATCAGGCCGTGGCGGGCAATCTGGTCCAGCATGTGGTCGAAAAAGCCGATGCCGGTGGCAAGCGCAGCCTTGCCCGTGCCGTCCAGGTTGACCCGGACGGTGATCTTGGTTTCTGCCGTATTGCGGGCAACTTCAGCGATGCGGTCAGTGGTCATATGGAGGCTTCAAGCGCGGCCATCATCTGCGTGTTCTCGTCAGCCGTTCCGACGGTCAGGCGCAGACAGTTGGCCAGCAATGGGTGCATTTTAGAAACGTTCTTGACCAGCACACCGCGGGTTTTCATGCCTTCGAAGGTCCTGGCTGCGTCTGGAACACGCACAAGGATCATGTTGGCATCACTCGGCCAGCTTTTGACGCCGGGCAGCCTGGCCAGTGCCTGCTGCAGCCGCTCGCGCTGGGCACGCAGATCCTGCGCCTGGGCGGCGAATACATGCGAATGCTCCAGGGCGAACAGCGCCGCCTCGGCGTTGAGCACGCTGATGTTGTACGGCGGGCGCACCTTGTCCACCTCGGCCATCAGCGCCTGGGGCCCCATCATGTAGCCCAGCCGCACGCCAGCCAAACCGAACTTGCTGAGCGTGCGCATCAGCAACACATGCGGGTGGCGCGCCACGCGGTCGATATAGCTGCGGCTGGCGAATGGCTGGTAGGCCTCGTCCATCACCACCAGGCCGGGAGCGGCGGCGATGATTTTTTCAATAACCGCGTCGTCCCAGAGGTTGGCCGTCGGGTTGTTGGGGTAGGCCAGGTAAACGATGGTGGGCTGGTGTTTCTCAATGGCGGCCAGCATGGCGGCCTCGTCGAGTTCAAAGTCCGCCGTCAGGTCCACACCGATGAACTTCAGCCCCTGCAGCTGCGCGCTCATGGCATACATGACGAAGCCGGGCACCGGCGCCAGGATGGACGCGCCTGGCACGTCGCAGGCCATGGCCAGCAGCGAGATGAGTTCGTCCGAACCATTGCCCAGCATCAGCCCAAAGCCCTCCGGCAAGCCGGCGTAGGCAGCCAAATCGGCGCGCAGGTCATTGATGCGGTCGCCGGGGTAGCGGTTCAGCGCAAGTGCGCCCAGGCGCTGGCCCAGGTGCGCCTGCAGGTCGGGCGACAGGCGGTGCGGGTTTTCCATCGCGTCCAGCTTGAGCAACCCGGCCGAGGCTTGCACGGCGTAGGCGTGCATGGACTGCACATCGGCCCGAAAGACGCGGCTCGCCAGATCGCTCATGGCTTGAGCCTCATCTCTGCCGCCTGGGCATGGGCCTGCAGGCCCTCGCCATAGGCCAGCTCGGCGGCGATTTTGCCCAGCTTTTGCGCGCCGGCTTCGCTCACCTCAATCAGGCTGCTGCGCTTTTGAAAGTCGTACACACCCAGCGGCCCCGAGAAACGCGCCGTGCCCGAAGTGGGCAGCACGTGGTTGGGGCCGGCGCAGTAGTCGCCCAGGCTTTCGCTGGTGAAGGCGCCCAGGAAGATCGCGCCGGCGTGGCGCAGCAGCGGCTCCCAGCGGTGCGGGTCGGTGCTGGAGACTTCCAGGTGCTCAGGGGCGATGCGGTTGCTCAGCTCGCAGGCCTCTTCCATGCTGCGGGTGTGGATCAGCGCGCCGCGGTCGTTCAGGCTTTTGGCAATGATGGCCGCGCGCGGCATGGTGGGCAGCAGGCGGTCGATTTCGGCCTGCACCCGGTCAATGTAGGCGGCGTCCGGGCACAGCAGGATGCTTTGCGCCAGCTCGTCGTGCTCGGCCTGGCTGAACAGGTCCATGGCCACCCAGTCAGGCCGGGTGGTGCCGTCGGCCAGCACCAGGATTTCGCTGGGCCCCGCGATCATGTCAATGCCGACCTGGCCGAACACACGGCGCTTGGCACTGGCCACATAGGCATTGCCCGGGCCGGTGATCTTGTCCACCCGCGGCACGGTTTCGGTGCCATAGGCCAGCGCGCCCACAGCCTGTGCGCCGCCGATGGTGAAGGCCCGCGTGACGCCCGCCAGGTAACCGGCGGCCAGCAGCAGCTGGTTCTGCGCGCCGGGGTTGGGCACCACCATGATGATTTCGCTGACACCGGCCACATGCGCCGGGATCACGTTCATCAGCAGGCTGGACGGGTACGCCGCCTTGCCGCCCGGCACATAAGTACCCACGCGGTCCAGCGGCGTGACCTTCTGGCCGAGCAGCGTGCCGTCTTCATCACGGTAGGTCCAGGTTTCGCCACCGGCTTTTTTCTGCGCCTCGTGGTAGCTGCGGATGCGTCGGGCAGCAGCCTGCAGCGCGTCGCGTTGCGCGGCGGGGATGGCTTCGAACGCGGCCTTGAGTTCGGCCTGGCCCAGCTCCAGTTCCTTCATCGAAGTGGCGCTGAGCTGGTCAAAGCGGTTGGTGTATTCCAGCACGGCCGCGTCGCCCCGGCGCTGCACGTCGGCCAGGATGTCGGCCACGCGCTGCTCGATGGCCGCGTCGGTGTCCGCCGCCCAATGCAGCCGCGCCTTGAAGTCCGCCTCGAACGAGGCAGCCGTGGTGGCCAGGCGTAGCGGTGCAGCTTTGAGTTCCATGGTGTCAGTGGTGGGTATCAGTTCTTGCCGATGGCACCCGCAAAGGCGTCGATGATGCGGCGGATCGGTTCCTGCTTGAGCTTGAGCGCGGCCTGGTTCACCACCAGCCGCGAGCTGATGTCCATGATGCGTTCCACTTCCACCAGGTGGTTGGCCTTGAGCGTGTTGCCGGTGGACACCAGGTCGACGATGGCATCGGCCAGGCCGGTCAGCGGCGCCAGCTCCATGCTGCCGTACAGCTTGATCAGGTCCACGTGCACGCCCTTGGCGGCAAAAAAATCGCGCGCAATGCCCACGTACTTGGTGGCTACCTTCAGGCGCGAGCCCTGTTTGACGGCTGAGGCGTAGTCAAAATCGGAGCGCACCGCCACGCTCACGCGGCATTTGGCAATCTGCAGGTCCAGCGGCTGGTACAAGCCCTGGCTGCCGTGCTCGATCAGCGTGTCCAGTCCAGTCACGCCCAGGTCGGCGCCGCCGTACTGCACATAGGTGGGCACGTCAGACGCGCGCACCAGCACCACGCGCACGTCAGGGTGGCTGGTGGCCAGGATCAGCTTGCGCGACTTCTCGGGGTCTTCAAGCACTTCAATGCCGGCGGCCTTGAGCAGCGGCAAGGTCTCGTCAAAGATGCGTCCCTTGGACAGTGCGAGCGTGATGGTCATTTGATTCGCTCTATGTCTGCGCCGATGCCACGCAGCTTGGCTTCCATCTGGTCGTAGCCACGGTCCAGGTGGTAGATGCGGTCCACCAGGGTTTCGCCCTCGGCCACCAGACCGGCAATCACCAGGCTGGCGGACGCGCGCAGGTCGGTGGCCATGACCGTGGCGCCCGACAGCTTTTCGACGCCTTCAATGACCGCCACCTTGCCGTCGGTCTGGATCTTCGCGCCCAGTCGGACCATTTCGTTGACGTGCATGAAGCGGTTTTCAAAGATCGTTTCGGTGACCTTGGATGGCCCCTCGGCGATCACGTTCAGCGCCATGAACTGCGCCTGCATGTCAGTGGGAAAACCCGGGTATTCGGTCGTGCGGAAAGACTGTGCTTTCAGCCGGCCGCTGGCCGCTACACGGATACCGTCGGGCGCCGCCGTCACGCTGGCACCGGCTTCGCGCAGCTTTTCAATCACGGCGTCCAGGTGATCCGCCCGGCCGTGGCGCAAAAAGACCTCGCCCCCCGCCGCCGCCACGGCGCACAGGAACGTACCCGCCTCAATGCGGTCGGCCACCACCTGGTGGGTGCAGCCGTGCAGGCGCTCCACGCCCTGGATGCGGATGCGGCTGGTGCCGTGGCCTTCAATTTTTGCGCCCATCTTGATGAGCATTTCAGCCAGATCGGGGATCTCGGGTTCCTGGGCGGCGTTTTCCAGCACGGTTTCGCCCTCCGCCAGCGCGGCGGCCATGAGGAAGTTTTCAGTGCCCGTGACCGTGACCATGTCGGTCGTGATGCGCGCGCCCTTCAGGCGCGTGCGGCCCTTGGGCAGCTTGGCGATCATGTAGCCGTGCTCCACCACGATCTCGGCGCCCATGGCCTGCAGGCCCTTGATGTGCTGGTCCACTGGGCGCGAGCCAATGGCGCAGCCCCCGGGCAACGACACCGTCGCCTCGCCAAAGCGCGCCAGCAGCGGCCCCAGTGCCAGCACCGATGCGCGCATGGTCTTGACCAGCTCGTACGGCGCCTCGGGCGAACTCAGCGCCGCGGCGTCGATACGCACCGTGCCGTCATCCGAACGCTCGGCGCTCACGCCCATGTTGCGGATGAGCTTGAGCATGGTGGCCACGTCCTGCAGGCGCGGCACATTGGCCAGCGTGACGGGCTCGGCCGTGAGCAGCGCGGCGCACAGCTCGGGCAGCGCCGCGTTCTTCGCGCCGGATATCCGGACCTCGCCGTGGAGCTGGTGGCCCCCGCGAATCAGTAGCTTGTCCATCTGGGTTTCAGTGAGGTTGGCTCGCCCACTCGGCGGGCGTGAACGTTTTCATCGACAAGGCGTGTACCTCGTCGGTATGCATTTTGACACCGAGCGTGGCATAGACCCGCTGGTGGCGCTGGATCAGGCGCTTGCCCTCGAACTGCGAGGACACGATGGTGGCATACCAGTGGCGGCCATCACCCTCGAGTTCGATGTGCTCGCAGGGCAGGCCGGCGGTGATGATGGCTTTGAGTTCTTCGGCGGTCATATTGGCTTTTAGCCCCGGATTTTGTAGCCGATGCGCAGAAGGTTCACGGCAACGGCACTGACCACCGCCAATGCGGTGCTGACGATGCCAAGGCTCAGCCACGGCGACACATCGCTCACACCGAAGAACCCGTAGCGAAAGCCGTCGATCATGTAGAAAAACGGGTTGAGGTGGCTCACGCCCTGCCAGAAAGCCGGCAGCGAATGGATGGAATAGAACACGCCCGACAGGAAGGTCATGGGCATGATGAGGAAGTTCTGGAAGGCCGCCATCTGGTCGAACTTGTCGGCCCACAAGCCTGCAATCAACCCCAGTGTGCCCAGCATGGCCGCGCCCAGCACGGCAAACACCAGGATCCACAGCGGCGCCACGAAGCTCAGCTTGGCAAACCAGGCCGTCACCAGGAACACACCCGTGCCCACGGCCAGTCCACGCACGATGGACGAGCCCACGTAGGCCACAAACCAGCTCCAGTGCGACAGCGGCGTGAGCAGCACAAACACCAGGCTGCCCATGATCTTGCTTTGCACCAGCGACGACGAGCTGTTGGCGAATGCGTTTTGCAGCACGCTCATCATCACCAGGCCGGGCACCAGGAAGGCCGTGTAGCTGACGGTGTCGTAGACCTTCACGTGGTCTTCCAGCACATGGCCAAAGATCAGCAGGTACAGGATGGCCGTCAGCACCGGCGCCGCCACGGTCTGGAAGCCTACTTTCCAGAACCGGAGGATTTCCTTGTACAGCAGCGTCTGCCAGCCGGTCATGCCGAAGCTCCCATCACGTCCAGGAACACATCTTCAAGATCGGCCTTGCGGATCTCTACATCTTCGGCGTGCAAGCCGGCTTCGCGCACGGCCGCCAGATACTGCTCGATCTCACCCGCGTTGTGCGCCGGGAACTGCACGATGCGCCCGGTCACGCGGGCCTGCGCGGCCAGCGCGGGTGGCAGCTCGCCGTCCAGCTTGAAGCGCAGCACATTGCTGGACGCAGCCTTCAGCAGCTCGCTGGTGCGTTCCAGCGCCACCACGCGGCCCTGCTTGAGCATCGCAATGCGCGAGCACAGGGCCTCGGCCTCTTCCAGGTAGTGGGTGGTCAACAGCACCGTGTGGCCCTGCTTGTTGAGTTTGGCTATGAACTGCCATAACGTCTGGCGCAGCTCCACGTCCACACCGGCCGTGGGTTCGTCCAGCACGATCACGGGCGGCTTGTGCACCAGGGCCTGTGCCACCAGCACCCGCCGCTTCATGCCGCCGGACAGCTGTCGCATGTTGGCGTTGGCCTTGTCCGCCAGGCCCAGACTTTCCAGGAGTTCGTCGATCCAGGCGCCGTTGTTCCTGACGCCGAAATAGCCCGACTGGATGCGCAGCGCCTCGCGCACGCTGAAGAAAGGGTCAAACACCAGCTCCTGCGGTACTACGCCCAGCTGGCGGCGTGCCTGGGCGTAGTCGGCCTGCACATCATGGCCCAGCACCGACACCGTGCCGGCGTTGGCGCGCGACAGGCCCGCCAGGATGCTGATCAGAGTCGTCTTGCCCGCGCCGTTGGGGCCCAGCAGGCCAAAAAACTCGCCCTGCTGGATGTCAAAGCTCACACCATCCAAGGCCTTGAAGGGGCCCTTGGCGGACATGTAGGTTTTGGAGACAGACTGGAACGAGATCGCGGGCATGGGAGCCCACGATTCTAGGGTGTCCGGGCCGCGGGCGCTGGCGCGTGCGGCAAAGCCTCAGGGTGCGGCCGGCAGCAGCTCGGCCACGCCGTACAGACCCGCCAGGTCGCGCAGGCGCGCGGGCAGCGCCTTGACGGCAAAACTCTTGCGCTGCAGCAGGGCCTCGCGGCGGCATTCCAGCAGCACCGCCAGCGCCGAGGAATCAAAGCTGCGCAGCGGTGCGGCATCGGCCACCACGTCGGGGCCAGGCTCGGCCCGCACGGCCTGCGCCAGCATGCGTGCGCAGGCCGGCGCCTGGTCGTGGGTCAGGTCGACCGGCAGGACGATCACTTCAGCCCTTCCTGGCGCTGTTGTTCTTGTTGCGTGCGCTCAGCGTGGCGATCAGGCCATCCACGCCCTTGGCGTTGATTTCCTGGGCGAACTGGCTGCGGTAGGTTTCCATCAGCCACACACCCAGCACGTTGAGGTTGAAGATCTTCCAGCCCGCGCCCTGGCCCGGCGTCTTTTCCAGGCGGTAATCCAGCTGGATCGGGTCGCCGCGCCCGCGGACCTCGGTGCGCACGATGACCTCGGTATCAGCCGCTTCGGCACGCAGGGGTTTGACCGAAATGGACTGGTCATTCACCTGGGCCAACGCGCCGGCGTAGGTGCGCACCAGCAGGATCTTGAATTCGTCCTGCAGCTGCTTTTTCTGCTCGGGTGTGGCCTGGCGCCAGGCCGGCCCCACGGCCGACGCCGTCATGCGCTGGAAGTTCACGTTGGGCATGATCTTGCTGTCCACCAGCGCAATCACGCGGCTGATATCGCCGGTTTGAAGCGTCTTGTCGGCCCTGATCGTGCCGATCACATCCTCGGACAGGCGCTTGATCAGCGCATCGGGTGCTTCGTCAGCGGCGTGCGCCAACCCTGTTGCCGCCAAGCCAGTGGCGGCTATCGTGATGCCCGCCAGGAGCTGACCCAGAAAACGTCTCTTCATAATGACCTTTCAAATGCGGGCCAACCCGCCGGTTCATGGGACTGGACCCTACAGCACCAGTTCCATCCGCTGTGTACCGCGCCCGCGAAGGCGTGCAACAACATGCAACACATCACTTGCGGACCGCGGGCTCCGCCGCATCCGGCACATTGCCGTCAAACAGCTCGGCACGACGCCGCTGCAGGTGGGCGTCGCGGGTAAAGGTGTACTTGTCCAGCGCTGCTTCGTCCAGCACCGAGCTGGCGCGCAGCAGGTTGGAGCGGATGTCCACCGCCCGCAGCACGTAGGCGCCATTGCGCGAGGCCTGGGGCGTGATGTCCTGCAGCGGGTCGCCGCGGCGGTCCACGGGCAGCGCGATGGTGTCGCGCACAGTGGATGAGCCGAGGAACGGCAGCACCAGGTAAGGCCCGGCAGGCACGCCCCAATGCCCCAGTGTCTGGCCAAAGTCCTCGCGGTGGCGGTCAATGTTGAGTTCGCTGGCCACGTCCAGGATGCCGCCCAGACCAAAAAACGTGTTCACGTTCAGGCGCATGAAGTTGTCCGCGGCGTTCTGGAACTTGAACTGCAGCGCGCTGTTCACGAACGACCAGAAATCGCTCAGGTTGCCAAAGAAATTGCTGACACCGGTGCGCACCAGGGGCGGCGTCACTTCGCGGTAGGCAACGGCGACGGGCTTGAGCACCAGCGAATCGACGTTGTCGTTGAACTCGGACACGCCGCGATTCCAGCGCTCGAACGGGTCGCGCGAAGACACGTCCTGGCGCGTCGCGCAGCCCGCGGTCAGCATCAGGGCCATCAGTGCCGCCCATACCCCGGCACGCAGGCCGGGAAGGAAAGATGTCGTTGTCATTTTTTTGCCGTGTTCCCTTGCGCAGTCCCACCGTCGGCTGCCTTGTTGTACAAGAACTGGCCAATCAGGTTTTCAAGCACCACCGCCGACTGCGTGGAGGCGATGGTATCGCCGGCGGCGAGGTTTTTCTCGTCCGCGCCGGCTTCCACACCAATGTACTGCTCGCCCAGCAGCCCGCTTGTCAGTATCTTGAGCGAGCTGTCTTTCGGGAAAACGTAGCGGCTTTCCAGCGCCAGCGTCACACGGGCGCGGTAAGACTTGTCGTCAAAGGTAATCGAATCCACGCGCCCCACCACCACACCGGCACTTTTGACGGCCGCCTGGCGCTTCAAGCCCCCGATATTGTCGAACTGGGCCGACACCCGGTAAGTGGACTGGAAGCTCAGGTTCAGCAGGTTGGCCGACTGCAGCGCCAGAAACAGGATGGCCGCGCCCCCGATCAGGACGAACAGGCCTACCCAGACATCGTTTTTGGATCGTTCCATTGCTTTACCCCTAAATGCTGAACATCAATGTGGTCAGCAGAAAATCCAGGCCCAGCACCGCCAGCGAGGCGACCACCACAGTACGCGTCGTGGCGCGCGACACGCCTTCTGGTGTGGCCTGCGCCATGTAGCCCTGCAAAACGGCAATGAACGTCACCGTCACGCCGAACACAAAGCTCTTGACCACGCCGTTGCCTACGTCCTTCCAGACGTCCACGCCGCCTTGCATCTGGCTCCAGAAAGCGCCCGGGTCCACGCCGATCAGGATCACGCCCACCACCCAGCCACCCACAATGCCCACCGCGCTGAACACCGCCGCCAGCAGCGGCATGGTGATGACGCCGGCCCAAAAGCGCGGCGCCAGGATGCGCCGCACCGGGTCAACCGCCATCATTTCCATGGCGCTGAGCTGTTCGCCGGCCTTCATGAGGCCGATTTCGGCCGTAAGCGAGGTGCCCGCGCGCCCGGCAAACAGCAGCGCCGTGACCACCGGCCCCAGCTCGCGCACCAGGCTCAGGGCAACCAGCAGCCCCAGCGCCTCGGACGACCCATAGCGCTGCAAGGTGTAGTAGCCCTGCAGCCCGAGCACAAAGCCGACGAACAGGCCCGATACCGCAATGATGACCAGCGAGTAATTTCCCAGGAAATGGATCTGGTCACGCACCAGGCCAAAGCGGCGCAGCGCCGGGCCGGCCAGCTTCAACAGCTGGACGAAAAGCCGCGTGGCATGGCCCACGTCGGCCAGCTTGCTGCGAACGCTATGGCCTACGTCGGCGGGGCTCCACCAGCTCATGGGGCCAGACCTCCACTGAAGTCTTGCGCAACTGTTGGACCAGGGTAGTGAAAACCCACCGGTCCGTCCGCCCGGGCATGGACGAACTGCTGCACCAGCGGGTCGGCGGAGTTGCGTACCTCGTCCGGCGTGCCCTGGGCGGCTACGCGGCCGTTGGCCAGGATGATGACCTGGTCGGCGATGTGGAAGGTCTCTTCCAGGTCATGCGACACCACGATGCTGGTGATGCCCAGCGTGTCGTTGAGCCGGCGGATGAGCTGGGCCGCGGTGCCCAGGGAAATCGGGTCCAGCCCGGCAAAGGGCTCGTCGTACATGATGAGTTCCGGGTCCAGCGCAATCGCGCGCGCCAGTGCCACACGACGGGCCATGCCGCCGGAAATTTCGCTGGGCATGAGGTCGCGCGCACCGCGCAGGCCCACGGCGTTGAGCTTCATGAGCACGACGTCGCGCACAAGCTCCGGCGGCAGTGCCGTGTGCTCACGCAGCGGAAATGCCACGTTGTCGAACACGCTCAGGTCGGTGAACAGCGCACCAAACTGGAACAGCATGCCCATGCGCCGGCGTGCCGCATACAGCTGTGCCAGGTCCATGGCGCCCACGTCCTGGCCCTCAAACAGCGTCTGCCCGGCAGTGGCGCGCACCTGTCCGCCGATCAGGCGCAGCACGGTGGTCTTGCCGCCGCCCGAGGCGCCCATCAGCGCGGTGACCTTGCCACGCGGCACGGTCAGCGACAACCCATCGAGGATGAGGCGCTTGCCGTAACCGAAGCTCAGGTCACGCAGTTCGACAACAGGAAGGGTGGCAGGGGTGTCCATGAAACGAAAAAAGCCGGATGCGATCCGGCTTCTGGATGATAAGGGATGCCACCCTTTCCTGAATTAGCCCGGTATTACCTGCGGCTTACCGGGGCAGATCGCTGTAACCCATCAGGAACTCGTCCACAGAGCGGGCAGCCTGGCGCCCTTCACGGATGGCCCAGACCACCAGCGACTGGCCGCGGCGGATGTCCCCGGCGGCAAACACACGGGGCACGTTGGTCGCGTAGCCGTTGGTGAATTCGGTCGTGGCTTTGGCGTTGCCGCGGGCGTCCTTTTCCACGCCGAACTGGTCGAGCACGCTGGCAACCGGGCTGACAAAGCCCATGGCCAGCAGCACCAGGTCGGCCTTGAGCACCTGCTCGCTGCCGGGCACTTCAACCATCTTGCCGTCCTTCCACTCCACGCGCACGGTCTTCAGGCCGGTGACCTTGCCCTTTTCACCGATGAATTCCTTGGTGGAGATGGCGAATTCCCGCGCGCAGCCCTCTTCATGGCTGGAGCTGGTGCGCAGCTTGTACGGCCAGTAGGGCCAGGTCATGGGCCGGTTTTCTTCTTCGGGCGGCTGGGGCATGAGCTCGAACTGGGTCACGCTGGCCGCGCCGTGGCGGTTGCTGGTGCCCACGCAGTCGGAGCCGGTGTCGCCACCGCCGATCACGATCACATGCTTGCCGTCGGCGCGCAGCTGGCCCTTGAGCTTGTCGCCGGCATTGACCTTGTTTTGCTGCGGCAGGAATTCCATGGCGAAGTGGATGCCGTCCAGCTCACGGCCGGGCACCGGCAGGTCACGCGACTGTTCGGCTCCGCCGGTCAGCAGCACAGCGTCAAAATCCTTTTGCAGCTGCTCGGGCGTGATGGTTTCCTTGGCCCAGTTGGTGACCTTGGAGTCCTTGGGGAAGCTGCCGACCATGACGCCGGTGCGAAAGCTCACGCCTTCGGCCTTCATCTGCTCGACGCGGCGGTCGATATGCGACTTTTCCATCTTGAAGTCAGGAATGCCGTAGCGCAGCAGGCCGCCCACACGGTCGTTCTTTTCAAACAGCGTCACGTCGTGCCCGGCGCGCGCCAGCTGCTGCGCGGCAGCCATGCCGGCCGGCCCGGAGCCGACGATGGCGACCTTTTTGCCGGTCTTGTGCTTGGCGGGGCGTGGCGTGACCCAGCCTTCGGCCCAGGCGCGGTCGATGATCGCGTGCTCGATGGACTTGATGCCCACCGGGTCGTCGTTCACGTTGAGCGTGCAGGCAGCCTCGCACGGGGCGGGGCAGATGCGGCCGGTGAATTCGGGACCGTTGTTGGTGCTGTGCAGCACGGCGATCGCGTTCTTCCAGTCGCCGCGATACACCAGGTCGTTGAAGTCCGGGATGATGTTGTTGACGGGGCAGCCGCTGTTGCAAAACGGCGTGCCGCAGTCCATGCAGCGCGCGCCCTGCACCTTGGCCTGCGCGTCGTCCAGGCCGATCACGAATTCCTTGTAGTGCTTGAGCCGTTCGGGCACGG
>JBEIPU010000218.1:0-4532 GCA_040376925.1 Caenimonas sp. | reverse complement strand
GACCGCCTGCTGGACGTGGTGCCGGAAGCCTGGTGGAAGATTCCTGACCCCTCACAGCCAGGGCAGGACATCACGCCGACCGTCACCATGATCACGCTGTTTCCCAGCCTGATCGTCCAGCAGCAGGTCAATTCATTGAGCACGCGTCACATCGTGCCGCGCGGCGAGGGCGCGTTTGATTTTGTCTGGACGCATTTCGGCTTTGCCGACGACACGCCTGACATGACGCAACGCCGCCTGCGCCAGGCCAATCTGTTCGGGCCCGCCGGCTTTGTGAGCGCGGACGACGGCGAGGTGATCGAGTTCAGCCAGGACGGATTCCGTCAGGCAGGCGAGGGCGGCAGCACGCTGTGCGAGCTGGGCGGCACCGGCACCGAGGCGACCGAACACATGGTGACGGAGACGCTGATCCGGTCCATGTACGCCTACTGGAAAAAGGTGATGGCGGTATGAACACGGGCGTTTGCACGGACTGGCAGCTGCATGCCGAGATCAACCGGCTGAACGCCGACTATGCCGCCGCGCTGGATGAAAAGCGCTTTGACGACTGGCCGGAGTTCTTCACCGACGACGCCCGTTACCAGGTGCAGGCGCGCGAGAACTTCGACCGCGGGCTGCCGCTGTCACTGATGGCGCTGGAAAGCAGGGGCATGATGAAAGACCGCGTGTACGGCATCACCCAGACCATCTACCACGGGCCTTACTACACCCGCCATGTGGTGGGCCCGGCGCGGGTGCTGGGTGAGGACGCCGGCGTGATCCATGCCGAGGCGGACTACGCGGTGTTTCGCACCAAGCCGGGCAGTGTGAGCGAGGTCTACAACGTGGGCCGCTACATTGACGGCATCGTACGCAACAACGCCGGCTTGCGATTCGCAAGCCGGCGTTGTGTGTACGACAGCGAGATGATCCTCAACTCGCTGATCTACCCCCTCTGATTGAAGGGGCGCGATGTGCGCGGGTCAGTCGCGGCGCTTGCCCACTTCGTTACCGATCAGGCCACCAATGGCAGCGCCGCCGATGGTGGCAGCGGTGCCGCCAACCGTGCTGCCCAGCACACCGCCGGCCACAGCGCCGACGCCCGTGCCGATCTGGGCATTGGTCGGGTTGGAGGAGCAGCCCGTCAGGGCGATCAGGGAAGCGGCGGCTGCCGCGATCATCAGTTTGGTCTTGGTCATCTTGTTCACCTCGTTGGTAAGTTGCAGGCCTTCGAGTGGCAAACCAGATTGCGTGGCCTGTGAATGAACTGTAGGGGGGCTCCCCCGCGCGCCGTGTAGGAAGGCGCCGCCACAGTACGTCGGTGCTTCCCGCCTGGCGCTTGCCGCGCGGTTCAGACCGGCCGGTTGCGCGCCAGTGGCGGGTTGGCGGCAAAGTAGCGCCTGATGCCCTGCATCAGCGCGTCGGCCAGCTGCTCCTGGTAGTCCTCGCTTTTCAGGCGGGCTTCCTCGTCGGGGTTGCTGATGAACGCAGTTTCCACCAGCACGCTGGGAATGTCGGGCGCCTTGAGCACCGCAAAGCCGGCCTGCTCCACGCGCGGCTTGTGCAGCTTGCCGACCTTGCCGATCTCGCCCAGCAGCGCGCTGCCCAGCTTGAGGCTGTCGTTGATCTGGGCTGTGGTGCTCATGTCCAGCAGCGCGCGCTGCACCTGGGCATCCCTGGCGCGCACATTCAGGCCGCCCACGGCATCGGCGGCGTTTTCCTTGTCGGCCAGCCAGCGCGCGGCCGAGCTGGACGCGCCACGCTCGCTCAGCGCGAACACGCTCGCGCCCTGGGGGCGCGGCGTGAAGAACGCGTCGGCATGGATGCTGACGAACAGGTCGGCCTGCACGCGCCGCGCCTTTTGCACGCGGACGTGCAGTGGCACGAAGAAGTCGGCATCGCGCGTGAGGAACGCGCGCATCGGGTTGCCGTTGATGGTGGTGGCGTTGATGCGCTCGCGAATGCGGTGGGCGATCTGCAGCACCACATCTTTTTCGCGCGTGCCGCCCGGGCCGATGGCGCCTGGGTCTTCGCCGCCGTGGCCCGGGTCCAGCGCGATGATGATGAGCCGGTCGGTGGCCGCCGGCGCGGCAGCTGAGGCCGGGGCCTGCGCCACTGGCGCGGGGGCCGGGGTAAGAGCAGGCCGGGCGGGTGCGCGCGCGGTCTGCCTTGCAATCAGCTCGCCCAGCGGGTCGGTGGTGGCAGCGGGCGTGGGTGATGGGGCGCTGGCTGGGGGGGGCCCCTGCGTGCTGTCCTTGAGCCGCTCGGCAATCAGCGCCGCCAGCGGGTCGGCGGCCTGCGCCGGGTACAGGTCCAGCACCAGCCGGTGCTGGTAGGCGGCCACGGGCGGCAGGTTGAACACCTGCGGCAGCACAGGCTGTTTGAGGTCCAGCACCAGGCGCACCACGCCCGGCGCGTTCTGGCCGGCGCGAATGCCGGTGATGTACGGGTCGTCGGCTTTCACCTGCGCCACCAGCTCGCGCAGGGCCGGGTTCAGCTCGATGCCTTCAATATCCACTGCCAGGCGCGGCGGGCTGGCCACAAAGATCTGTTTGGTGCTGAGCTGGCCATCAGACTCGATCGTCACGCGCGAATAGTCGGGCGCCGGCCAGATGCGCACGGCCAGGATGGTGGCGCCGCGCGCAATGTGCGCCCGGCCCAGCAGCAGCACCAGCGTGCCGGCCTGCAATACCGTGCGGCGTGACGGCAAGGGGCGCTGCGTCATGCCGTAGCGTCTTTCAACAAGGCACGGCCCGTGGGCGTGTGCGCGACCAGCGTGGCGGTCCGGGCGTCGTCGGCCAGCACCTGCAGGCGGATCACCAGGTCGGCCACGGGCAGCACCGGCGCCGCGTTTTGCGGCCATTCGGCCAGCTTGAGGCCGGGGCTGGCGAATACATCGCGAAAGCCTGCGTCTTCCCATTCGCGCGGGTCGGTGAAGCGGTAAAAGTCGAAATGCCAGATCGCCAGGCCCGGCACCTCGTGCGGCTCGACCACGGCGTAGGTCGGGCTTTTGATGCGGCCGGCCACGCCCAGGGCGCGCAGCAGGTGGCGCACCAGCGTGGTCTTGCCCGCGCCCAGGTCGCCGTGCAGTTCAATGAACGCGTTGCGCAGGGCGGGCGAAGCGGCCAGCCGCTGTGCGAACGCGCGGGTGTCGTCCTCGGTTGCCCAGGCCAGTACCTGCGGCGGTGCGGTTTCTACAATCGGCGGGTGGCGTTCAGCAGCAGTCAGATCGACGGTCCTCGTCTGGTGGAAAACATCCGGGCCTGGGCCCGTGCGTGCGGATTTTCCCAAATTGGCGTGGCCGGTGTGGATTTGTCCTCGGCCGAGCCTGGTTTGAGCGAGTGGCTGGCCCGCGGGTTCCATGGTGACATGCATTACATGGCCGCGCACGGCATGAAGCGCGCGCGCCCCGCCGAGCTGGTGCCGGGCACGCTCAGCGTGATCACCGCGCGTATGGATTACCTGGGCTCAGCCACGCCGCCCGACTGGCAGGCCGTGGAATTCGCACGGCTGGCGCGGCCGGGCGAAGGCGTGGTGTCGATGTACGCCCGGGGGCGTGACTACCACAAGGTGTTGCGCCAGCGCCTGCAAAAGCTGCAGGACCGCATCGCGCAGCAGGTGGGGCCGTTCGGCCACCGCGTGTTCACGGATTCGGCCCCGGTGCTGGAGGCGGAGCTGGCCGCGCGCAGCGGCCAGGGCTGGCGCGGCAAGCACACGCTGGTGCTCAACCGCGAGGCCGGGTCCATGTTCTTCCTGGGCGAAATCTACGTGGACCTGGACCTGCCGCACAGTGAACCGGTGGGCTCGCACTGCGGCAGCTGCAGCGCCTGCATCGACGTGTGCCCCACGCAGGCCATCGTGGCGCCGCACCGGCTGGATGCGCGGCGCTGCATCTCGTATCTGACGATTGAACATGCGGGCGCGATCCCGCTGGAGTTGCGCCCGCTGATGGGCAACCGCATCTATGGCTGCGACGACTGCCAGCTCGCCTGCCCCTGGAACAAGTTCGCCCAGCGCAACGCGCTGCCTGATTTTGACGAACGCGCGGGCCTGAGCGGCCAGCAGCTGGTGACGCTGTTTGGCTGGAGTGAGGCCGATTTCCTGCGCTACACCGAAGGCAGCGCGATCCGCCGCATAGGCCATGCGCGCTGGCTGCGCAATGTGGCGGTGGCGCTGGGAAATGCGTTGCGGGCGTCCGGCGACCCGGCCCTGCGGGGGGCTTTGCAGGCGCGGCGGGCAGACGCCGGCGCGTTGCTGGCCGAGCACATCGACTGGGCGTTGGCCGGGTAGGGCGGCGCAAGCCGGCGCGCTGTGCTCAGCAGCCCGCGTCCACCAGGGACTTCTGCACGGCGCGCCGCTCCTGTGCGTAGCGCTCCATGTCGGCGGCGGTGCCGCCCGCACGGGCCTTGGACTCCACGTTGTCCAGCTGGGTGCCCAGCAGGGCGCAGCGGGCCTTGCTGTTGCCGCTGGGCACGGACCTGGCCGCCGCGACAGCCGCGGCAGCCGCAGCCGCCGCGGGCGCGGCTGAGGGGGCGGGGGCCGCCTGCCTGGCG
>JBEIPU010000139.1:0-11249 GCA_040376925.1 Caenimonas sp. | reverse complement strand
TCGGTGCCGTCCTTCTTTTTGGCCACGTGTTCCATCAGCACGATCACGCGCTTGACGCCGGCCACCAGGTCCATGGCGCCGCCCATGCCCTTGACCATCTTGCCGGGGATCATCCAGTTGGCCAGGTCGCCCTTTTCGCTGACCTGCATGGCGCCCAGTATGGACAGGTTGATCTTGCCGCCGCGGATCATGGCAAAGCTGTCGTGGCTGCCGAAGATCGACGAGCCCTTGATGGTGGTCACGGTCTGCTTGCCGGCGTTGATGAGGTCGGCGTCGACTTCATCTTCGGTCGGGAACGGTCCGATGCCCAGCATGCCGTTCTCGCTTTGCAGCCACACTTCCTTGGTGGACGGCACATGGTTGGCCACCAGCGTGGGGATGCCGATGCCCAGGTTCACGTAGAAACCGTCTTCGAGTTCATGGGCCGCACGGGCGGCCATCTGGTCTTGGGTCCAGGGCATGGTCAGACTCCTGCTTTCTCGGTGATCGTACGTTTTTCAATGCGCTTTTCCGGCGTGGCGTTCAGCACGATGCGGTGCACATAGATGCCGGGCAGGTGGATCTGGTCGGGCACCATGTCGCCGGTTTCCACGATCTCTTCGACTTCCACCACGCAGATCTTGCCGGCCATGGCCGCGGCGGGGTTGAAGTTGCGCGCGGTGTAGCGAAACTGCAGGTTGCCGGACTTGTCGGCGCGGTGCGCCTTGACCAGGGACACCTCGGGCACCAGCGCGCGCTCCATCACGTACTGCTCGCCGTCAAATTCGCGGATCTCCTTGCCCTCGGCCACGATGGTGCCCACGCCGGTCTTGGTAAAGAACGCGGGAATGCCGGCGCCGCCTGCGCGCAGCTTCTCGGCCAGCGTGCCCTGGGGCGTGAACTCCAGCTGCAGTTCGCCGGCCAGGTACTGGCGCTCGAACTCCTTGTTCTCGCCCACATAGCTGGAAATCATTTTGCTGATCTGGCGCGTCTCCAGCAGCTTGCCCAGGCCAAAGCCATCCACGCCGGCGTTGTTGGAGATGACGGTCAGGTTCTTGACCGCGCTGTCGCGCAGCGCATCAATCAAGGCCTCGGGGATGCCGCACAGGCCGAAACCGCCCACGGCCATGAGCTGGCCGTCGCGCACGATGCCCTTCAGGGCGTCGGCGGCGGAAGGATAAATTTTGTTCACGAGCTGTCTCCTTTGTGAAGAGTCCCGTACGATACTACCTAACCCATTACGTAGTTTTCCGTAGAGGTTTGCACCATGGACGTGGATTACCGCCTTGCCTTCGATCTGGCACCTGTGGGCCTGTGCCTGTCGCGCAACCGCGTGATCATCGACTGCAACCAGCAGCTGTGCGAGATGTTCGGCGCCACGCGCGAGCAGCTCATCGGCCAGTCGTTCCAGGTGCTGTACCCCAGCGCCGACGAATACGAGCGCCTGGGCGCACGCATGGGGCCGATCCTGAATGCCAAGGGCCACTATGCGGACGACCGCATCATGAAGCGGGTGGACGGCCGCTTCAAGGGCGAGCTGTTCTGGTGCCACGTGACCGGCCGCGCGCTGAACCGCGAGGCCCCGCACGAGGCCGGCATCTGGGCTTTTGAGGACCTGAGCTCACAGCGCCCCGTGAAGGCCGAGCTGACCGCGCGCGAGCGAGAGGTCGCGGCGCGCCTGCTGGACGGCATGACCAGCAAGGAAATCGGCAAGACCCTGGCCATCAGCCACCGCACGGTGGAGATTTACCGCGCGCGGCTCATGCGCAAGTACAAGGCCAGCACCACGGCCGACCTGGTGCACAAGCTGATGGCTGGAAGCTGAAGCCCCCACGCTCCCCCGCTTCGCGTGGGTCGCTGCCCCCCGAGGGGGCCTTCGCGCCTTGGGGCGGCCCGGCGGCGCTCAATCAGCTTTTCGGCGCGTCGATCACTTCAGCCGCAGCACGAAACGCATCCACTGCCGCCGGGAAGCCGCAGTACACGCTGGCGTGCAAGAAGATCTCCTGCAGCTCGGCCGGCGTCACGCCGTTGTTCAGCGCGCCGCGCACATGGATCTTCAGCTCATGCATCTTGCCCAGAGCGACCAGCATGGACACGGTGACGATGCTGCGGGTCTTCAGGTCAATGCCCTCGCGCTGCCAGGTGTTGCCCCAGGCGTGGCGCGTCACCAGGTCCTGCAGCGGGCGGGTGAAATCGGTGGCGCGGTCCAGCGCGCCCTGCACGTAATCGTTGCCCAGCACGGCGCGGCGCGTGGCCAGGCCTTTGTCGTAGATCGGGTCGGTCATGAAGGCTCCTTGGGAATTGGCGCCCAAGGATAATCGCCCCACACATCACGGAGACACACCATGAGCCGCTACCCCGCCCCCGAGATCAAGGACCTGCCCGACGACATCAAAGCCAAGGTGCTGGAGCTGCAGGAGAAAGCCGGCTTTGTGCCCAACGTGTTCCTGGCGTTTGCGCGCCGCCCGGCCGAATGGCGCGCCTTCTTTGCCTACCACGACGCGCTGATGGTGCCCGAATCGGTCGGCCGCACCAGCAACCTGACCAAGGGCGACCGCGAGATGATCGTGACGGCCACCAGCGCCGCCAATAACTGCCTGTATTGCGTGGTGGCCCACGGTGCCATCCTGCGCATTTACGAAAAAAAGCCTCTTGTGGCCGACCAGGTGGCCGTGAACTACCGCAAGGCCGACATCACGCCGCGCCAGCGCGCCATGCTGGACTTTGCGATGAAGGTCTGCCTGCATTCGGATGAAATCAGCGACGCCGACTTTGCCCCGCTGCACGCCCAGGGCTTTGACGATGAAGACATCTGGGACATTGCCGCCATCACGGCGTTCTTTGGCTTGTCCAACCGCATGGCCAGCTTCAGCAACATGCTGCCCAACCCCGAGTTTTACCTGATGGGCCGCGTGCCCAAGGCCAAAAGCTGAATCCGCCGCGCCATTGGCCGCGTACGAACGGAATGCCCCCAGATTTCAACCCCCTTGCGCAGGCGCCTGAGCTGGATGACCCGCGCCGCTGGCTGTTCAATACGCCGCTGCTGCAGTTTGACCACCCGAAAATCCGGCTGCTGGCCAAACGCCTGACCCAGCTCAAGGGGGGCCAGCGCGAAAAGGCCCTGGCCTGCTTTGCCCATGTGCGCTCGCTGCCGTTCGGCTGCATTGCCGACAGCACCGGCACCTCTGCCCTGGCGGTGCTGCGCCACGGCAAGGGCGATTGCCATTCCAAGAGCACGCTGCTGGTGGCGCTGTTGCGCGCGCTGGGCATTCCGGCGCGCATGCGCTTTGTCACGCTCAAGGCAGACTTTCTGTACGGCATCATCGACACCGGCGGGCAGCCGCTGGAGCATGCCTATGTCGAGGTGCTGCTGGACGGCGCCTGGCAGGCGGTGGACAGCCATGTGGTGGACGTGCGCCTGGCGGTGGCGGCCAAGTCGCGCCTGGCCATGGAGGGCCGATCGCTGGGCTACGGCATGCATGTGTTCGGCGCCACCACCTGGGATGGCTACAACAATTCCTTCGGACAGTTCCATGCCAACGACCCCGCCAGCCTGCCGCTGCACGATTGGGGCGTCTTTGATGACCCGTACCAGTTCTATTCGTCGGTACCCGATGTGCGCGAGCGCCTGAGCTGGTCCACCCGCATCAAGTGGCTGGTGGGCGCGCGCATGGTCAACCGCAAGGTCAATGAGCTGCGCACCAACCCCGGAAAGCCGGGCACGTCACGCCAGGCCGTGGCCGAGCGGGCGGCCACACGGGCGCGCAAATCGGCCTGAGGTTTTATTCCAGGTGCCGGCGCATCCAGTCGGGCAGCGGCGCCGACTTCTGCGCGGGGAAGTTCACCCAGATGGTGGTGGCGCCGCCGGCAGCGTAGATCACGTCCGGGTCGTCGGTGCGCGACATCGTGCCCCAGGTTTCAAACGTGCTGCGCGCCGGGTCGCTCACATACATCTTCACCAGCACGTCGCCAGGGTATTCGAGCTGCTTGTAGAAGTTGCAGAACGCGTTGACGATCACCGGGCCTTCGCCTTTCGGGTCGGGCTGGCAGCCAATGGAACGCATCCAGTCGATACGCACCGTTTCCAGGTAGCGGAAGTACGTGGTGTTGTTCACGTGGTTCATCGCGTCCATGTCGCCCCAGCGGATGGGGATGGTCATCTCGTAAACCAGCTTCTTGTCCTCGGGCAGTTCGATCTTCATTGGTGCGCCTTGATGGATGCCAGGATGCCAAAAGTGAACAGGACGCAGGCGGCCCACTGGGCCGGCGTGGGCCAGCGCCCGTCCCATGCAAAAGAGTACAGCAGCGCGAACAGCGTTTCGCTCACGATGAGCTGCCCGCACAGGCTGGCCGACAGCCGCTGGCTCGCGACGTTCCAGAGGATGGTGGCAAGCCAGGCCGAGCCCAAACCGGTGGCCACGCACAGCAACACAAAGCCCGCCAGCCCTGGCGTCACGGCCAGCTCTGCCATGGGCGAGCCCGCCACCAGCCACAGCAGCAGCGCCCCCGCCCCGGTGGCCACGCCCAGCCAGTTGGCCCAGTCGGTGGCGTTTACCTCGGGGTGGCGCTTGAGCCAGGCGGAATTGAGGATGGCAAAGGCCGTCCAGCACGCCATGGACACCACCGCCAGCGCGATGCCGCGCCAGTAGTGTTCAGGCGCCGCGGCCGCGGTGTCGCCATGGGGCGCGCCCATCATGAGGGCCAGGCCTGCAGCCGTGAGCGCCAGGCCCGGCACCAGGGCCACCCAGCGCAGGTGCTGCGGCTTGCCCAGCAGCATGACCCACAGCGGAATGGTGCCGATGATGAGCGTGGGCACCTCGGTGCCGGCGTCGCGGATGGCCAGCACCAGCAGCAGGTAATAGCCGGTGAAGCCCAGCATGCTCAGGGCCATGGCGGCCAGCGCCTGCGCCATGGTGGGCCGGCGGCGCGTGCGCAGGCCCATAAGCATGACGGTTGCAGCCACTGCCCCATAGGCCAGGAACCGGCCGGCTGTCAGGTCCACCGACGAAAAGCCTGGAACCATGCGCGGCGCTACGAACACGACGCCCCACAACGCGCCGGCCACAAGGCCGGCCAACACGCCCGTCAACATTTCAGAGAATGATCAGACGCCGAAGCCGTCGTCAGCGGCAATCACCGCCCCATTGATGAAGTGGCTCTGCCCACTCGCCAGCAACACCACCAGCGCGTCCAGGTCCTGCGGCTGGCCTACGCGCTTGCGCGGCAGCATCTGCACCAGCTTCTGGCCCTGCTCGGTCTGCCAGTGGTGGTGGTTGATTTCGGTGTCGATATAGCCGGGGCAGATGGCGTTGACGTTGATGCCAAAGCGGCCCCACTCCAGCGCCATGGCCTTGGTCATCTGCACCACGGCGGCCTTGCTCATGCAGTACGCGCCGATCTGCGGCAGCACCTTCAGCCCCGCCATCGACGCGATGTTGATGATGCGCCCGCCCGTGTAGGTGCCCGGCGCCGCGCCGCGCGCGCGGGCCAGCATGCGCTTGCCCACCTCCTGCGCCACAAAGAACGCACCCTTGACGTTGGTGTCAAAGATGAAGTCGTAGTCGTCTTCTTCCACGTCCTGGATGCGCTGGGTGGTGCTGACGCCCGAGTTGTTCACCAGGATGTCGATGGAGCCGACCTCGGTCTCGGCGTGGGCCACGGCGGCCTTGATGCTGCCCAGGTCGGTCACGTCCAGCGCGAGCACATGGGCGTCGCCGCCCTCGCCTTCGATCTGCGCGCGCAGCTCCTTGAGCTTTTCCACCCGGCGGCTGGCCAGCACCACGGCGGCGCCGGCGCGCGCCAGGGTTTTGGCAAACTGCGCGCCCAGGCCGCTGGACGCGCCTGTCACAAAGGCTACGCGGCCTGAAAGATCCATGCTGTAAGCCACGCTAGAGTCTCCTGTCTGATTTCAAATAAGAACGAGCGTTCGATTCTGTGCGGGTGCCGCCTAAAATGCAGTCCATCGGGAGACACGCCGCACGGCGACACGCCCACCTGCTTTCCAAACCATTATCAGCGAGACCCTCATGACCCACGATGAAATCCTTGCCCAGTACGGCCCGCGCGAAGCCATGGAATATGACGTGGTGGTGGTCGGCGGCGGGCCCGGCGGCCTGGCCACGGCCATCCGCCTGAAGCAGCTGGCCGCCGCTGAAGGCAAGGACATTTCCGTGGTGGTGCTGGAAAAGGGGTCCGAACCCGGCTCGCACATCCTGTCGGGCGCCATCATGGACCCGCGCGCGCTGACGGAGCTGATCCCCGACTGGAAAGCCAAAGGCGCGCCGCTGAACCAGCCCGTGACCGACGATGCCATGGTCTTCCTGGGTGAAAAGATGTCGTTCCGCACGCCCAACATGGTGCTGCCCCAGTGCTTCCAGAACCACGGCAACTACATCGTGAGCCTGGGCAACGTGGTGCGCTGGCTGGGCACGCAGGCCGAGGCGCTGGGCGTGGAGATCTTCCCCGGCTTTGCCGCGGCCGAGGTGCTCTACAACGACGATGGCTCCGTCAAGGGCGTGGCCACCGGCAACATGGGCGTGGGCAAGGACGGCGAGCCCACGGGCGAGTTCCAGCTGGGCATGGAGCTGCACGCCAAGTACACCGTGTTTGCCGAAGGCGCGCGCGGCCACCTGGGTCGCCAGCTGATCGCCAAGTACAACCTGGCCGACGGCAAGGACCCTCAGACCTACGGCCTGGGCGTCAAGGAAGTGTGGGAGATCGACCCCCAACGCCACCAGCCCGGCTTTGTGCTGCACACGGCCGGCTGGCCGATGGACGCCAACACTTACGGCGGTGCCTTCCTGTACCACATGGAGGACAACAAGGTCACGCTGGGTTTCATCACCGGGCTGGACTACAGCAACCCGTACCTGAGCCCGTTCGAGGAATTCCAGCGCTGGAAGACCCACCCCAACATCCGCTGGTACCTGGAAGGCGACGCCGACAAGGGCATCAAGCCCGCCAAGCGCCTGGGCTATGGCGCGCGCGCCATCACGGCTGGCGGCCTGCTGTCGCTGCCCAAATTTGTATTCCCCGGCGGCGCGCTGGTGGGCTGCGAGGCGGGCTTTCTGAACGTGAGCCGCATCAAGGGCAGCCACGCCGCCATCAAGACCGGCATGCTGGCCGCCGACGCGGCATTCGCAGCCGTCCAGGCCGGGCGCCAGCACGACGAGCTCAGCGCCTACCCCGAGGCGTTTGAAAAGAGCTGGCTGTACACGGAGCTGAACAAGGCCCGCAACTTCAAGGCCTGGTTCAAGAAGGGCCTGACCGTGGCCACGCTGATGAACGGCGTGGAGCAGTTCGTGCTGCGCGGCCACATCCCCTGGACGCTGCACCGCGACAAGCCCGACCATGCGTACCTGAAACCCGCCGCCGAGTGCAAGCCCATCGTCTACCCCAAGCCCGACGGCAAGCTCACCTTTGACCGGCTGTCCAGCGTGTTCATCAGCAACACCAACCATGCCGAGGACCAGCCCGCCCACCTGACGCTGAAAGACGCGTCGGTGCCGGTGAACATCAACCTGGCGAAGTACGCAGGGCCCGAGTCGCGCTACTGCCCGGCCGGGGTGTATGAATTCGTGAAGAACGAGGACAACACCGACCGCCTGCAGATCAATGCGCAGAACTGCGTGCACTGCAAGACCTGCGACATCAAGGACCCCACGCAGAACATCGTGTGGGTCACGCCGGAAGGCGGCGGCGGGCCCAACTACGTGGGCATGTAGCACACCAGGGTGACAACCCCGCGGTGGCAGGCGGGGGCCATGTGCGCTATAACCCTTTGTAACAAGGGATTGCACAGGCATGGCCACCGCCACTTTGTACCGCTACCGCTGGTTGCTGATCCGGCTGCCCATCCTGCTGGCCACCATGGCAGCGGCGTGGCTGGTCTGGGCATGGCTGTACCCCATGCCCGAATCACGCATCACGCTGAGCGCAGGCCTGAAAGACGGCGCGTATTACCCCCTGGCCCGCCAGTATGCCGACGCACTCGAGCGCCACGGCGTCAGCACGATACTGCTCGAATCCGACGGCTCCGCCCAAAACCTCCAGCGCCTGAAGGCCAGCCCACCCGAGGCCGATGTGGCGCTGGTGCAGGGTGGTTTCGGCTGGTCCAGCCAGTCCACGCAAACTGCGGCGATCAGCGCTGTCCAGACGCTGGCCAATGTGGGTATTGAAGCCGTGTGGATCTTCAGCCGCCAGCGCGACCTGCATTCGCTGCTGCAGCTGCGCGGGCTGCGGGTGGCCGTGGGCCCCGAAGGCAGCGGCCACCGCGTGATGGCCCAGCTGCTGACGCAGCAGCAGCGCATCAAGCCCGAGGAAATGCGCCTGTCGCCCCTGAGCGGCCTGGGCGCGGCCGACGCCCTGGCGCGCGACGAGGTGGACGCCGTGCTGATGGTCGCAGCGGCCGACGCGCCTGCCGTGGGCAAGCTGCTGCGCACGCCCGGTGTCCACCTGGCCGCGCTGCAGCGCACCGTGGCCATTGCCGAGCGCAATCATTTCCTCGAGCCGCGCCTGCTGGCGCAGGACAGCCTGGGCGCGGGCATGCCGCCGCGCGACGTCACGCTGCTGACCACCCACACCCACCTGGTGGTGCGCCACGACCTGGACACCGCCCTCAAGCGCGCCATGACGGCCGCCGCCATGCAGGTGCAGGGCAACGCCGGGCCGTTTCACCGCGCGGGTGATTTCCCCGCGCTGCGCCGCAGCGACTTCCCCACCGCGCCCGAGGCGCGCAACGTCATGGGCCATGGCCTGGGCTGGCTGGAGCGGCTGCTGCCCTTCTGGTGGGCCCAGGTCGTGGAGCGGCTGGTGATCGTCTGCGTGCCGCTGGCAGTAGTGGCCTGGTGGCTGTCGCTGCTGATCCCGGCCTGGCTGCGCTGGAAGCTCGAAAGCCGTGTGACGCGCTGGTACGGCGAGCTGAAGTTCATCGAAAACGACCTGGCCAACCACAACCTGAGCGACCTGGACATGAGCCGGCTCAACGGCCGGCTGGCGCGCATGGACACAGCCATCTCCACGCTGACCCTGCCGCGTGAGCTGGCCCAGCGCTGGTACACCCTGCACCAGCATGTGGACTTCGTGCGCCACCGCATTTACAGCCTGAGGGGTCGATGAGGCTGCAACTGCTGTACCGAAGGCGCTGGCTGCTGATGTACCTGCCCATCCTGGCAGGCCTGGTGCTGGGCTGCGCCTGGGCCGCGCTGGTCTGGAAGCCACTGCCGCCGCAGCGCCTGGTGATGGCCACCGGGCCGGCCGGCAGCAGCTACCTGCGCCTGGCGCAGTCGTATGCCGCGCGGCTGGAGCGGCTGGGTGTGCAGGTCGAAATCATCACGCACCCGCGCCCGCAGGACGCGCTGGAGCGCCTGGCGCGCCCGGCCGACATCGTGGATGTGGCGCTGGCCCAGGGCCTGTACTCGCAGCAGGACCTGCCGGTGCAGGGGCTGGCTGCCGTCGGCCATGAAATCGTCTGGGTCTTTGCGCGCTCCGGCGTGCAAAGCATTGCCCAGTTGCGCGGGCTGCGCATCGCTGCGGCGGCCACGGGTTCGTCCAACCACCGCGCCGCTGAAATGCTGCTGGCCCATGCGCGCATCAAACCCGAGGAGGTCCGCTTCGAGCCGCTGGTGGGCGACGCTGCCGTGGCCGCGCTGGCCGAGGACCGCGTGGACGCGGTCGTGCATGTGGCCACCGGCGAATCATCCACGGCTGCAGCATTGGCGCGCATGGACGGCGTGCGGCTGGTGACGGTGGAGCGCGCGGGCGCGCTGGCCGCGCGCGAGCCGCGACTGCGCCCGCTGGTCATCCCCCAGGGCTCTATCGAGCTGCGCAGCGACATCCCCGCGGTTGACGTGGCCGCCATGGCCACCCTCACCCACCTGCTGGTGCGCCCGGGCCTGCACCCGGCGCTGCAGCGCACGCTGCTGGATGTGGCGCATGAGGTCCATTCCACCGGCGGCTTCCTGGAAGGCCAGGGCCAGTACCCGTCGGTGCGCGGCAGCGACTACCCGCTGTCGCCCGTGGCCCAGCAGTACGCACTGGGCATCCGCCCGTGGCTTGAAACCCTGCTGCCCTACCGCGCCGCCCAATGGGCCGAGCTGGTGCTGTACGCGCTGGTGCCGTTGGCGGCACTGGCCCTGGTGCTGCTGCGCCGCGTGCCAGTGTTCATCGAGTGGCGGGTCAACGCCGCGCTGCAGCACTTTTATGGCGAGCTGAAGTTCCTGGAAGCCGACATGGTCAAGATCGCCACCGGCGACCCGATTGCCCTGCGCTGGGTCGTCACGCGGCTGGACAAGCTGGAAAAGCAGGTCGCCGCGATGGACCTGCCCGACCGCTTTGCCGACCGCTGGTACACGCTGCGCGAGCACCTGAGCGCGGCGCGCGAGCGGCTGCTCAAGCTGCGCGCGCGCTGAAGGTGGCCGTGCTGCGGGGGCCAACCAAAAAGTTGTATGATGACTTTTGGGCTGTTCTGGCAGAATCCGGAGCTTGCGCCATTCCTTTCAAACTGGAGACAAAGACATGAAATTTTCCAAACTGGTTTTCGCCCTCACTTTGGCAGCCGGCTTCGTGGCCAGCGCCGCCGCCCAGACCACCATGCGCATCAGCATCTCGGTCGCGCAGAACTCGCACCAGGGCGTGGCCATTGACACCTTCGCGCGCGAAGTTGAAAAGCGCACGGCCGGGCGCTACAAGATCCAGACGTTCTATTCCGGCTCGCTCGGCGGCGAGCGCGAAAGCATCGAAGCCGTGCAGCTGGGCACACAGGAGCTGGCCTTCAGCTCCACCGGCCCCGTGCCCAATTTCGTGCCCGAGGCACGCATCCTGGACATCCCGTTCCTGTTCCGTGACAAGGCCCACGCGCGCGCCGTGCTCGACGGCCCGATCGGCGCCGAAATGCTGACCAAGTTTGATTCCAAGGGCTTCAAGGCGCTGGCCTGGGCCGAGAACGGCTTTCGCCACATGACCAACAGCAAGCGTGCGGTGAACGCACCCGATGACCTCAAGGGCCTGAAGATGCGCACCATGGAAAACCCGGTGCACATCGCGGCCTACAAGGGCTTCGGCATCATCACCACGCCCATGGCCTTCCCGGAAGTGTTCACCGCGCTGCAGCAGGGCACGGTCGACGGCCAGGAAAATCCGCTGCCGGTCATCATGTCTGCAAAATTCTCGCAGGTACAAAAACACCTGACGCTGACAGGGCATGTTTATTCTCCCTGCATTTTTGTAATGAACAAGGCCGCTTTTGACAAGCTTGCGGCCGCCGACAAGAC
>JBEIPU010000142.1:0-11160 GCA_040376925.1 Caenimonas sp. | reverse complement strand
CGCCTGGCCCAGGCCGGCGACAGCTTTGCCCCGCCCGACGGCAGCCCGGTAGAAGCACCGCCCGTGGGCGAGGTGGTGCTGGCCGACGGCGCCACCGTGCTGACCCGCCGCTGGACGTGGCGCCAGGCCGCCAACACCCAGACGCTGCCGGATACGAAAGGCGTGTTCTTCAACATAGACGGCCTGCCGCCCACGCACCGCGACGACGTGCAAGCCGCCACCGCCGAAGTGGCCGCGCTGGTACAGGCCCACTGCGGCGGCGAGGTGCTGGCGGTGCTGCTGGATGCGCGCAACCGGTCGTTTGGTTTGCGGGATGATTGATATACACTTGGTATCTACCATTTAAATCTGGAGCCCGTTATGAGCATGTCCAACGACCATGTTGCCCGCGCCAAGCTCTTCATGCACGGGCGCAGCCAGGCTGTGCGCTTGCCTAAAGAGTTTCGATTTGAGGGAACAGAAGTCTTCGTGCGACGGGTCGGCGATGACGTCGTGTTGAGCAGCCAGCAAAAGCCGTCCATGCAGAGCCTGATAGACGCAGTGAATGCCTTTGAACCCGGCTTTGTCATGGAGCGCAATCAACCCGAACAGCCGGATCAGCGGGAGCCCTTGTTCGGCAGAAAGAAGCGCTGAACATGCTGGGTACAACGACGGTCCGCTATCTGTTGGATACCAACATCTGCATTTACGTCATCAACGCCCGGCCACCTGCAGTGCTGGACCGCTTTCTGGCGCACGAGGCCGATGGCCTGGGCATTTCTGCTATTACCGCGAGCGAGCTCTATTGGGGCGCAAGCAAAAGCGGCTCTGCCAGAAACCTGGCGTTACTTGAGCAGTTCATGAGCCCGTTGACGGTCTTTGACTACGACCTGGCCGCTGCAAGGCGATATGGCGAACTCCGCGCCCAACTCGAAAAGCGGGGCAAGCCCATCGGCCCCCTGGACCAGCAGATTGCCGCACATGCGTTGGCATTGGGCGTCACGCTGGTTACCAACAACTTGCGCGAGTTTGAGCGAGTTCCGGGCCTGCAGCTTGAGAACTGGGCGTAGGCCCACCTGCGCGAGAATGCGAAACATTGCAGACACCCCCAGAAACCCAGACACCATGCCCATGCCCATCCCCTTCGCCGACCGCCTGAACAACGTAGAAACATCCGCCATCCGTGAGCTGTTCAAGCTGCTGGGCAAGCCCGGCATCATCAGCTTTGCGGGCGGGTTCCCCGACAGCGCCATGTTTGACGTGGCCGGCATCAAGGAGGCCGCCAACCAGGCCCTGACCGACGAGCCCGGCGCTGCGCTGCAATACGGCGCCACAGAGGGCTACAACCCTTTGCGTGAACAACTGGCCGCCTTCATGGCCACCAAGGGCGTGAAGGGGCTGAACCCCGACGGCCTGATCGTCACCACCGGCAGCCAGCAGGCGCTGGACCTGCTGGGCAAAACCCTGATCAACCCCGGCGACAAGGTCATCGTGGAAGGCCCCACCTTCCTGGCCACCATCCAGTGCTTTCGCCTGTATGGGGCAGACATCATTACCGCGCCCATCGACGGGCAGGGCGTGCAGACCGACACGCTGGAGGCACTGATCGCCGAGCACAAGCCGAAGTTTGTGTATTTGATCCCCACCTTCGGCAACCCCAGCGGCGCGCTGCTGAGCCTGGAGCGGCGCAAGCGCGTGCTGGAGCTGGCCGTGAAATACCAGACCCTGGTGGTGGAAGACGACCCGTATGGCGACCTGTACTTTGGCGACGCGCCGCCGCCCAGCATCTATGCGCTGAGCGACAGCGTGCCCGGCAGCCGTGAGCTGCTAGCTCACTGTGGGTCCATGTCCAAAGTGCTGAGCCCCGGCCTGCGCGTGGGCTGGATGATTGCCCCGCCCGAGCTGCTGGCCCGGGCCACGATGTGCAAACAGTTCAGCGACGCCCACACCAGCACATTTGCCCAGGCCACCGCCGCCCAGTACCTGAAAGCCGGCCGCATGCCCGCCACCCTGGCCCACGTGCGCCAGGTGTACGGCGAGCGCGCCCGCGTGATGGGTGATGCCCTGCGCCGTGAGCTGGGCGACGCCATAGAGTTTGTGCAGCCCCAAGGCGGCCTGTTTGTGTGGGCCCGCCTGACGGGTGCGGGTGGAAAAGTGAACAACGGCAACGAGCTGGCCAAACGCGCGATAGAGCAGGGCGTGGCCTTTGTGCCGGGGGCGCCGTTTTATGCATCCAACCCCGACCTGGCTACGCTGCGGCTGAGCTTTGCCACAGCGGATGTGGGGAAGATTGAGGAGGGGGCGGGGAGGTTGGGGAAGGCGGTGTAGACGTAGAAATGGGTGCGACCTAAGCGTGAGGTCGGAGGGACACTGCTAACTCGTACTCCGCTGAAAAAACTTTGTCAGCAACCTCTGAAAGCGCCGCCTTCAATTTCTCGGATAGCGCGGATGCGACGACAACACCATACACAGCCCGCCCTTCGGCAATCGAAGAACGGATAGCCGACATGTAGCGAAGAACTTGTCCAACAGTTGCGTCGGGTCCTCGACTGACCTTAAGTTCAATCACATATAGAGCACCGTTTTCACCTTCTGCCAGTATGTCGATGGGACCAACAGCGGTCTGGAATTCGACCCCCACTGCGTCCTCTGCAGAACGATATAGAGAAAGTTTCGTACCCAAGAACTGGAACAAGCTTAAATTTTGCGCGAGATAGTCGCGCAGATGAGATTCCAGTCTAAAGGTCGTTCCCGGACCCTCTTCAATTGAGCGGTCCGATACGGCTGCATTTGGAACAAAGTCGACATCGTTCGGTGAATTTTCCGAATCGACGCCATCTGAGATTTTGCGGATCGCTCTTGTTTTCCCATCGCTAGAAAGATAGATTTCCCAAACCCCGTGCTTCTCGGGGTCGTATGGGGCATATGTTCCATCTGGGAGCTGAAAAGCAACGTCGTATTCATTGCCCGTGTCGGTTCGCCGTATTTTCTTGCCACCACCGTAGTGAACACGAGAAGGAGAGTTGACAGTGATGCAATATGCGTCAGGGCCGGCGTTGTTCGGGTTTCTTTTGTCAGCCTCGAAGTGGGCCTTTAGCTGCTTGAGCGTTACAGGCGTAGCGCTCTGGCGAATGAAATTTGCTGCGAATTGCCAATGAGGTGGGCGGGGTGGACCTGTCTCTGCAACGGGTTGCATAAATCTTCTTTCGATCAATTAAATGGCATCTAGCCGCTTCATCATGTCAGGATACCGCGCCACCATGCGGATCAGAAGCGCAGCCTGCGCATTGGGCTTGGCCCGCCCTTGTTCCCAGTTCTCCAGGGTGCGCGGGTTGGTGCGCAGATAGCTTGCAAACACGGGGCGCGATAGATTCAAGCGCTCGCGAGTGTTCACCACTTCCTGCGCAGACACTTCAGGCGCCGGTTTGGATTCCACCTTGAATGTGCGCAGTGTCAGCTTGCCTTCGCGCTGGCTCTTCAGTGCGTCAAAGCCCTCTGTCAGTTCTCCAAAAATATAGCGTTTGGATTTCATGGTGTATTCCCCTTGGACGGTTGCCGGTGACTCAGCTCTCGCTTCAACAGTTCCTTCAAGACCTTGCGTTGCTGCGCATTTAAGTCGGCGGCTTCGTCTTTGTCATACACGGTGAACAGCCAGAACTGTTCACCACCCAGCCACCAGTAATAGATGACGCGCAAGCCACCCCGTTTGCCCTTGCCGCGCCGTGGGTCAGGCTGGCGCAGCTTACGCAGACCACCCGTGCCTTCGATGACTTCACCCGCCTCCGGGTCCGCCATTAATTCCTGCTGGAGGTGGCTGTAGGCGTCGTCGTCCAGATATTCACGGCGAACGCGTTCAAAGGGTGGTAACTCGACAAATGTGGCCTGCATAAAGTGTACGCTCCCTGCGTATAGATGAATATACGCCAAAAGCATCAACTGTTGCGCGGACTGAGCTTGCTAGATGAAGCTCAGAGGGTGGTGTCAGAAGCCCCTTGCGCCCTCCCACTGCCGGGCGGTTTGAGGGCCTTTCGCACGGTGTGAAATGCAGTTAATCAATTCGACGCGAAGCAGTAAAGCCTGCCCGACCCACCCGTCCTCACCAACGCCTCCTGGCTGCACCCGGCCGACTGGTGGCTGAAGTTCCAGCTCTTGGCCCAGTTGTCGGGCAGGGGGCCGATGCGGTCGTGGTGGCCCACGATGGCCGATCCGTCGGTGCTGCTGGTCCAGCTCTTGCACGTCGTATCCGTCTGCGGCGCAAACGCCGTGCCGTCGGCGCGGCTGCCGGTCAGGATGTCGTGCTCATTGGGCGTGTCGCCGCGGCCTTTGACCACTTCGCCTTTTTCGGTCAGCCCGGTTTCCTTGCTGATGTGGTTGCCGTTGTGCAGGTGCTCCACGTCGCGGGCAATCAGCACGCCCTTGGCGTTGTACCAGGGGCCTTTGCCGATGCGGTCGCGCGCATTCACGCCCGGTACGCCGGCCGCCGTGGCGCTGGCGAAGGTGCCCGGCGTGCTCAGGTACGCGCGCCAGGTCTTGCCGCCCGCACCGGCAGCGGTGGCCAGGCGCTGGCACAGCGCGTCGGCACCGGCCAGGCCGCCCAGGTCGGCACCCTTGCCGCTGCCCGTGCTGCTGATAAAGAAGCTCATGGGGCCGGTGCTGGGCGTGGTGGCGCAGGCGCCCAGCAGGGCCACGGCGGCAGCGGCGGCGGCAGCGGCGGCCAGGGTGCGGATTCGGGGCATGTCTGTCTCCGGTAGGGGTTGTGGTGTGGGCATGCTAACCGTGCCGCCCCGGCGCGCCACCTATCGAACACCCCTAGACGCCGCGGCGCACCACCGTCTGGGTGTATTGCACCAGATGGGCTGTCCGTGGCGGATCCGATCCGTCCACCGGCGCTGAATGCATGGAGCCCAGGGCGGCGCCGTCTGCGTCTGCGGTGGTGGTCACCCAGACGGCTTCGCCGGGTTCGTTGCGCGCCGCCACGCGGGTGAACTGCGCCGGCACGCCGTTCAGCAGCAGCGGTGTGCCGGGTGGCAGGGTGGTGAAGTCGTCTTCGCCCAGCCGGTCCACGGGCCCGCCACTGGGCAAGCCACCGATCGGGCTCTTGTCGTCGGGCGGCACCATCGCCTTGTCATCGCAGGGCGGCGGGGGCAGGGGCGCCAGCGGGTCCAGCGTGGCCCAGGCGCAGTCCATGCCGTCGCTGGCCAGGTTGGTTTGTACCGCCCATTCATATTGGCCGGGGCCCACCTCGGTCATGCCCGTGACCTCGCCCTCAAACCAGGCGGCTTCCCAGGCTTGCAGGGGGTTGGTGTGCGGGTCAAAGTTGCTGCGCACCTGCAGCATCAGCATCTGCTGCCCGGGTTCGCCGGGCATCGGTGTGATGGCCAGCAGCGCTACAGGCAGGCCCACCTCGTCTACGCTGGGCGCCAGCAGCACGGTGTGGCCCACGGCGGCCTGCAGGGCCTGCAACGTCGGGTCGCTGACCAGGTGCAGGCGCGGCGGCTGCGCAGGGTCGCACCAGAACTCGATGTCCATAGTGTGGCGATAGATGACCGAGATGCCGTTGGGGTGGGGGTGCATGGCGGCTGGGTCCAGCCCGGCGGGCGGCGGCGGTGGCACCTCAAACAGCACCAGCGAAGATGTACCGTCGCCCGTGTGGCCCAGAAAGATGCCCTGCACGGCTGCCAGCCCATCGGCCGTTGGCAGGTAGATTCGGGTGCCAGTCAAGGTTGTCGCTGTTCGCAGCATTTTTGCAACCACGGCCAGCGGTGTCAGGGGCAATGCTTCATCGGGGCCGCCAATGGCGCCGCCCAAGTAGTCCGTCACGATCCGCACCAGCACGGGCGGCAACGGCTCATCCAGCAGCGCGGGTACCAAAGCCATTTTCTGGGCGACCAGGGCGGCGGTGCCAGCAGCCACCTGGCCGAAGGGCGTGGCGCCAGGGGTTCCTGCAAGGTCTTCCGGAGCGTCCATGCCTGGCAGATCGCCTGGTGCCGTCATGACGACATCCAGCGCACCGCCCGTGATCTCAAACCGCAGGGTATGCGTTTCACCCGGCGCGGCATGGTGCGCGCCCGTGCCACTGACCTGTTGCGCCACCGCCAGCACTTCATCGGGGTTCAGGTCCTGCGGCTCGCCCTGGTACAACATGACGCTGATGTCCTCGGTGCCGCTCACCCAGATGGGCGCCGCGTTCATCAGCCGCAGGGCTATGGTGCCCAGCGGCTGTTCGTGCTGGCCCTGCAGCAGGTGCATGGCTGGCTGATCGGGCTCCGGCGTGCCCGGCGCCTTGGTGTCTGGCAGGTCCGTGGTTGCCTGTGGGGTGCGTGGCGGCGGCAATGTGCCTGAAATCATGCGTGGCTCCTGATGATGGTGCGTGGCATGCTAGGCGCGGCAGGCGGGCGCAGCACCTATACCAACGGGTCTGTCCAATGAAGCACGCGCGGCGTCAGGCGTTTTCGTTCAGCTTCCATTCACCCGTGCTGGGGCAAGATCGCTGCATCCCCACTTTAAATAACCCCGGTAGTACCATGCCTGCCATGCCCTTCCAATCGCTTCGCCCGCTGCTGCTGGCCGCGCTGACCGCGCTGGCGCTGGCCGGCGCGCCCGCGGCCTGGGCCGATGTGGGGCCCGACCAGGCCGCCGCCGTGGCCGCCCAGGCCACGGGCGGGCGCGTGCTGTCGGTGGACCGTGCGGGCCGCGCCTGGCGGGTCAAGGTGGTCACGGGCCGCGGCGAGGTGCGCGTGGTGATGGTTGACGCGGCCTCTGGCCGGCCGATGTAGCGGCACCCCAGCCCATGCGCCTGCTGCTGGTTGAAGACGACGCCCCCCTGCGCCTGAGCCTGGCCCTGCGGCTGGAGGCCGACGGCTTTCGCGTCGACCAGGCGGCGGATGGGCAAGACGGCCTGTTTCAGGCGCGTGAGTTTCCCGTGGACCTGGCCATTGTGGACCTGGGCCTGCCCAAGCTCAGCGGCACGGCGCTGGTGCAGCAGCTGCGCGCTGACGGCAAAACCCTGCCCATCCTGGTGCTCACGGCCCGCAGCAGCTGGCAAGACAAGGTGGCCGGCCTGGAAGCCGGCGCCGACGATTACCTGACCAAGCCGTTTGAATACCCGGAGCTGGCCGCGCGCATCAAGGCACTGCTGCGCCGCGCCATGAAGGCCGCCACCGACGTGGTGGCGTTTGGGCCCGCGGCTTCACCCCTGGCCATTGACCTCGCCGCCCAGGCCGTGACGCTGGCCGGCGCGCCGCTGGAGCTCACGGCGTTTGAATTCCGGTTGCTCGAGTTTCTGGTGCGCGAACGCGCCCGCGTGGTCAGCAAGCAGGAGCTGGCCGACTACCTGTACCCCCACGACCAGGACCGCGACAGCAATGTGCTGGAGGTGCTGATCGGCCGCCTGCGCCGCAAGCTGGACCCTGCTGGCTCGCTGCAGCCGATCGAGACGCTGCGCGGGCGGGGCTACCGCTTCACCCTGCAACCCGTATTGCCTGCCGCCATGCCATGACGGTGCCTTCCATCCGCGCGCGGCTGATCGGGGCGGGGGCCCTGGTGCTGGTGGCGTTCCTGGCGGTGGCGGGCGTGGCGCTGCAGCGCGCCCATGCCGACAGCGTGCGCGCCGCGCATTACGCGCGTCTGCAGGGCACGGTGTACCTGCTGCTGGCCGGCGCCGAGCTGGACGCCCAGGGTGCCCTGGTCATGCCGCCCGATCTGGCCGAGCCGCGCCTGGCGTTGCCGGGCTCGGGCCTGTATGCCAGCGTGCTGCACGGGCCCAGCGGCGCGCGCTGGCAGTCGGCGTCGGCCCTGGGCCTGAGCCTGCCGTTTGCGCGCAGCGCGGCGGTGGGTGAATGGCGGTTTGAAGAAGTGCAGGGCGAGCCAGGGCAGGGGGGCCGTGCTGCCTACCTGGCCGCCAGCTACGGCGTGCGCTGGGCGGGCGCGGGCGGCAGCGGCGTGCCGCTGGTGCTGAGCGTGCTGGAAAGCCGCGCCACGCTGGACCGCGAATCGCTGGCCTTCAGCCGCACGCTGTGGGGCTGGCTGGCCGGCGCCGGCGTGCTGCTGCTGCTGGCCCAGGGGCTGCTGCTGCGCTGGGGCCTGCAGCCGCTGCGCCGTGTGGCCGGTGAAATCGCCCGGGTCGAAAGCGGCGACCAGGCCGAGCTGCAGGGCCGCTACCCGGCCGAGCTGGCCGGCCTGACCAGCAACCTCAACACCCTGATCCGGCAGGAGCGCGTGCGCCAGACGCGCTACAAGGAGGCGCTGAGCTTTCTGGCCCACAGCCTGAAAACACCGCTGGCCGTGCTGCGCAACGCGCTGGGCCAGCCCGCCGGCGCGGCGCAGGATCTGCCCGCCACCGTGGCGCAGCAGGTGGACCGCATGGACCACATCGTGCAGCACCAGCTGGGCCGCGCCATGGCCAGCGGCGCGGCGCGCTTTGTGCCGCGCCTGGCGCTGGCCCCGGTGGCCCAGCGCGTGCGTGAATCGCTGGCCAAGGTGTATGCGGGCAAGGGGGTGCAGGTCACGGTGGATGGCCCTCCCGACCTGGCCTGGCGCCTGGACGAAGGCGATGCGTTCGAGCTGCTGGGCAACCTGATGGACAACGCGGTGAAGTGGGCGGCCGCGCAGGTGACGGTGCGCCTGTGGCAGGAAGGCCCCGCGCTGCGCCTGCGGGTGGACGACGACGGCCCCGGCTTCACCGACACCCAGGCCGTGCTGCAGCTGCATGTGCGCGCCGACGAAAAGGTGCCCGGCCACGGCGTGGGCCTGGCGGTGGTGAACGACCTGGTGGCCAGCCACGGCGGCACTTTGGTGCTGGGCCGGGCCGACCTGGGCGGGGCCCGGGTGGACGTGACCCTGCCTGGCGGTTGAAACGGTTTGTAAAGCCGGCCGCGCGGGCGGTTTTGTGCAATCGGTTCAGGAAGCGTTCACGCACCCCGGCGCACCATACGTTTCATGCCAGACCAAGGCATGCAACCCAAGGAGCTGACCATGAAAAGTACCTCTGCCACCACCCGTATCGTCGCCGCTGCCGCGGTCGTGCTGGGCGGCCTTGCGGCCGCATCCGCCGCCCATGCGCGCAGCGATGTGCATTTCTCCATCGGCCTGAACGTGCCGGGCGTCTATGTGCAGCCCGCACCGGTGTACACCCGGCCCGCGCCGGTCTATGTGCAGCCGGCCCCGGTGTATGTACAGCCTGCGCCCGTGTACTACGGCGGCGGCCACTACGGCGGTGGCCGCAACGGCGCCTGGGGCGACCGTGACCGCGACGGCGTGCCCAACATCCACGACCGCTACGACAACCGCCGCCACCACGGTCACCGCGGCCATGGTGCCCACCGCGACGCCGACCGCGACGGCGTGCCCAACCGCTACGACCGCGCGCCGGGCAACCCGTATTACCGTTAAACGGTCACGCCGGGTGGAGGTCGAACCTGTCCAGGTTCATCACCTTCACCCAGGCCGCCACGAAGTCGTTCACCAGCTTGGCTTCGCCGTCGGCGCAGCCATAGACTTCGGCCAGCGCGCGCAGCTGTGAATTGCTGCCAAACACCAGGTCGGCCACGGTGGCGGTCCACTTCACGGCGCCGGTCTTGCGGTCGCGGCCTTCCAGCACGCCGCCGCCGCTGGCGGCCTGGGCCCACTGCGTGCCCATGTCCAGCAGGTTGGTGAAGAAGTCATTGCTCAGCGTACCGGGGCGCTGGGTGAACACGCCGTGCTGTGTGCCGCCGGTGTTGGCGCCCAGCACGCGCAGGCCGCCGACCAGCGCGGTCATCTCCGGCGCGGTCAGGGTCAGCAGCTGGGCCTTGTCCACCAGCATTTCAGCGGCAATGCCTTCCATGCCCTTCTTCGCGTAGTTGCGAAAGCCGTCGGCCGGCGGCTCCATCACGGCAAAGGCATGCACGTCGGTCTGCTCCTGCGTGGCGTCGGTGCGGCCGGGGGCAAAGGGCACGGTCACGTAGTGGCCGGCCTTTTGCGCGGCGGCTTCCACCGCGGCGCTGCCGGCCAGCACGATCATGTCGGCCAGCGATATTCTTTTACCGCTGGTTTGTGCTGCGTTGAATTCCTTTTGCAGGGCTTCCAGTTGGGGCAGCACCTGGGCCAGCGCGGCGGGCTGGTTCACGTCCCAGTCTTTTTGCGGGGCCAGGCGGATGCGTGCGCCGTTGGCGCCGCCACGCTTGTCGCCGCCGCGGAAGGTGCTGGCCGACGCCCAGGCAGTGCTCACCAGCTGCGGGATGCTCAGGCCCGACGCCAGCACCCTGGCCTTCAGCGTGGCGATGTCCTGCGCGTCCACCAGCGCGTGGTCCACCGGGGGCACCGGGTCTTGCCACACCAGTACCTCCTGCGGCACCAGCGGGCCCAGGTAGCGCGCGCGCGGGCCCATGTCGCGGTGGGTCAGCTTGAACCAGGCGCGGGCAAATGCATCGGCAAACTCGGCCGGGTTCTGGTGGAAGCGGCGCGAGATCTTTTCGTACGCCGGGTCCATGCGCAGCGACAGGTCGGCCGTGGTCATCATCGGCGGGTGCTTCAGGCCTGGCACGTGCGCGTCGGGGATCATGTGTTCGGGCTTGCAGTTCCTGGGCGTCCACTGGTGGGCGCCGGCGGGGCTCTTGGTCAGCTCCCATTCGTAGCCGAACAGCATGTCGAAGTAGCCGTTGTCCCACTTCGTCGGGTTGGGCTTCCAGGCGCCTTCAATGCCGCTGGTGGTGGTGTGCGCGCCGCGGCCGGACTCAAACTGGTTGGCCCAGCCCAGGCCTTGCTGTTCGATCGTGCCGCCCTCGGGCTCGGGGCCCACCAGCTTGGGGTCGCCTGCGCCGTGGGCCTTGCCAAAGGTGTGGCCGCCGGCCACCAGGGCCACGGTTTCCTCGTCGTCCATGGCCATGCGGGCAAAGGTTTCGCGCACGTCGCGCCCGGACGCCACGGGGTCGGGGTTGCCGTTGGGGCCTTCGGGGTTCACATAGATCAGGCCCATCTGCACGGCGGCCAGGGGGTTGGCCAGCTCGCGGTCGCCGCTGTAGCGCTGGTCGCCCAGCCAGGTGCTTTCAGGGCCCCAGTAGGCGCTTTCGTCGGGTTCCCAGCTGTCGGGGCGGCCGCCGGCAAAGCCAACGGTCATGAAGCCCATGGTTTCCATGGCCACGGGGCCGGCCAGCACGAGCAGGTCGGCCCACGACAGGCGGGCACCGTATTTCTGCTTGATGG
>JBEIPU010000018.1:0-36010 GCA_040376925.1 Caenimonas sp. | reverse complement strand
GTCTCAGCTTGTCAGCCTAAGACATTGATGTTATGGTCGTTTTAGCAAATTCAGTGGCGAGGCTGTTGTCCGCATGATCAGAAAAAAGTTGCCTGCAGACCAAGCAATGGAGGCGCATAAGTTGACGGGAAAACCGCCGCGCTGGCACGCATCCGCCTTGGCCTTGGCAGCTGCGGTCGCCCTTGGCTCGTTCAGTGCGGACGCCAACGCACTGGCCCTGGGCCGCATTACCGTTCTGTCGGCGCTGGGTGAGCCCCTGCGCGCCGACATCGACATCCCCGAAATCACCGCCGAAGAGGCCGCCAGCCTCCGGGCCACCGTCGCGGCGCCCGAGGCCTTTCGTGCCGCCGGCCTTGAATACAACGCGGCCATGGGCAGCCTGGTCATCACGCTGCAGCAGCGCCCGGGCGGGCGCATGTTCCTGCGCCTGACGAGCGACCGGGCCGTGAATGAGCCCTTCATTGACCTGATTCTTGAAGCCAACTGGTCCTCGGGCCGCATCGTGCGTGACTACACGATGCTGTTTGATCCGCCGAGCCTGCGCCCGGCTGCACCCGCCGCCCCCTCGATCGCACAGGTTCCGGCGGCACCCGCAGCCCGCCCGGCAGCCCCTGCACCGCTGCCCGTTCCGGCGCCATTGCCGCCGGCCGCCGTCGCGCCGCCTGCCATCGCGGCCCGGCCAGCGCCTGCGCCCGCGCCCGCAGCGCGCCCGGTCGCACCTGCACCTGTGCAGCAGGCAGCACCCCGCCCTGCGCCCGCACCCGCCGACGGCCGTAAGGTCACGGTCCAGACGGGCGACACCGCAAGCAAGATCGCGGCCGCCAACAAGCCGGCCAGCATTTCCCTGGACCAGATGCTGGTGGCGCTGCTGCGCGCCAACCCCGACGCCTTCATTGGCGGCAACATCAACCGCGTGAAGGCCGGTGCCGTGCTGGACCTGCCATCCGCCGAGCAGGCCGCCCTGGTCGAACCCGGCGAGGCAAGCCGCACGCTGGTCGCGCAAAGCCGCGACTTCAACGAATTCCGCCGCAAGCTGGCCGAGGGCGTACCGACGTCCCAGGTGGCGGCGGCCGATCGCCAGGCCAGCGGCAGGCTGCAGGCCAAGGTTGAAGACAAAAAGCCTGCCGCTGCGGCGCCAGACAAACTGACCCTGTCCAAAGGTGCAGTCCAGGCCAAGGCAGCCGAAGACAAGATCGCCAAGGAGCGCCAGGACAAGGAAGCCGCCGCCCGCGTGGCCGAGCTGAACAAGAACATCGCTGAGCTGAGCAAGCTGGGTACAGCCGCCAGCCCGGCACCTGGCGCAGCGGCAGCAAGCCCTGCAGCGGCCGCTGCCTCCAGGCCCGGCGTGGCCGTCGCGGCTGGCGCTGCCACGCCAACGGCGGCATCTGCCACCGCCCGCGCGGCCTCAGCACCGGCCCCTGCCGTGGCTTCGGCACCTGTCGCCCCAGCCCCGGTACCCGCCAGCGTGGCGTCCGCACCGCCCGCCGTGGCTGCCGCGGCGCCGGCCAGCGCGGCTGCGGCAGTCACCGCAGCCGCCCCGGCATCTGCCCACGCCTCGGCGCCGGCTGCTGCCGCCGCCGCAAGCGCACCCGCCCCGGTGGCCTCGCCAGCACCTGCGGCTGCGCCCAAGCCGCCCGCACCCAAGCCCGTACCTGCGCCGGCCCCGGCCCCCGAGCCCAGCTTCCTGGACGAGATCCTGGGCAACCCCCTGATCCCCGCCGCCGTTGGCGGCCTGCTGGCGCTGGGCCTGGGCTTTGTGTTCTACCGTGCGCGCCAGCGCAAGAAGTCCACCCAGGTCGACAGCTCCTTCCTCGAAAGCCGGCTGCAGCCAGATTCCTTCTTTGGCGCCAGTGGCGGCCAGCGCATCGACACCAACGAAGGCGGCCCCACCGGGTCGTCCATGGTCTATTCGCCCAGCCAGCTGGACGCCGCCGGCGATGTGGACCCGGTGGCTGAGGCCGACGTTTACCTGGCGTATGGTCGTGACCTGCAGGCCGAGGAAATCCTCAAGGAAGCCCTGCGCACCAACCCGCAGCGCGTGGCCATTCATGGCAAGCTGCTGGAGATCTATTCCAAGCGGCGCGACGCCAAGGCGTTTGAAATGGTCGCGACCGACGCCTACAGCCTCACGCGCGGCGAAGGCCCCGATTGGGAACACATCTGCGAGTTGGGCCAGGACCTGGACCCTGCCAACCCGATGTACCGCCCCGGCGGCCAGCCCACGGGCGGTACCGGCACGGTGGCCATGGCAGCCATCCCTGCCGCTTCCGGCCAAGATTTCTCCATGGCAACGGCCACGCATGTGCTGCCCACAGACGCAGCGCAAGCCGCCGCACCCTCCGTGGATCTGGACCTGGACCTGGACTTCTCGCTGGGTGACGACGAGCCGTCGGGCGCCAGCAGCGGCCCAGACCTGCTGTCGACCACGCCGATGCAGCTGGAGCCGACCGTCGCGTTCAACGCGGCCCCGGCGCCGCAGCCTCCGTCCCTGGACATGGACTTTGGCAGCGGCACGGTTGCCTTGCCGCCCAGCGGCGTGCCGGACCTGCCTGCGATGGCGCCGGAACCCGTACGCCTGTCGGCGCCCGACCTGACCCTGTCCGAGAACGAACTGAGCTTCTCGCTGGATGGGCTGGACATGCCGCCGGCGCCGCCCTCGCCCTCTCCCTCTCCCTCGCCGTCCCCCGCGCCCAAGGCTGCCGCACCCGCACCGGAGCCGGCTATGGACTCGGGCATGATCGAGTTCGATATGGGCGCGCTGTCGCTGGACCTGGGCTCTGCGCCTGCGGCCAGCCCCGCGCCTGCCGCGCTGGACCCGCTGCCCTCGCTGGCAGACGCCGCGGACACCGCCGGTACACCACTGAGCACAGGCTTTGATGACTCCGGCTCCGACCCGCTGGCCACCAAGCTGGCGCTGGCCGAGGAGTTCAATGCCATTGGCGACCCGGACGGTGCCCGCAGCCTGGCCGAAGAAGTGGTGGCCGAAGCCTCTGGCGCACTCAAGGCCCGGGCCCAGAAATTCCTGGCGGAACTGGCCTGAACCCTGCCGCGAATGCGGCAAGGTCCATCGCTGTCATTTCCGCTGACCTGCAATGCGACTGGCTCTGGGCATCAGCTACAACGGCCAGGCCTATGAAGGCTGGCAAAGCCAGGCCTCGGGCCGCACCGTCCAGGACCACCTCGAAGCCGCCCTCGGCCGCTTCACCACGCAGGCGGTCAGCACCGTCTGTGCGGGCCGCACCGACGCCGGCGTGCATGGCCTGATGCAGGTGGTGCACCTGGACACCCCGCTTGAGCGCGAGCCGTTTTCCTGGGTACGCGGCACCAATACCTTTTTGCCGCCCGACATCGCCGTGCAGTGGGCACAGCCTGTGCCCGATGACTTCCACGCCCGCGGCAGTGCCACAGGCCGGCGCTATGCCTACGTGCTGCTGGCGTCGCCGGTGCGCCCCGGCATGGAGGCCGGCCGGGTGGGCTGGGTGTTTCGCCCGGTGGATGGCGACGCGATGCGCCAGGCCGCCGCGCTGCTGCTGGGCGAGCACGATTTCACGTCGTTCCGTGCGTCAGCCTGCCAGGCGAAGTCACCCGTCAAGACCTTGCGCAGCATCCGCATCACCCAGCGTGGCGCTTACTGGCGGTTCGAGTTTGAGGCCAATGCCTTTTTGCACCACATGATCCGCAACATCATGGGCTGTCTGCTGGTGGTGGGCTACGGTCACCAGCCGCCCGGCTGGGTGGCCGAAGTGCTGGCCGCGCGGGACCGCGACGCGGCCGCGCCCACTTTCTCGCCGGACGGCCTGTACTTCCTGGGCCCGTTGTACGAGGCGAAGTGGGGCCTGCCCGAACGCACCGCTGCGTATGATTGGCTGCCATGACCCTGGTTGAACGCACGCGCATCAAGATTTGCGGCCTCACGCGGGAGCAGGACGTGGACGCCGCCGTGCAGGCAGGCGCCGACGCCGTGGGCTTCGTGATGTACGAGCGCAGCCCGCGTTATGTGAGCGTTGCCCGCGCGGCCCAGCTCGCCCGCCGCCTGCCACCATTTGTCACACCGGTCCTGCTGTTCGTCAACGCCCCAGCCTCCGCGGTGCGCGGCGCCTGCGCCGCTGTGGGGAATGCCGTCGTGCAGTTCCACGGCGATGAAGTGCCAGCCGACTGCCTGGAAGCCACCGACGGCGGCGCCCGGCCCTTCATGCGCGCGGCGCGCATTCCCCTGGGAGAGGCCGCGTCTTCCTTTGACTTGGTAAAATTCGCCACTGATTACTCAAACGCCCAGGCCATCCTGCTCGACGCCCACGTCGACGGGTACGGCGGCGGCGGGAAAACATTCAATTGGTCACTGCTTCCACCAAGCGTCAACTGTCATCTCGTTTTGTCTGGTGGACTCACGCCTGCAAACGTGACCGATGGCATCTTGCAAGTACGGCCGCGCTGCACATCGCTGGCCGTTGACGTGAGCTCGGGCGTCGAGGAAGCCAAAGGCATCAAGGACGCCCGCAAGATCCATCAGTTTGTCGCGGCCGTGCGCGCCGCCGACAGCCAACTTGCAGGACACCATGTACCAGTACCACCAACCTGATCCGACAGGCCACTTCGGGAAATACGGCGGCAGCTTCGTCAGTGAGACCCTGACCCACGCCATCAACGAGCTGCGCGAGGCCTACGCCAAGTACCAGCACGATCCCGAGTTCCTGGCGGAATTCCGCTACGAGCTCAAGCATTTCGTCGGCCGGCCTTCGCCCGTATATCACGCCGCGCGCACCAGCCGTGAAATGGGCGGCGCGCAGATTTACCTCAAGCGCGAGGACCTCAACCACACCGGCGCCCACAAGATCAACAACGTGATCGGCCAGGCCATGCTGGCGCGGCGCATGGGCAAGCCGCGCGTGATCGCCGAAACAGGCGCGGGCCAGCACGGCGTAGCCACCGCCACCATCTGCGCGCGCTACGGCCTGGAATGCGTGGTGTACATGGGCAGCGAGGACGTCCTGCGCCAAAGCCCCAACGTGTACCGCATGAAGCTTTTGGGCGCCACCGTGGTGCCGGTGGAGTCGGGCAGCAAGACACTCAAGGACGCGCTGAACGAAGCCATGCGCGACTGGGTGACGAACGTGGAAAACACCTTCTACATCATCGGCACCGTGGCCGGGCCGCACCCCTACCCGATGATGGTGCGCGACTTCCAGAGCGTCATCGGCGAGGAATGCCTGACGCAGATGCCGCAATTCCTGAATGGCGGCCAGCCCGACGCCGTGGTGGCCTGCGTGGGCGGCGGCAGCAATGCCATGGGCATCTTCCACCCCTACATTGCGCACGAATCAACCCGCCTGATTGGCGTGGAAGCCGCGGGTGAGGGGCTGGAAAGCGGCCGGCATTCGGCATCCCTGCAGCGCGGCAGCCCGGGCGTGCTGCACGGCAACCGCACCTACATCCTGCAGGACGACAACGGCCAGATCACCGAGACCCACAGCGTGAGCGCCGGGCTGGACTATCCGGGTGTGGGGCCCGAGCACGCCTGGCTCAAGGACATCGGCCGCGCCGAATACGTGGGCATCACCGACAAGGAAGCGCTGGAGGCCTTTCACTACCTGTGCCGCACCGAGGGCATCATCCCCGCGCTGGAGTCCAGCCATGCCGTGGCCCATGCCATGAAGCTGGCCAGAACCATGCGCGCGGACCAGAGCATCCTGGTCAATTTGTCAGGCCGGGGTGACAAGGACATCGGCACCGTGGCCGACCTGAGCAACGCCGATTTTTACTGCCGGCCCAGCTGCCGGGGGCAGTCGGTCAAGGGCAGCGAACAGCCCGTGAAGGTGGTCCGATGAGCCGCATTGCCACCACCCTGGGCGCACTCAAGGCGCAAGGCCGCAAGGCCCTGATCCCGTACGTGACCGCCGGCTTTCCGTTTGCCGACGTCACGCCCGAGCTGATGCACGCCATGGTGGGCGCCGGCGCCGACATCATCGAGCTGGGCGTGCCGTTTTCCGATCCGATGGCTGACGGCCCGGTGATCCAGAAAGCCGGTGAAAAAGCCCTGGCGATGGGCGTCGGCACAGCGCAGGTGCTGGCCATGGTGCGCGACTTCCGCACGCGCAACACCGCGACGCCGGTGGTGCTGATGGGCTATGCGAACCCGGTTGAGCGCTACGACCTGAAGCACGGCGAAAACGCCTTTGTGAGCGATGCCGCCGCCGCCGGCGTAGACGGCGTGCTGATCGTGGACTACCCGCCCGAGGAATGCGAGGACTTCGCCGCCAGGCTCAAGGCCCAGGGCCTGGACCTGATCTTCCTGCTGGCGCCCACCAGCACGGACGAGCGCATGCGCCAGGTGGCGCGCGTGGCCAGCGGCTATGTTTACTACGTCTCGCTCAAGGGCGTGACCGGCGCCGGTCACCTGGACACCGGCGCGGTCGAACTGATGCTGCCGCGCATCCGCGCCCATGTGCAGGTGCCCGTGGGCGTGGGCTTTGGCATCCGCGACGCACAGACTGCCCAGGCCGTAGGCCGGGTAGCAGATGCCGTGGTGATCGGCAGCCGGATCATCCAGCTGATTGAAGGCCAGCCACGCGACCAGGTGGCCCCGGTGGCCGCCGGCTTTCTGAGCGAAATCCGCACCGCGCTCGACGCATAATGCAGCCCTGCCCCATCCAAGGAGCTCCCCATGAGTTGGCTTGAAAAACTTCTGCCTCCCAAGATCCAGCAGACTGACCCGACCGAGCGCCGCCAGGTGCCCGAAGGCCTGTGGGTCAAATGCCCCAGCTGCGAAACCGTGCTCTACAAGACCGACCTGGAGCAGAACCAGAACGTCTGCCCCACCTGCAGCCATCACCACCGCATCGGCGCGCGGGCCCGGCTGGACGCATTCCTGGACGCCGAAGGCCGCTATGAGATCGGCCAGGAAGTGCTGCCGGTAGACGCGCTGAAGTTCAAGGACAGCCGCAAGTACCCCGAGCGGCTCAAGGAGGCGCTTGAGAACACCGGCGAAACCGATGCGCTGATCGTCATGGGCGGTGCGGTGCACAGCATCAGCGTGGTGGCAGCCTGCTTTGAATTCGACTTCATGGGCGGCAGCATGGGCAGCGTGGTGGGCGAGCGCTTTGTGCGCGGCGTGGAAGCCGCGATGGAGCAGAAAGTGCCCTTCATCTGCTTTACCGCCACGGGCGGCGCCCGCATGCAGGAGGGCCTGCTGTCGCTGATGCAGATGGCCAAGACCAATGCCGCGTTGACCCGCCTGGCCAAAAAGGGCCTGCCCTACATCAGTGTGCTGACCGACCCCACCATGGGCGGCGTGAGCGCGGGCTTTGCGTTCGTGGGTGATGTGGTCATTGCCGAGCCCAAGGCGCTGATCGGCTTTGCCGGCCCCCGCGTCATTGAATCCACGGTGCGCGTGACGCTGCCCGAGGGCTTCCAGCGCGCGGAATTCCTGCAGACCAAGGGCGCGGTCGACTTCATCTGTGACCGGCGCGAACTGCGCAAGACCGTGGCCAGCGCGCTGGCCATGCTGCAGCGCCAGCCGGCTGACGCTGTCGAGTGAATGAAAGCTCCGTGCTGCGTCAGCGCAGCACGGAATGCTGGATGGCGCCCAGCACGATGGCGCCGATCTGCAGCACCACCAGCAGCGCCAGCGGCGACAGGTCAATGCCTCCCACCAGAGGGATTAGCCGCCTGAACGGCCGCAGCAGCGGGGCGCAAAGCCGCCCGATGATGTCCACCAGCGGCGAATCCGACTGCACCCAGGACAGCACCGCATAAACAATCACCAGGCCCGTCAGGCCCGAGATGACCAGCCGCGCCAGCCCGAACAGGGCCAGCACCGGCAGCATGGCGACCGATCCCACGCCCAGCAGCCACAGCACGGCGTACTGCGCCAGCTCCAGCACAAAGGCACCGACCAGGCTGGCTGTGTCCAGCCGGCCCATGGGCGGCAGCACACGGCGCAGCGGCAGCACCAGCCAGTCGGTCAGCGCAAACACGAACCGGCCCACCGGGTTGCCAAAAGGCACGCGCTGCCACTGCATGTAAAGCCGCAGCAGGCAGGCGCCGCCAAGAAGGCCCACGGCCACGTCCAGCAGGAATGAAATGATTTGGTAGAGCATGGGCAGGGGTCGGATCGGTCGTGGGATGATAGCGGTCAGAAACGGCTTTTTGATGTCTTCTGCCCTTACCCTGTCGTCGCTTCCGCTATTCCCCCTGGGTGCGGTTCTTTTCCCTGGCGGCGTGCTGCCCCTGCGTGTGTTCGAGGTCCGCTACCTGGACATGATCGGCAAATGCCACAAGGCAGGTGCGCCTTTCGGCGTGGTGTCGCTGACGCAGGGCCACGAGGTTCGGCAACCCGGCATGCGCGAGGCCTTTGCCACGGTGGGCACGCTGGCCACCATCACTGAATTCGAAACCCCTGGCCCGGGCCTGATGGTGATCCGCTGCACAGGCGAGCAACGCTTTCGCATTACCTCCAGCGACCAGCTCAAGCACGGGCTGTGGGTGGCCGATGTGAGCCGCCTGGATGTGGACATGGTGGTGGCCGTGCCTGAAGACCTCCAACCCGTGGCGCAGGCCTTGGGCAACCTGATCCAGACCTTGCAGCAACGCACGCCGACGCAACCGCTGCCGCTGCAGGAGCCGTGGCGGCTGGACGACTGCGGCTGGGTGGCCAACCGCTGGTGTGAGCTGCTGCCGCTGCCGCTGGAGCTCAAACAGCGCCTGATGGAGCTGGACAACCCGCTGGTGCGGCTGGAGCTGGTCAGTGACGTGCTGGCGCGCACCGGCATCGCCGGTTAGCCCGAAACATCTATCGCGGGGCGTATTCCGGCACCTGCGCGCGCAGCCATTCGCGCACGGTGGCGCTGCCCGGCGCCGGGCCGGCCGCGGTGATCCACTGCACCACGGCATCCACATCGGCGGCCTGCTGGCCCGAGGTCTTGGCCACGCGCAGCTTGGGGTGCGGCGTGGGCTCGCTGGTTTCGTCGTCGGCCAGCAATTCCTCAAACAGCTTTTCACCGGGGCGCAGGCCGGTGAACGCGATCGGGATATCCTGCTCGGTCTTGCCCGACAGCCGGATCAGCATGCGTGCGAGTTCCACGATCTTCACGGGCTCGCCCATGTCAAGCACGAAGATCTGGCCTGAATGCCCCATCAGGCCGGCCTGCAGCACCAGCTGCGCCGCCTCGGGAATGGTCATGAAATAACGCACGATGTCCGGGTGCGTCACCGTCACCGGCCCGCCCCGTGCGATCTGCGCCGAAAACAGCGGCACCACCGAGCCGCTGGAGCCCAGCACATTGCCAAAGCGCACAGACACATAGCGTGTGCGCGTGTGCTGCGCGGCCACCGCCTGCACCATCAGCTCGGCCAGCCGCTTGCTGGCGCCCATGATGTTGGTGGGATTCACGGCCTTGTCGGTGGACACCAGCACAAAGTGCCGCACACCGCACTCGCCCGCCACCCGCGCCGCATGCAGCGTGCCCAGTACATTGGTGCGCAGCGCCTCGATTTCGTTGAGGTCCTCCATCAGCGGCACATGCTTGTACGCCGCCGCATGCAGGATGACCACGGGCCGGTGGCGCTGCGTGATCGCCAGCAGGCGCTCGGGCTCGCGCACGTTGGCGGTGTAATAAAAGCCCTGCATCTGGGGGTGGGCCTCGCGCAGCTCCTGCTCCAGCTGGTAGGCCGCGTATTCAGACACATCCACGCACACCAGGCGGCCCACGCCGAACCTCGCAATCTGGCGGCACAGCTCTGACCCAATGGAGCCGCCGGCCCCCGTGACCAGCACCGTCTGGCCGGAGAACATGTCCGACAGCCCCGCTACATCCAGCTGCACCGGCGCGCGGCCCAGCAGGTCTTCCAGCTCGATCTTGCGCGGGCCGGTGGTCTCGGTCTTGAGCCATTCGTCGGGGCGGGGCATGGTCAGCAGGGATACGCCGGCGCTGGACGCGAGCAACAGCACGTCGCGCCGCTCGGCTGAGCCGGGCGGGCTGGCCACCAGTGCCGTGGTGGCCCCGGTGGACGCCGACACCGCGGCGATGTCGTCAGGCCTGCCCAGGACAGCCACGCCCTGCAGGGATCGCCCGGCCTCGGCCGCCAGCGGCGACAGGATGCCGGCGGCCAGCCATTGCGCGGACCCTTTCAACGCCCGCATCGCGTCCGCGGCGTCCTGCAGGGACCCGATGATGAGCAGCCTGCGTGCGCCCGCCCGCGGCAGGCGGCGCTCGACCAGGGTGCGCCGGGCCGCGCGGGCTGCACCCAGCAGCACCAGGGCTATCAGGGGCTGCAGCAGGAGCACAGAGCGCGGGAAGTTGGGGATGCGCTGCATCAGCAGCGCGGCCGTGGCCAGCAAGGCCCCCATGATGATGCCCATGGCAAGCTGGCGCAATTCAGGCAGGCCGATATAGCTCCAGACCTGGCGGTACACCTGCGCAGCCCCGAGCCCCACGGCATACGCCAGCAGGCACCAGAAGGTTGCGGCCCACGCCATCCCGAGGAACTCATCGGGAATCTCCAGGTTGAAGCGCAACCAGAACGCCAGCCAGAGCGCTGCAGCCACCAGGGCCAGGTCTATGCCCGCCAGCAGCCACTTGTCCCTAGGCAGCCGCACGGTCATCCTCCGCCAGGGTCAGGGCACGGCGCAGATGGTCCAGAACGTGCCGCAGTTGCGCATCGGTCAGGTTGGAGCCCGACGGCAGGCAGATGCCGGATTCAAACAGGCTGGCGCAGACGTCATGGCCGTCCCCGTGCGGGAAGTACGCAGCGCCCTGGTAAAGCGGCTGCAGGTGCATCGGCTTCCAGACAGGGCGGGCCTCGATGGAATGGCGCTCCAGCCCCCGCATGATGAGGCGCGAGCGCTCGTGCGCGCGCGGCCCGGCAAGGGTGAAACAGGTGAGCCAGCGGGTAGACCGGTAGCCATCGGGCTCGGGCATCCACTGGATCTGCGGAAAATCGGCGAGCGCCTCTCGGTACACCTCGAAGACCCGCCGGCGCTGCTCGACGCGCTGCTCCAGCACGCGCAGCTGGCCCCGCCCGATGCCGGCCAGCACATTGCTCATGCGATAGTTGTAGCCGGTTTCGATGTGTTCATAGTGCGCCGCCGGTTCGCGCGCCTGCGTGGACAACTTGCGGGCGCGGGCAATGAGCTGGTCGTCGTCGCCCACCAGCATGCCTCCGCCCGACGTCGTGATGATCTTGTTCCCGTTGAACGAGTACACACCCAACCGCCCGATCGAGCCGCTGGCGCGGCCCTTGTAGCGCGCGCCCAGCGACTCGGCGGCATCTTCGAGCACCGCCACACCGTAGCGCTCGCACAGCGGCAGCAGCGCATCCATGTCGGCGCTTTGCCCGTACAGGTTGACGATGATCACGCAGCGCGGAAGTCGGTTTTCACGCCGGGCCCATTCGAGTGCACGTTCCAGGGCCGCAGGTGACATGTTCCAGGTCTGCGGCTCGGAATCAATGAAGACGGGGCGCGCATTGCAGTACTGGATGGGGTTGCAGCTGCCCACGAACGTGAGTGACGAGCAGAAAACCGTATCGCCGGGCTTGACGCCCAGCAGCAGCAGCGCCAGGTGGATGGCGGCCGTGCCGGAACTCACCGCCGCTGCATGGCCCACGCCCACATGGCGGGCCAGCTCACTCTCGAAACCATCCACATGCGGGCCCAGCGGCGCGATCCAGTTGGTGCGAAAGGCCTCTTGCACGAATGCCGTTTCTTCCTCGCCCAGGTGCGGCGATGAAAGCCACACGCGCTGCGAAAGCTCCCGGCGGAACACCACGTCCACGGGCTGACCGGCGGCATTGAGGACCGGCACGTGATCGATCAGGTGCTCATCCATCAGGGCCAGCACCGCCGCCTGTCCGGCGTCTTCGCGCACGGCGATCGCGGCCTGCTCGGGCAGGGCCGACAGGGGTTCGCTTTCGCCCAGGTGCCCCAGCAGGGCGCGGCGCAGGTCACCATCGGTCAGGGTACGACGCAAGGTGCCGTCTTCGCGCAGTACCAGCAGGATGCCGTGCGCCGTGCTGTCCATGCGCAACAGCGCGTCGCGCAGGGTGCAGGCCGGCAGCACGCACAGGGCCTGGAAGTCAGCCGGGCTCATTTCAGTCTCCGCGCAGGCATGCCTGCATAGGTTGCCGCTTCATGAAGCGGCTGGTTGACCACACAGCCCGCGGCGATAACCACATCATCGGCCACGGTAATGCCTGGCAGCACGACGGCACCGGCACCGACCAACACCCGCTTGCCCAGCCGCACCGCACCACCCAGCATCGCGCCGGGCGCCACGTGGGTGAAGTCCCCCACCAGCGCGTCATGGTCCACGACAGCGCCATGGTTGACGATGACACCCGTGCCCAGCCTGGCCAGCGGCGCCACCACGGCGCGCGCGGCCACAAAGCAGCCGGGGCCCAGCACGGCGGTGGACGCCACACTGGCGTCGGGGTGGGCCACCGTCACCAGGCGCTGCGCGCCCAGCGCTGCCGATTCAAGCTCGCGCGCGGCGTTGTTGCCGATCGCCACGTGCACCCCGCAGTCCAACGCCAGCGCACCGGGCAGCGCCACAAGATCAATGCCCGGCAACAGCTGGCCCGTGCATTTTTCGGGGTTGCGGTCAGTCGCCACCAGCATCGGCCACACGCCCTGCCGCCTGGCTGCATCGGCCACCACGCGCGCGTGCCCGCCCGCGCCAAAAAGCAGCAGGCTGGAGGCGGGGGCAGGTGTCATCACGGATCAACCAGGTTCAGTAGGTATTGGATTTTTCAAGGAGGCTGCGCGGCAGTTCCAGCGTGGCGACCAGGTCCGCGATGCGCTCGCCCGCCCGGCCGTCTCCATAGCGGTTTATACACGGCCAGCGGCCGTGGGTGATGGCCGCTGCCAGTGCTTCAGAAATGGCTTGTTCCTGCGCCGGTACGTCCGTGACGTTGCTGTTTCGTTCACGCAGCTTCTGCCGGTCCCCGATGTTGACCACCGGGGTGCCAAAGCTGGCGGCTTCGATGATGCCGGCGGATGAGTTACCCGCCATCACGGCGCAGTGCCGCATGGCCGCACAGAACACCTCGCGCGGCAGGTGCCGCGGACGGACCGAACCTGCAGGCAGCGGTGCCTCCTGGAGCGCGCGCAGCACTTCAGCGGACCCCGCATCGGCGTTGGGGTCCAGCCACACAGCAGGCATCCCCAGATGCGACAGCGCACCGGCCAGCGCCCGGGTCTGGTCATGGGCATCGCCGGCCTGCTGCACGACCGGGTGAAACAGGGTCAGCACAAACGCACCAGAAGCCGGCAAGCCCAGCGCCTGACGACATGCAGCCTCGGGCATGGCAGCCGCGGCGGGCAAGTCATCCAGGCCGGGCGCGCCCGTGACGTACACATGGCGCGATTCTTCGCCCATGCGTATCAGCCGGTCGGCAGCCTCCTGCGTGGCCGTGAAGTGGTAGCTGCACAGCTTGCTGATGGCGTGGCGCATGGGCTCGTCCACGGTACCTGAGCGCTCGCCGCCATGGATATGCATCGTCACGATGCCCAGGTGCATTGCGGCAATGGCACCCGCGAGCATTTCGCCGCGGTCGCCCAGCAGCATCAGCACATCGGGTTTTTGCGCGTGCAGCACATCGGTCAGGCCCATGATGCATTGGCCCAGCGCACGCGACATACCCGCTGCATCGCGAGCGCCCAGGTCCATGGGCACACGGCCGCAGATGGGCAGACCCGATGCCAGGATGTCGGCCTCGGTGCCGCCAAACGCGCCGTCCAGGTGCATGCCGGTGACGGCCACGCCCAGCTCCACCCGGGCCGCAAGGCGCCGCAGGGTGGACGCCATCAGGCCGAAGTCTGCACGCGTGCCACTCAGGTAAATGGCCTTGCGCCGGGGCTGTGTGGTCATGACGCGCCCTGCCCCGGGCGCAGCATGCCCCACTGCAGCACGGTCCCCGCCGCCAGGTCGGACGCGGCGACCTGGCCGACGACCTTCTCAATATCCTTGGGTGCAATACCCGCGGCCGGCCTGCGGCAGGCCAGCATGGCCAGGGACAGCGGCGTGCCGGCGGCAATGTCCACGGCCGCCACAACACTGCGGCGCGCCACTTCAGCGGTGTTGCGTTCTTCCTCATGCGGCACCTTGACGCCGTTGCCCAGCATCGCACTTACCCGCCGCACGCCCTGCACGAGCCGGGCGAAATCAGCAGGCTCCAGCGAGGCAGCATGGTCGGGGCCCGGCATGTCGCGGTCCAGCGTCAGGTGCTTTTCAATGACGGTGGCGCCCAGCGCCACAGCGGCCAGCGTGGCTTCCACGCCTGTGCTGTGGTCTGAGTAGCCGATGGCGATGCCCAGGTCGCGGCCCATGGTCTGAATGGCCCGCAGGTTCAGGGTGGCGTCATGGGCCGGGTAGGCCGACGTGCAATGCATGACCGCCACCCCGTCCAGGCCGCCCCGGGCGGCCTGCACCCAATCCAGCGCTTCGCGCACCTCGTGCAGCGTTGCCATGCCAGTGGACACCAGCAGGGGCAGCCGCGTGGCAGCCGCATGCTGCACCAGCGCGCGGTGGGTCAGCTCGCCCGAAGACAGCTTGATCCGCGCGACGCCCAGACGCACCAGCATATCCACCGCATCCGCCGAGAAAGGCGTGGAAAAGAACTCGATGCCGATGCCGTCGCAGTGGTGCTTGATGCGGGCATGGTCTTCTTCGCTGAGTTCCAGCCTGCGCAGCATCTCGAACTGGTCGACATCGCCGGTCTGGCGGGTCTGGTAGTGCGCCGTGGGCGCGCCGCGAACCGCCAGGTCCTGCGCCCGGAAGGTCTGGAACTTCACGGCGTCGGCACCGCTGGCGTGCGCGGCATCACACAGGCGCAGCGCCAGGTCCAGCTGGCCGTTGTGGTTGACGCCGGCCTCTGCAATGACAAGGACCGCAGGCGTGGCAGAAGTCATGGAGCGGTGTCCTTCCTGCGGCTCAAAAGCCATTGGGCGTGCTCAAAATCATCCAGGTCGTCGATGTCCACCGAGCGGGCGCGGGGCATCACATACAGGCCGATGCGCGGTACGCTCCACAGCCCCTGCTGGGCCGCGCGCTGCAACGCGTCACGCTGCCAGACATAGATGGAGCCATTCAGTGCAAACACGTCGGGCACATCCTGGCGCCGGCCGCTGCCCTGCCCCTTGCTCAGCGACACATGGCCGTCGGGTCCACGCTCCACGAGGTTGAAATAAGGGTTGTCGCGGGCCTCGCACACGCTCACCACCAGCCCGGCGCCCGGGTCGGCCGCCAACGCAGCCGCGATGTCCTGTGGTTCGCGCAGGGGCGAGGTAGGCTGCAGGTCGACGATGGTGTCCACCGGCACCCCGTGCGACACCACCCACGCGACCAGATGCTCCAGCGCCGGCAGCTTGGGCGCCTGGTCCGTGGCCAGCTCAGCGGGACGCAGGAACGGCACCTGCGCGCCGGCGGCGCGCGCCACATCGGCAATGGCGGGGTCGTCAGTGGACACATAGACACCTGAGACAGCCGTGCACGCCAGGGCCTGGCGGATGCTGTGCACGATCAACGGCAACCCCTGCAGCTCGCGCAGGTTTTTGCCGGGCAGGCCCTTGCTGCCCCCGCGCGCGCAGATCGTGGCAATCGTGCCTGCGGGCCTGTTCATAGCGCAAGAAATCGCCGCAGCATGCGCAGCCCGCCAGCGGCGCTTCGCTCAGGATGAAACTGGCAGCCCAGCAGGTTGTCTTTTTGGACGGCGGCGCAGATGGGCACGCCGTCGTAGTCAGTCTCGGCCAGCGTGGTGACGCGGTCGGTGGGGCGGGCCGCGTAGGAATGCACAAAGTACACACGCATGCCGGGTTGAAGGTCCTGCAGGATGGAGCCGTCCCAGGGCCTGGCGGCGCGCAGCCCGCGCCAGCCGATGTGCGGGATGCGGTGCGGCTGGCCATCCAGCCCCGCTGCGGGCACAGCCACCACCCGCCCGCCCAGCAGCCCCAGCCCCTCGTGCTCGCCCATCTCCTCACCCACTTCAAACAGCATCTGCATGCCCACGCAGATGCCCAGGAACGGGCGCTGCGTCTGCGCGAAGCGTTTGACAACATCGTCCAGGCCACGCTGCTTCATTTCAGCCATGCCGTCGCCGAATGCGCCCACGCCGGGCAGCACCATGCGCGAGGCGTCTTCCAGGCCTGGGTGCGCGCGGCTTGCCAGCGTGACCGTGGCGCCCATGGCCTCCAGCGCCCGGCAGACGTTGAGCAGGTTGCCGATGCCGTAGTCCAGAACCGTGACGGGGATGCTCATGGCGTCACCTGCGTATCCACACGGATGTCCAGGCCCGCGGCGATGCCCGCCGCCTTGATGTCGGCCATGGCGCAGCGCTTCCAGTGCAGCGCATCCGCCACGGCAATGCCCGACACACCGCACTGGCTGGCCAGCACCAGGTCATCGGGCTTGCCGAAGCCGCCGCTGGCAACGACCGGTACATTGACGGCGGCGCACACCTCACGCAGCAAGGCGAGGTCAAAGCCCCTGCGGGTGCCCTCCTTGTCCACGGACGTCAACAGCACCTCGCCCGCGCCCAGGTCCACTGCCTCGCGGGCCCATTGCACCACGTCCCGGCCGGTGCGCTCACGACCGTTGTCGGTGTAGGCCTCCCAACGGCCGGCGCCCACGTTCTTGGCTTCGATGCCGACCACCATGCATTGGGACCCGTAGCGCCGGGCGACCTCGCTGATCAGCCCGGGCCGCGCGATGGCCGCGGTGTTGATCGCGACCTTGTCGGCGCCAGAATGCATCATGTTGCTCACGTCGTCCAGGGAGCGGATGCCGCCGCCCACGGTGATGGGCACATACACCTGGTCGGCCGCACGCTTGATGAGGTCGGTCAGGTTGTTGCGCTGATACAGGCTTGCGACGATGTCGATGAAAAGGAGTTCATCTGCACCTTCGTGGTAATAGCGCACGGCGTGCTGGTGCGGGTCACCCACAACGCGAAGCCCTTCGAGCTGAACGCCCTTGATGAGCTTGGGCCCCTTGATGTCAAGTCGCGCGATGACGCGAACATTCGGCATGGTCAGGGGCGCATCTCGATGTCGATCCAGGTCCAGGGCATCAGCAGCATGCCGCTGCGCTGCATGCCCGCCACCACCTCTGTGGCATTCCATTTGGCCGTGTGCAGCAGCGCCTTGGAGTCGGCCAGGCGATCCGCGTCAAAGTCGCGGTCCAGTTCGAACCTGACCGAGGCCACGCGGGGCTGGTCCTGCAGCACGCGCTGGATATAGGCCTGCGAATAGATGTTGAGGAAGTGGAACGTCACCGGTTCGCCCTCGGCATCAAAGTCGTTGCCGTCCGCGGCCGGCGTCACGCGCTTGACCACATACGACGCGTCCGACACCAGCGTGCGCACCAGCAGGCGCCGGCGCGTGACGCGCACCAGCTCGCTCAGCGGCTTGGCTACCGTGGGCAGGTGCAGCAGCACATTGGCGCACAGGGTCACATCGCCCAAGGCATCCGGCACGTCCAGCCCGAAGATGTCGGCCACGGAAAATTCGGCCGCCGGGTCATTGGCAAAGGCCTGGCGGGCCAGTTCCACATAACGGGCGGTCGCATCCAGCCCCCGGTAGCGGAACGCGTGCGGCACCTCGCGGCGCAGGCTGCGCAGGTAGTGCCCGGCGCCGCAGCCCACGTCCACCAGCGTTTCGCCTTCCTGCAGAAAACCTGCCACGCGGCGCGCTGCCGCCTTGCTGCTTTCCATTTCCTGGGCCTCGCCCGTGGCACGGTCAAAGAACAGCTTGCCGTATTCCTCGCTGCCATGGGACTCGGAGTTCCATTGCGCCTGCCATTTTTCCTTGCCGCCTTGCGGCTTGCTGTCAGCCATTGCCATTTCCTTCCTGTTGCCAGACGGAGGTTTTCAGCCGCCACTCCTTGCCATCGCGCTCCCAGACGGTGTCCGAGCGCCATGAATCCACGACGTCCCAGAACTGCGCCTCAGTGATCGAGCAGTACTCCAGGAACTCGGAGAAATACTTGGCCGGGAACTCGCTGTCAAAGCGCCGCACGAGCGCCACGGCTTCTTCACGGGTGATCTTGCCGTCGCGTACTTCGTGCGCGGCGTCCGAGGTGGCGCGCCCGATGCCGAACTTGATGAAACCCAGGAAGTAGTGAAAGCCATCCAGCTTGTCGTCCAGGCTCGCGTACTTGGAATACGTGCCCTGTGAGCGCTCCGGGTTGGGCATGAAGCCCGTGTGTTCCTGGCAGTAGTAGAAGTTTTCCTGCGGGTCCCAGAACTTGTAGTACCCGTAGAAATGGATTTCCGTGCCCACCTTGCGCAGCTCTTCCACCGGCGGCGCCATGAACGGCTTGAGGTCGGCCTCGCTGATGCCGAACTGCGACCAGAAGTCCGGCGGCTTGCCCGAGAAATAGTGCTTGTCATGGTCGCCGATGTCACGCGTGGGCTTGAAGGCGTTCTTCATGTCGCCTCCGTATTCGACTTCGCCGTTCTCGCCATACATCAGCAGCGGAATGTCGAACCTGGCCGAGATCTGCAGCGGCAGATTGGTAGCGCCATACACAAAAGGCTGGAAAGGATCGCCCATGTGCTCAAAGCACAGCGCCACCAGTTTGCGCGTGATCGTGCCGTTGGTCGTGACCTTGAGGTTGTCCAGCCCGCTCGCGATCATGGCCTCCAAGTTGGCACGGCCGATGTCGGTGTACAGAAGCGGCGCCGAGGTGACCGTCAGCGGGTTCATGCCATAACGAAATTTCAGCTGGTGCGCGACAAAGGCGCTGTCCTTGCCGCCACTGCACGGCACGATGACGTCGTAGCGCCCGTCGTTGCGACGAAACCGGTCGCACAGCGCCACCAGTTCTTCCTCGCGCTTGTTCCAGTCCACATTCGCCTGCTTGTATTCGGCAAAGTTGCAGGCCGAGCAGACACCGTTGTCGTCGAACTTGATGCGGGGGCGCTGGTTGGAGATCGTGCATTTGCGGCAGAACTTCACGTCTTTGGGCAGTTGATAGAGTTCAGCGACGTCATGCCGGGTCATCGGTGGGTTCCTTGGGGGTCGGGGGCGCTAAGGGGGCCGCTGGCGGATAATTGCCAGCGACAACCCGCCAATTTTAGGGTAGCGCAGGGCCCTGGCCCGCCTGCCACCCAACAAACCGCACAAGTGTGATGTTCGCCCACGGCTTAATGCTTCACCATTTCACGGACCCGCGCCATCCGGCCGGCCAGGGAGCGCTGACCGCGCAGCAGCTTCGCGCGATGCTGAAGGGCATGGGCACGCAGCGTTTCCTGTCCCCCTCCGAATGGATGGAAAGGGTCCGCGCCGGCACGCTGGAGCCCCAGCATCTGTGCATCACGCTGGACGACGGGCTGCTGTGCCAGTACGACGTAGCCCTGCCCGTGTTCGAGGAACTGGGCCTGACAGCGTTCTGGTTTGTCTATTCGTCTGTGTTCCAGGGCAACATCGAGCGGCTGGAGCTGTACCGTTACTTCCGCACGACCGCGTTTGAAGACATTGACGCCTTCTACGAGGCATTTTCCGACGCCGCCCGCAGCCAGGCCCCAGGCGCGTTCCGCCAGGCCCAGGATTGCTTCGACCCCGCCACCTACCTCAAGGATTTCGCCTTCTATACCGTCCCTGACCGCTGGTTCCGATTTCTGCGCGACGAGGCGCTGGGCGTGGACGGCTACAACGCCGTCATGGACGGCATGTTACAGGCGCGCGGGTTTGACCCTGCCCAGGTGCGCGACCTGCTGTGGCTGGACGACGCCCGGCTGCGTACGCTGGTGCAAAAGGGCCACGCCGTGGGCCTGCACTCCACTACCCACCCCACCCGCCTGGAGCGCCTGACGCCCGCCCAGCAGCGGGGCGAATACGAGGCCAACTTCAACCACATCCGCGCGGCCACCGGTGTGGCGCCGCGCAGCATGTCGCACCCCTGCAATTCGTACACGCCGCAAACGCTGGCACTGCTTTGGGACATGGGCATCCAGACCGGTTTTCGCTCGAACATGGCGCGCCAGCCGGGCCACGGCCCGCTGGAGTTGCCACGCGAAGACCACGCCAACCTGATGCACCTGACGCAGCCGGCAGGTGCGGGCGCATGAGGGTCGCTGTTTTCACGTCCAATCAGCCGCGCCACACGGCCCTGCTGGAGCGCCTGGCCACCACGGCCGACGAAGTGGTGGCCGTGCTGGAAACTACCACCGTGTTCCCCGGTGAGGTGGACGACTTCTACCGGCGCTCGCCCCCCATGCAGGCCTATTTCAGCCGCGTGATGCAGGCCGAAGCCCAGGTTTTCGGGACGCCCCGCTTCCTGCCGCCCAATGTACGCAGCCTGAGCCTGAAACTGGGCGACCTGAGCCGGCTGGACCTGCGCGCGCTGCAGCCCGCGCTGTCGTGCGACGCCATCGTGGTGTTCGGCGCCAGCTACATCAAGGCGCCGCTGGTGGATGAACTGGTGGCGCGCCGCGCGTTGAACATCCATATGGGCGTATCCCCGTACTACCGGGGCAGCGGCTGCAATTTCTGGGCGGTGCATGACGGCAACGCCGACCTGGTGGGTGCCACCATCCACCTGCTGTCGGCCGGCCTGGATTCAGGCGACATCCTGTTCCATGCCCTGCCGCCCGCGGGCATCGCCGATCCGTTTGAGCTGGGCATGCGGGCGGTGGAGTCCGCGCACATTGCGCTGACGCAGGCCCTGGCCAGCGGCACCATTGCTTCAATGGCCGCCATACCGCAGGACAAGTCAGCCGAGATCCGATATTCGCGTTACAGCGACTTCACCGATGAAGTCGTCGCGCACTACCTGGCGAACCCGCCACAGCCGGACGCCATCACGCAGGCCCTGCGGCAGCCGCCGCGCCCTGGCATCCGCCTGACGGCGGGCGCGCGGCGCGCTTCAAGCCAGCATTGATTGAATGACCTGCGCCACGCGGGCTGTGGCATGGCCCGGCGCAGCGTCGCGCCCCGTTGCGTCCAACCGGCCTGAAGCCAACAGCGCCTCCAATGCCCCGGCGACCTCGCCGGGCACGCACTCCACGGCCATGCCCATCTCCTTGAGCGGCATGGAATGGTCGTAAATCGACCCGCGAACCTGCAGCACCGGCAGCCCCATGGCGTATGCCTGCACCGCCACGGTGGAGGTCATCGTGACCACTGCATCGCAGGCGTTCAGCACAGCGGCAATGCCCCAGTCGCCCGCGCGCCAGACGCTGGCGTTGGGGCTTTGCGGGTCGGCCAGCGTTTCGTTCGGGTGGGGGCGCACCAGCAGGTGACGACCAGGCGTCTGGTTCGCCCAGGCCAGCAGTTCGTCCAGGATGCGCGCGGGCAGCGCCGGGTCGCCGGTTTTGCCGGGCGCGGTCGGGTGCGCGGGCAGTTCAGGTTGCGAGGCCCACACGGCGATCTGCGTGGTTCCAGGCGGCAGGCTGGCCCGCAGGCGCCGGCCTGCCTCGCGCTCAACGTCCCCAAACAAGGCATCGAACGAAGGGTTACCCGTGACCACAATCTCCGCGGGCTGGCGCCCGGCGGCCAGCAGCTTGTCGCGGATGGCCTCGTTCAGCACGCAAACGCGGTCGCAGTAACCCGGCTGGCCGATCCATGCGATTTCGTCAATGGCAAACAGGCTGTTGATGCACAGCGCAGGAATGCCCAGCGCACGCGCGGCCAGCCCCGCAGCGCGCTCGGCGCGCGGTGAATTGGTAAGTACCACCAGGTCCGGTTGCATCCTCTGCAGGATACGTTGCAGCGTGGGCACCGGCAGGAAGCAGTGCCGGCCGTACTGCGCATACAGGGCCCTCGCCTCGGTCAGCCCGTGCCGGGCCACCAGGTCAGAAAACGACAAACCCAGATAGGCTTGGGTCTCTTCGGGTGCCACCGTGGACGGACCGTCCATTGTCTGCGCCAGTTCGCGGCCCCAGGCCAGCGCGGCTTCGTCACCGGGCTGCACAAAATCAGAAAACTGCACGGCCTCAAGCCCTGCCTGTCGCACCGCCTGAGCCGCTGTGGTCAGCGCCAGAACGGTCACGCGCGCGCCGCCCCCGGCCTGCAGCGCCTGCGCTACCGGTATGACCATGCTGACGTGGCCGCCGCCATACGTCACAAACAGGACGTGCTTCACGTGAGCCAGGCCTTGTCCCACAGCGCAAGCGCTGCAAGCGCGCGCAGTTCGCGCGTGTGGTTGGCCGTGCCCGTGCGGTGGCGCTGCAGCATGCCGGTGATTTCCTGCGGCTCGAACAGGGCCGCCAGCAGGCCGCTGTTGCCCAGCACATGGGCCAGCCACGGGTAGCTGTCGCCGCGGAACCAGTCGCCAATGGGCACGGTGAACATCTGCTTGCGCCGGTGCGCCAGGTCCTCGCCGATCAGGGGGGCGACCGCCTTCTTGTACCAGTGCTTCTTGTCGCCTTCGCCGGACAGCTTGGTGCTGCCGCGCGAGCGGAAGGCCAGCTCCATCATCCGCCAGTCCAGAAACGGGGTGCGCGCCTCGATGGACACCGCCATGCCCATGCGGTCGGGCTTGACCAGGTTGTTGCCACTGAGCAGCAACTGCATATCCAGGTACAGCGCCTGATTGACCCGGTCGAAATGCGCCGCTTCCTCGAACCAGGGCTGGGCGGCTGCGGCAAAAGAGTCAATACCCGACAGCTGCGCGGCCAGATCGTTGCGGTACAGCGCAGCCTTGCCGGCGCTGCCAAACAGGGAAATGGAGTCGAAATAACTGCGCTGGAATTCCCGCTCATCTGGCAGGCCCGCCTGTGCCGAGGCGAAATAGCCGGCGTACTTGTCGTACCCCGCGAACAACTCGTCGCCGCCGTCGCCGGTCAGCACCACCTTGACGTGGCGCGCCGCCAGCTCGCTGACCCGCAGCGTGGGCATGAACGAAGCGTCGCCATGGGGCTGGTCAAGATGGTGCAGCACCCGGGGCCAGCGGTCCAGCATGTTCAGCTCGGCGATTTCGCTGACATGCTCGCAGCCAAAGCGCGTGGCGGCCAGCTGGGCAAACGGCGACTCGTCATAGCGCGGATCGGCAAAACCGATGCAGAAGGTCTTGACGGGCTGTTGCACATGCCGCGCCATGAGCGCCACGATGCTGCTGGAGTCCACGCCGCCGGACAGGAAGGCGCCCCAGGGCACGTCAGCGCGTAGCCGGATGCGCGTGGCGTCGTCCAGGATGGACATGAACTCTTCGGCCCAATCGCCAAAGGCATGGTCCTTTTCAGACTGCGCCGCCAGGCTCCACCAGCGGTGGGTCTGCACGCCCTTGCGGTCAAACCGCATCCAGGTGCCGGGCATCACGTGGCGCACGCCCTTCCAGATCGTCCAGGGTGCGGGGATGTAGTTGAAGCTCAGGTAGTGGTGGATGGCCTCCAGGTCCACGTTGTCCAGCGTCTGCGTACGGCCCCACACCGGCAGGATGGCCTTGATCTCGGAGGCAAACAACATGCGCTGCCCGTCATCGGCCACGTACAGCGGCTTGACGCCGATGCGGTCACGCACCAGGTACATCGCGTCTTGCCGCACGTCGTCAATGGCGATGGCGAACATGCCGTTGAGCTTGCTGACAAATGAGATGCCCTCGCGCTCGTACAGCCGCAGGATGACCTCGGTATCGGACGCAGTCTTGAGCTGCACACCCTGGCTGCGCAGTTCGGCGGCCAGCTCCACGTAGTTGAAGATCTCGCCGTTTTGCACGACGGCCACCTGGGCGTCGTCGGACACGAACGGCTGGTGGCCCCCGGCGATGTCGATGATGGACAGGCGCCGGTTGCTGATGGCCGCCCCCCGCTGCGGCTGATGCCAGGTGCCGTCGTCGTCCGGCCCGCGGTGCGCGATGGTCTGCGCCATGACGTCCAGCGCCGCGTCGGGCAAGGCCCGCCGCTCACGATCCCAGTAACCAAAGATGCCGCACATCAGTTGCCCCTAGCCTTGAACAGGCGTGCCGCCGTCCAGAACATGATTTTCAGGTCCAGCCAGACACCGGCTTCGCGCGTGTAGCGCAGGTCCAGGTCCAGCCGCTGCTGCACCGTGGCGGCCGAGCGCAGCGTGGCCTGCGCCAGCCCCGTGATGCCCGGGCGCACGCTGCAGCGCTGCTGCCAGTCGGCCTCGCGGTACAGCGAGCGCTGGGCGGGCACGTCGGGCCGCGGCCCTACCAGGCTCATGTCGCCCAGCAGCACGTTGAACACCTGCGGCAGTTCGTCCACACTGGTGCGGCGCAGCACCCGCCCCACGCGGGTTATGCGCGGATCGTTGTCGCCGGTATGCCAGGGGCCGATGCGGGCGGCGTCCACCACCATGCTGCGGAATTTCAGCATGCCAAACTCGCGCCCGTGCCGGCCCACGCGGGCCTGGCGGAACAGCACTGGCCGGCCGCTGTCGATCAGCACTGCCAGTGCTGCCGCAGCGAATACCGGGCTCAGAATGACCAGCACCACCAGCGCGCCCAGGATGTCGATCAGCCGCTTCATGGTGCGGCCTGCTTGGACAGGGAAAGGCTCTGTGCCAGCTGCCGGATCCGCGCCGCCACCCGCAGCTGGTCTGCCTGCTGCTGCGCTTCGCCGCGCAGCGCCAGGGTGCGTTCCTCGCTGCGCATCGCCTCAATTTCCGCTTCGAATGACATCGGCGCATCGCTGCGGTGAAAGGTGCGCGACAGGATGACCGCATTCGAACCCAGCCGCACATGTTCAGCCAGCACGTCGCGCCCAGGCAGCAGCCCTTCATCCAGCCGGGCAATGCCGCCAAAACCGAAACGCCGGGCATGCTGGCGAGCCACTGCGGCGACGGTATCCAGATGCCCCAGCACGAGCGGCTCAAACATGAAGCTGCAGCCCAGCGACAGGTGCAGGTCGTTGAGCCCCACGAAGACCTCGGCCAGGCCGGGCGTACCGGCCCACTGCGCCACGCTGTCCAGCGCGCCCGAGGTTTCAAGCAGCGCCACCACCGGTACACGGCCAGCCACGATCCGGCAGAAATCGCCGAGCTGCGCGGCCGACGTGAACATGGGCAGCATCAGCATGTCGGCGCCGCGTGCCAGCACGGCGTCCACTTCGGCCTGCGTACCCGCGTGCAGCGGGTTGACGCGCACCATCAACCTGGAATGGCGCAACACGGCCTTGATCGCCTGCACGTCATCCAGCTGGTGCTCGCTGATGAAAGTGCTCATGCCCGCCTGGCGCTCTGTCTTGCCCATGCGCTCCAGGTCCACCCACAGGCGCATGCCTGCCAGTGCGTCGCACCGCCGGGCAAAGGCCGGATCGTTGGTGATTTGCAGTAGATCGATCATCCGTCTTGATTATCGTTTCAGCGCGGCGCGCAACGCCGGGCTGGTGGCCAGGCTCACCCCCGCCACCAGCGCCGCGAACAGCACAGCCGTCAACAGCGTCCACAGCGGCTGCGTGGCCGGCAACGCGCCGGCCACCACGGCCAACGCGATGCTCAAGGCACCCGGCAGCGCCATGGCGCGCCATGGCAACGCCTGCAGGGCCCGCGGACCCAACGCGCGCAGCAATACCGCAGACAGCAAAACCATGATCACACCCAGCGCCAGGATCACCATGCGCCCCTCACGCAGGCCTGCGACGCCCAGGGCCGACAGCACGGCCAGGGCTGCAGCGAAGGCCAGCGCAGCCACGCGCAGCCGGCCCACGGTGGCCAGCACCAGCATGGCCACGGTGCTCACGGCCTGGGGCAGCAGCGTCCAGCTGCCCCACGCAGCCCAATGGGCGACCTGCGCCACATGGTCGGGCTCCATGCGCCCCCAGCCGAACAGCAATTGCGCCAGCGGCAAGGCGCCGGTCCACAGGGCTACGGCCGCAGCACAGGCCAGCGTCCACGACAGCAAAAAGGCCGCGTGCAACTGCACACTGAAGTCACGCCCTTCGGCCCGCGCCCGGGTCAGCGCCGGAAACGCCAGCGTGGCCACCAGCTGGATGGCCAGCAGGTTGGGCAGCTCCACGAGCTTCCAGGCGTAATTGAAGGTGGCCAGCGCCCCCTCGCCCTGCTGCGAGACGAGGCTGCGCGCCAGCAAGACCAGTGCCGCCGGGGCGCCTGCGGCCACTGTGGCCCACAGCCAGATGCGCCAGCCCGGAACCAGTTGCGACAGTGATGCCGCCGGGGCTGCAGCAGCAGGTGCCGCCGGAATCAACCGGCGCATTCGCCAGGCCAGGTAAGCCAGGCGCAGGCTGAGCGCCAGCACCAGGCTCGCGCCCATCCAGTCAATGGCACGCGGCCAGGCCGTCGCATGGCCCAGGGCCAGCATCGCCAGCACGATCACCCCGGTGTGTACGATGTTCATGCCGTACATGCCCACGGCGTCACGCTCATGCTGCAGCCGTGTGTACCAGAGCGAGCCCAGCAAGGCCAGCGGCACGGCCGGTGCAGCCCAGTGCACGGCCTGCACCAGCGCGGCGGCATCCGACGCGCCCGGCACCAGCCAGCGCCCCGCCGCAGCAGGCACCAGCCACAGCGCAGCCGTCATTGCGGAGCCGGCGGCCAGCAGCAGCCAGCCCAAACGCCGCTGGCTTTGCGCCAGCGGCGCGGGCGCCAGGCCGGCCCAAAGGGGCAGCAAGGCATAGCTCAGCGCCCCCGCGGCCAGGATGGCGCTGGCCAGGTCGGGCAGCGTGAGCATCATGACCACCATGTCGGCCAGGCCCGTGGTGCCAAAAGTGGCAGCCTGGACCGATTCGCGTAGCAGGCCCAGCACGCGGCTGGCCAGCAGCAAGGCAAGGGAAATCACGCCGGCGCGCAGGTACATGCGCCAGATTATCCCGGCTGGCTGAGGCCAGGGCGGCGGGCGTGCCGGCAAAAAACTAAAATAGCCAGCTTTGGCCACGCTTTGTGGCCGCCACCGGCCCGCCCCATGTCCCAGAACAACGCACCCCACAGCACCCCTGACCTGCCCGCCACCGACGACAACCAGCTGATTGCCGAGCGCCGCGAGAAGCTCAAGGCCATCCGCCAGGCGCAGCAGGACGGCAAGGGCGTGGCCTTTCCCAACGACTTCAAGCCGGGCGACCGCGCCGCTGGCCTGCAGGCCGCCTACGGCGAGAAAACGCCCGAAGTGCTGCTGGAAGAAGGCACCACCGCCAGCGTGGCCGGGCGCATGATGCTCAAGCGCGTGATGGGCAAGGCCAGCTTTGCCACGTTGCAGGACGCCACCGGGCGCTTGCAGATTTACGTGACGCGCGACGATGTGGGCGAAGAAGTCTACGCGGCGTTCAAGCACTGGGACCTGGGCGACATCGTGGCCTGCGAAGGCAAGGTGTTCAAGACCCGCACCGGCGAGCTGTCGCTGCATGCCAGCCGGGTGCGCCTGCTGACCAAGAGCCTGCGCCCGATGCCCGACAAGTTCCATGGCGTGGCCGACCAGGAGGTGAAGTACCGCCAGCGCTACATCGACCTGATGATGGACGAGGCCGCACGCAACCGCTTCAAGGCACGCAGCAAGGCCGTCAGCTCCATTCGCGACTTCATGGTGGCGCATGATTTCCTGGAGGTGGAAACGCCCATGCTGCACCCCATCCCCGGTGGGGCCAACGCCAAGCCTTTCATTACGCACCACAACGCGCTGGAGCAGGAGATGTTCCTGCGCATCGCGCCCGAGCTGTACCTCAAGCGCCTGATCGTCGGCGGCTTTGAGCGTGTGTTCGAGATCAACCGAAACTTCCGCAACGAAGGCATCTCGGTGCGCCACAACCCCGAGTTCACCATGATGGAGTTCTACGCGGCCTACTGGAATTACCGCGACCTGATGGACTTCACCGAAGCCCTGATCCGCGACGCCGCGCAAAAGGCAGCCGGCACCCTGCAGCTGAGCTACGGCGGCAAGCCGGTGGACCTGTCGCTGCCGTTTGAGCGCCTGACCATCCGCGAGGCCATCCTCAAGCACACGGATGCAGGTGACAACGTCGACAACCGCGAATGGCTCACCAACGCACTGCGCAAGCTGGGCCTGAACGAAGACAAGCACAAGCTGTCGGGCCGCTCACTGGCCAGCCTGCAGGTGCTGTACTTTGAAGAGACGGTGGAAGAAAAGCTGTGGCAGCCCACCTTCATCATGGAGCACCCCACCGAGATTTCGCCGCTGGCGCGCGCCAACGACGAACGGCCCGAGGTAACCGAGCGCTTTGAGCTGTACATCACCGGCCGTGAATTCGGCAACGGCTTCTCGGAGCTGAACGATGCCGAGGACCAGGCCGCGCGCTTTCAGGCGCAGGTCACGGCCAAGGACAGCGGCGACGACGAAGCCATGTTCTACGACCACGACTTTGTGCGCGCGCTGGAATACGGCATGCCGCCCACCGGCGGCTGCGGCATCGGCATTGACCGGCTGATGATGCTGCTGACCGACAGCCCCAGCATCCGTGATGTGATCCTGTTCCCGGCCCTGCGAAGAGAAGGCTGATCAGGGAATCAGGTCCAGCGCCTGCAGGTAGGCGGGGCTGGCCATGAGGGCGTCCCATGCGGACGCGGGCGTTGAGGGCAGCAGGGCCCGGCGGCGCTGTTCACTGGCTTCGTTCGCATGCCAGCCACCTTTGAGTTGGGCTTCGGCCAGGCCGTCCAGCAGTTCGTCCACGGCGCGCCCGCCATCCACCGACTGGTTGCACAGCAGCACCATGTCGCAGCCGGCGGCCAGCGCGGCCACACCGGCCTCGGTGTAGCTGACTTCGCGGCCGTCGATCAGCCGGGCGCCGGCCATGCTCAGGTCGTCGCTGAAGATCGCGCCACCAAAGCCCAGCTGGCGGCGCAGGATGTCGTTGAGCCAGCGGCTTGAAAAGCCCGCCGGTCGGGCGTCGACCTTGGGGTACACCACATGTGCGGGCATCACGCTGGTAAGCGTAGTACTGAGCCAGCCGTAGGGCGCGGCGTCGTCGGCCAGAATGGCTTTCAGGCTGCGCCGGTCCACCGGGATGTCGGTGTGCGAATCGGCCTTGACAAAGCCATGGCCGGGGAAGTGCTTGCCGCAGTTGGCCACGCCCGCCTGCAGCAAGCCATGCATCAGGCTCTTGGCGAGCAGTGCGGTCACACGTGCGTCCTGGTGGAAGGCGCGGTCCCCGATGACACCGGAGCCGCCCCAGTCCAGGTCCAGCACCGGCGTGAAGCTGAAGTCCACCCCGCAGGCGCGCAACTCGGCGCCCAGCACATAGCCACAGGCCGTGGCGGCGTTGGTGGCCTGCAATGCGTCCTTCATCCACAGTTCACCCAGGGTCCGCATGGGCGGCAGGTGGGTGAAGCCGTCGGTGCGAAACCGTTGCACGCGCCCGCCCTCGTGGTCCACGCAGATCAGCAGGTCAGGCCGCACGGCCTTGATCTGCGCGCACAGGGCGCTGACCTGGGCGCGGTCTTTCCAGTTGCGTCCGAACAGGATGACGCCACCGGTCAGCGGATGCTTCAGGCGCTTTGTGTCGGCGCGGCCCAGTTCGAGGCCGGCCACGTCGAGGATCAAGGGGGCATGGGGTGACATCTCAGAGCTCTTTCTTTTCCACCACCACAAAGCTGGCGGCATAGTCGGTTTCGTCGGTCACGCTCACGTGGGCGCTCAGGCCTTGGGCGTCGAACCAGGTTTTCAGGCCACCGTGCAGCACGATGGCGGGTTTGCCGCTGGGCAGCTTGCCGATCTCGCACAGCCGCCAGGTCATGGGCATGCGCATGCCCAGGCCGATCGCCTTGCTGAAGGCCTCCTTGGCCGAGAAACGCGTGGCCAGGTAGCGCAGGCCACGTTCGGGCCAGCGGGCGCTGCGCGCGCGCCAGGTGGCCAGCTCGGCGTCGCTCAGGATCTTGTGGGCGAAGCGCTCCCCGTGGCGCTCCAGTGAGGCACGGATGCGCCGCACATCACAGATGTCGGTGCCGATGCCGTAGATCATGAGGCCGGTGCTGCGTCAAAGGCCTCGGCAATGCGGCGCAGATAGGACTTGACCGTGGCATCGTAGCCCAGCTCCAGCGCGTCGGAGATCAGTGCATGGCCGATCGACACCTCCTGCACCCCAGGCACGGCGCGCAGGAAGTCCGTGAGGTTTTCCTGGTTCAGGTCATGGCCGGCATTGACCCCCAGGCCGGCATCCAGCGCGGCTTTGGCAGCGGCGGCGAACTGCGCCAGCACGGCGTTCTTGTCGGCTGTACCGTACGCGCTGGCGTAGCTTTCGGTGTACAGCTCCACCCGGTCAGCCCCGGTGGCCTTGACGGCCGCCATGGCCCCGGGGTCCGGGTCCATGAACAGGCTCACCCGCACACCCATCGCATGCGCTTCATCGATCAGCGGCTGCAGGCGCGCGGCATCCGCAGGAAACGACCAGCCATGGTCGCTGGTGAACTGGCCTTCGCTGTCGGGCACAAAGGTGCACTGGTGCGGGCGCAGTTCGCGCACAAAATCCATGAGATTGTGAAACGGATTGCCTTCAATGTTGAATTCCACCTCGGGCCAGGATTTCAGCAGGTGGTGCAGCACGTGCACGTCTTCGGCGCGGATGTGGCGGGCGTCGGGCCGCGGGTGCACGGTGATGCCCTGCGCGCCGGCCTGCAGGCACAGCGTGGCGGCGCGCAGCACGCTGGGAATGCCCAGGTGGCGCGTGTTGCGCACCAGCGCGACCTTGTTGAGGTTGACTGACAGGGCGGTGTGTTGAGTCATAACGATTGCAGGTCCATCATCATCTGGCGCGTGCGCAGCGTGGCAACGCCGCAATGGTAGTGCAGCAGCACACGCAGTTGCGGCTTGAGAGCGGCCATTACATCCGCACACACCTGCAGCGTGGCATGAAACGGCGCGGCATCGTCAAGCGCCGCTTGCAGCCGCCGCCACTGGTGCCCGGCCAGGCCGGCGCGCTCGCCCCCCTGTGCCTGCATCAGCCCGCCATCCGGCATGAGGCTGTAGTGCGCACCGTCATCCAGCGCAGCCAGTGTGAGCGTCTGCATGTCCAGCGCCGGCAGCAGGCCGATTTCGCGCAGCAGCAGCAATTCAAACGCCCGCAGGCCTGATTGCAGCGCCTCGGGCTGCCCCGACGCCAGCACCTGCACCGCGGCGCGGTAGGCGTCAAACAGCGCGGGGTGGGGGTCGTCTCGTGCCAGCAGGCGCAGCACCAGTTCATTGAGGTAGTAGCCCGACAGCAGTGCATCGCCTGTGGGCATCACATGGCCGCCCACCCATTCGGCGCCCTTGAGCGTGCGGATTTCAGCGTCGCCGCCAAATGCCACGCGCAAGGGCTGCAGCGGCAACAACACCGGGCGGAAGCTGGAGCTGGGCCGTTTGGCCCCCTTGGCCACCAGCGCCACCCGGCCGTGATGGCGGGTGAACACTTCCAGGATCAGGCTGGACTCGCTCCAGTCGTAGCGGTGCAGCACATAGGCGGGCTCGTCACTGATGCGCTTGACGGGCACGATGGCGCTTTACTCGTAACCGAATGATTTCACGCGCGCTTCGTCATCTGCCCAGCCCGAACGCACCTTGACCCAGAGTTCCAGGAACACCTTGGCGCCCAGCAGCTTTTCCAGCTCGGTGCGGGCGTCGGTGCCGATGCGCTTCAAGCGCTCACCGCGCTCGCCAATCACCATGGCCTTGTGGCCGTCGCGCTCCACTACGATGGTGGCGGCGATGCGCACCATGCGCCCGTGCTTGGGGCTGGGCTCTTCCTCGAACTTGTCGATGACCACGGTGGAGGTGTAGGGCAGTTCGTCGCCGGTGAAGCGAAACAGCTTTTCGCGTACGGTTTCGCTGGCCAGGAATTTTTCGCTGCGGTCGGTCAGTTCGTCCTCACCGTACCACCAGGCCTGCTCGGGCAGGAACTTCTCGCAGATGGTGAACAGCCGCTCCACATCCTTGGCGTTCTTGGCGGACATCGGCACGAACTCGGCAAATTCGTGGCGCTGCTGCATGTCGCGCAGCCAGGGCGCGATCTCGGCGCGGCGCACCACCTTGTCCAGCTTGTTGGCCACCAGCAGCGCGGGCGTCCCGGGCTTGAGCAGCGACAGCACCTTGGCGTCACCCAGCGTGAAGCTGCCTGCCTCCACGACGAACAGCACCAGGTCTACCTCGCCGATGGCGCCTACGACGGTCTTGTTCAGCGAACGGTTCAGCGCGGTGGAGTGGCGCGTCTGGAAGCCCGGCGTGTCCACAAAGATGAATTGCGTCGGCCCGACGGTACGGATGCCCGTGATGCGGTGGCGCGTGGTCTGGGCCTTGCGCGAGGTGATGCTGATCTTCTGCCCCACCAGCGCGTTGAGCAGCGTGGACTTGCCCACGTTGGGCTTTCCCACGATGGCGATCAGACCACAGCGCTGCCCCAGCGGGTTGGGTGCGTCGGGTACGGCGTCGGGCAGGGCATCTTCTGTCATATCGGTCATTTGGTCCTGGCCTTCAGCGCGATGAGCATGGCAGCGGCGGCGGCCTGCTCGCCAGCCCGGCGCGAGCCGCCAATGCCCCGCTCGGCCGCGCCCAGCTCGGGTATTTCACATTCCACGTCGAAGGTCTGCTTGTGGGCGGCCCCCAGCGTGGCCGCCACCCGATACACCGGCAGCTTCATCTTGCGGCCCTGCAGCCATTCCTGCAGTTCGGTTTTGGGGTCCTTGGCGGCCGCCGGCATCTGGGGGTTGATCTCGATGTTGCGCAGCAGCCTGTGCACCAGCGCTTCGGCCGCGGTATAGCCCGCATCCAGGTGCACGGCACCGATCACGGCCTCCAGACAATCGGCCAGGATGGACGGACGTTTGTGGCCGCCGGAGCGGCTCTCGCCCTCGCCCAGGCGGATCACGGCCGGCAAGCCCAGTTCCAGCGCGAGCTGGTGCAGGGTGTCCTGTTTGACGAGGTTGGCCCGCACGCGCGACAGGTCGCCCTCGGGCAGGGCACGCAGGCGGTCGTACAGAAGCGCCGCCACGGCCAGGTTCAGGACGGAATCACCCAGGAATTCCAGGCGCTCGTTGTGGTCGGCCGAGAAGCTGCGGTGGGTCAGCGCACGCAGCAGCAACTGCGGGTCGGTGAACGTGTGCTGCAAGCGCCCTTGCAGTGCTGACAGGCCGCCATCCACGCTACTTGGTTTGCCCGTTGTACTTCAGCAGAAGGTAGGCCGGGCCCGCCATGTGGATTTCCTTGGTGTAGGCAAACGAGACCGTGGTCTTGCCGTTGTTCTGTGCGACTTCAAGGTCCTTGCCGGAGATCGACTTGATGTCATCCACTTGTGCGGCCTTGTCGAAAATGGTGCGCACATCGGCCGGGTTGCTGCCGGCCTTGGCCTTTTCGATCGCCTTGAGGACGGCCTGGTATTCCATGAACGTGGGAAATGCCTGCGCACCCAGCACGCCAAGGCCAGCCAGGATCGCCACCACCAGAATGACGCCGATGAATGACGCGCCTTGTTGTTTTGATTTGTGCTGAAACTTCATACGCCAACCTTTGCTAGATCTATTGCTACTCGAACGAGCCAATACGCTTGAAACTGCCGAAGTTCATCCAGATGAAAAAGGCCTTGCCCACGATGTTGCGGTCGGGCACAAAGCCCCAATAACGCGAATCCAGCGAATTATCGCGGTTATCACCCATCATGAAATAGTGGCCCTCGGGCACCTTGCACACCACGCCCTCGACACTGTAACGGCAATTGCGCTTGAAGGGAAAGTCTTCGGCGCCCGCGACGAAGGCCGGGCGATCGTCATCGTTGAGCAGGCGAAAACGCCGGGTGTCAAAGGTCTCTTCGTACTGCTTGAAGTAGCGCATCACGTCTTCGTCGAAGAACTCGGGCAGGGATGCCTTGGGCACCGGCTTGCCGTTGATCGTGAGCTTCTTGTTGAGGTATGCCACCTCATCACCCGGGACACCGACCACCCGCTTGATGTAGTCCAGGCTGGGCTTGGGTGGGTAGCGAAACACCATCACATCGCCGCGCTGGGGCTTGTTGCCCTCGGTCAGCTTGGTGTGGATGACCGGCAGGCGCACGCCGTAGGTGAATTTGTTGACCAGAATCAGGTCGCCCACCAGCAGCGTGGGAATCATGGAGCCTGAGGGAATCTTGAACGGCTCGAACAGGAACGAGCGCAGCAGGAACACGACTGCAATCACCGGGAACAGCCCGGCCGTCCAGTCCAGCCACCAGGGTTGCATGATCAGGCGGGTGCGGGCTTCGGACAGGTCGCCGTCCACCTGCGTGATGCCGCGCTCGGCCAGGCCGGCGCGGCGCTGGGCGTCGTTGGCCTCCAGCGCGGCCACGGCGCGGCGGCGCTGGGGCAGGAAGTAAAAGCGCTCGGCCAGCCAGTAAAGGCCGGTCACGCAGGTGGCCAGGAACAGCAACAGAGCGAAGTTGCCCTCCACCACGCCCATGTACCAGGCACCCGCGTAGCCGGCAAATGCCGCGAGGATCATGGCGGTGATGACCGGCATCATTCTTCCACCTGCAAAATGGCCAGAAAGGCCTCCTGGGGCACTTCGACCGAGCCAATCTGCTTCATGCGTTTCTTGCCTGCTTTCTGCTTTTCTAGGAGCTTGCGTTTGCGGCTGATATCGCCGCCGTAGCATTTTGCCAGCACGTTCTTGCGCAGCGCCTTGATGGTTTCGCGGGCGATGATGTTGGCGCCGATGGCCGCCTGGATCGCCACGTCGAACATCTGGCGGCTGATGATCTCGCGCATCTTGCCGACCACGGCGCGGCCGCGGTACTGGGCCTGGGTCCGGTGCACGATGATGGACAGGGCGTCCACTTTCTCGCCGTTGAGCAGGATGTCCACCTTCACCACGTCGGACGGGCGGAACTCCTTGAATTCGTAGTCCATGGATGCGTAGCCGCGGCTGACGGATTTGAGCTTGTCGAAGAAGTCCAGCACGATCTCGCCCAGCGGCATCTCGTAGGTCAGCATGACCTGCTTGCCGTGGTAGGCCATGTTCATCTGCACGCCGCGCTTCTGGTTGGCCAGGGTCATGACCGGGCCCACGTATTCCTGCGGCATGTAAAGGTGCACAGTCACGATGGGTTCGCGGATTTCCTCGATGCGGCCCTGGTCCGGGATCTTGGACGGGTTTTCCACACGCAGCACCTCGCCATCGGCCTTGACCACCTCGTACACCACGCTGGGGGCGGTGGTGATCAGGTCCTGGTCGAACTCGCGCTCCAGCCGCTCCTGCACGATTTCCATGTGCAGCAGGCCCAGGAAGCCGCAGCGAAAGCCAAAACCCAGCGCCTGCGACACCTCGGGCTCGTAGTGCAGCGACGAATCGTTGAGCTTGAGCTTTTCCAGCGCGTCGCGCAGCGAGTCGTACTGGTTGGCCTCGGTCGGGTACAGGCCGGCAAACACCTGCGGCTGGATTTCCTTGAAGCCCGGCAGGGGCTCGGTCGCGGTAAAGGCGGCGCCGCCGGTGCCTGGCTTGATCAGGGTGATGGTGTCGCCCACCTTGGCGGCCTGCAGTTCCTTGATGCCCGCAATGATGTAGCCCACCTCGCCGGCTTCCAGCGATTCACGCGACTCGTTGGCGGGCGTGAACACACCCAGGTTGTCGGCGTTGTACATGGTGCCGGTGGCCATCATCTTGAACCGGTCACCCTTGGCCAGCCGCCCGTCCACCACGCGCACCAGCATGACGACGCCCACGTAGGTGTCGAACCAGCTGTCCACAATCATGGCGCGCAGCGCGCCGTCGGGGTTGCCCTTGGGCGGCGGGATGCGCGCGACCACGGCCTCCAGAATGTCGTCCACGCCCATGCCAGTTTTTGCCGAGCAGGCAATGGCGTCGGTCGCATCGATGCCGATCACGTCCTCGATCTCGGCCTTGGCGTTGTCCGGGTCGGCGTTGGGCAGATCCATCTTGTTGAGAACGGGCACCACCTCGACGCCGAGGTCCAGCGCGGTGTAGCAGTTGGCCACCGTCTGCGCTTCGACGCCCTGGCTTGCATCGACAACGAGCAGCGCGCCCTCGCATGCGGACAGCGAGCGCGAGACTTCGTAGCTGAAGTCCACATGGCCCGGTGTGTCGATCAGGTTGAGGTTGTAGACCTTGCCGTCCTGCGCCTTGTATTTGAGTGCGGCGGTCTGCGCCTTGATGGTTATCCCACGCTCTTTCTCGATGTCCATCGAGTCAAGCACCTGCTC
>JBEIPU010000082.1:0-17442 GCA_040376925.1 Caenimonas sp. | reverse complement strand
TTACTGCTAGCATTGAAGTGAATTCTTAAGTTTGTTACACCTGTTTCGTGGTGGATTTCAGGGGACTGTCTTGATCTCTTTGGGGTCGTTGTTTAGCCGCCAACCCGCGCCGTTGCTGGGTTTGGATATCAGCTCGTCCAGTGTCAAGCTGGTGGAGTTGGGCCGTGACAAGGCTGGCAATCTCGTGCTCGAACGGTGCGCCATCGAGCCACTGGAGCGCGGCTGGATCACCGACGGCAACGTCGAAAAGTTCGACGAGGTGGCCGAGGCCATGCGCCGTGTCGTCAAGAAAAGCGGCACCAAGACGCGCAACGTCGCCATGGCGCTGCCGCCATCGGCCGTTATCACCAAGAAGATCATCCTGCCCGGCGGCATGACCGAGCAGGAGCTGGAAACCCAGGTCGAGACCGAGGCCAACCAGTACATCCCGTTCTCGCTTGATGAAGTGAGCCTTGATTTCTGCGTCGTCGGCCCCAGCGCCACCTCGGTGGGCGATGTCGAGGTGCTGATCGCCGCCTCACGCAAGGAAAAGGTCCAGGACCGCCAGGGCCTGGCCGAAGCCGCCGGCCTCAAGCCGGTCATCATTGATGTGGAGTCGTACTCTTCCCGCCTGGCTGCCGGTCGTCTTATTGAGGCCTTGCCCAACAAGGGGCTGGACACCATGGTGGCGCTGTTCGAGGTGGGCGCCTTCACCACCAGCATGCAGGTGATCTGCAATGATGACGTGCTCTACGACCGGGACCAGGCTTTTGGCGGCGCCCAGCTGACCCAGCTGATCGTGCGCCAGTACGGCTTTTCAGCCGAAGAGGCCGAAACCAAGAAACGCAACGGCGACCTGCCCGAGGACTACGAGAGCGGGGTGCTCAAGCCGTTCGTGGAAAGCATGGCCCAGGAAGTCGCGCGTGCCCTGCAGTTCTTCTTTACCAGCACGCCCCACAACAAGGTGGACTACATCCTGCTGGCGGGCGGCTCCGCCGCGCTGCCGGGCCTGACCGAGGCGGTGACCCAGCAGACGTCATTCGCCTGCACGCTGGCGGATCCCTTTGAGGGCATGCAGGTCGGCGCCAATGTGCGCGAGAAGAAGATGCGCCGTGAAGCGCCTTCCTACCTCACGTCCTGCGGCCTGGCGATGCGGAGGTTCCTGCAGTGATCCTCATCAACCTGCTGCCGCACCGCGAAGCGGCCCGCAAACGCAAGCGCGAATTCTTCTTCGCGACACTGGGCGTGTCGGCTGTGATCGGCGGTGTGATTTCAGGGGTGATTTTCCTGTGGTTCCAGGCCCAGATATCGACCCAGCAGAACCAGAACACCTTCCTGCAAACCGAGATCAAGCGGCTGGAAGGCCAGATCAAGGACATCGCCAGCCTGCAGTCAGAGATCGCGGCGCTGCGGGCACGGCAGCAGGCCGTGGAAGACCTCCAGGCGGACCGCAACCTGCCGGTGCACCTGCTCAATGAACTCGTCAGGCAGTTGCCCGACGGCGTGTACATCACGACGATGAAGCAGGTCAACCAGGGCGTGACCATCCAGGGCGTGGCCCAATCCAACGAGCGCGTGTCCGAGCTGCTGCGCAACCTGGCGAACAACAGCAGCTGGCTGACGCGGCCCGAGCTGGTGGAGATCGTGGCTGCCAACGTGGCGCTGAGCCCCCGCGAACAACGCCGAGTGTCCAATTTCAATATCCGTGTGCAGCTGATGCGGTCGTCCGAGGTGAAGCCAGGCGCCCTGGCGCCGGCATCGGCATCCCCCGCACCTGCCGCCTCTGCAGCGAAGACCTGACACCATGGCTACCAGATCCTTGCCCAAGATTGACTTTGCCGCGCTGCAGGATCAGGTCCTGGGGCAGTTCCGTGGCCTGAATCCCAACGACCCTGCTTCCTGGCCGGCGGTGCCGCGGTACGCACTGTGTGTGGCACTGATGGTCGCCATCGTGGTTGCCCTCTGGTTTGTCTGGCTCAGTGGGTCGGACAGCGAGCTGCAGGCGGAGCGGGCCAAGGAAGTCCAGCTTCGCGAGGACTACAAAAAGAAGCTCGCGCAGGCGGTCAACCTGGACGCGCTCAAGCGGCAACGCGAGCAGGTCCAGCAATACGTGACACAGCTTGAAAAGCAGCTGCCCAGCAAGGCCGAAATGGACGCACTGCTGTCCGACATCAACCAGGCCGGCCTCGGGCGCAGCCTGCAGTTTGAACTGTTTCGCCCGGGCCAGGTGAGCGTCAAGGAGTATTACGCCGAGCTGCCCATCACGTTGCGGGTGACGGGGCGCTATCACGACATGGGCGCATTCGCTTCCGACATCGCCAACCTGTCGCGCATCGTTACGCTCAACAACATCTCTGTCGGCCCTGGGGGGCGTGATGGCGGCCTGGTCATGGATGCGACCGCCAAGACTTTCCGCTACCTCGACAACGAAGAGGTGACTGCCCAGCGCAAGGCCGCTCCGGCCGCCGGAGCCAAGAAATGATCAGGCCCATTTTCGTCGTGCTGGCAGCGCTCACGCTGAGCGCCTGCGGTGGTACGGACAGCGACGAGCTGCAGCAATGGATGACCGAGCAGCGCAGCCAGGCGCGTGCCCGTGTGCAGCCCATTCCCGAACCCAAGAAATTCACGCCGCAGGATTACGGCCAGGACGCAGCAACCGACCCGTTCAGCAACCAGAAGCTCACGCAGGCGCTCAAGCGCGAATCGGCACAGACGACATCGAATGCCGGGCTGATTGCCCCGGAACTGACGCGCCGCAAGGAAGCCCTGGAGGCTTATCCGCTGGATTCCATGGCCATGGTGGGCAGCCTCATCAAGACGGGACAGCCCGTGGCGCTGCTGCGTGTGGACAACCTGTTGTACCAGGTGCGCTCAGGCAATTACCTGGGCCAGAACTACGGCCGCATCACCAAGATCGGTGAAACCGAGATTGTCCTGCGCGAGATCGTGCAGGATGGTTCGGGCGAATGGATTGAACGGATAGCCAAATTGCAGCTGCAAGAGGGGTCAACAAAATGAAAATGCAGAACCAGGCGGTTTGGCAACGCGTGCGGATGCTGGCGGCAGCACTGCCTGCGCTGATGCTGTCAATGACCGTGCTCGCACAAAACGCTGTTCAGTCGGTCACGGGATCCATCCAGGGCGGCTCCGAGGTGGTCCGCATCGATTTCGCGCAGCCGCTGACGGCGGTTCCGGCCGGATTTGCCATTCAGGCGCCCGCGCGCATCGCGCTGGATTTTCCGGGTGTGACCAATGCCATCGGCCGCTCAACGGTGGAGATCAACCAGGGCAACCTGCGCTCGGTCAACGTAGTGCAGGCCGGTGAGCGTACCCGGCTGGTGCTCAACCTCAAGGCCGCGGCAAGCTACAAGGCCCAGATCGAAGGCAAGTCATTGCTGGTGCTGCTGGACCCGGTGGCCGTGGCGGCAACGGCGGCGCCGGCAGCGGCCGTGTTTGCGGAAAACCGCAACCGGGATACACAACCGCTGCGGGATCTGGATTTTCGCCGTGGGTCTGACAGTTCGGGCCGCATCGTCGTTGACCTGGCCAACAACCAGGTGGGTGTGGACATCCGCCAGCAGGGGCAGAACCTGGTGGTGGAATTCCTCAAGTCCAGCTTGCCCGAAGGCCTGCGTCGCCGGCTGGATGTATCCGATTTCGGCACGCCGGTACAGTCCGTCACGACCTTCCAGGCAGGAGACCGCGTTCGTGTGGTGATCGAACCCAAGGGTTTGTGGGAACACAGCGCCTACCAGAGCGACAACCAGTTTGTGGTTGAGGTGCGCCAGCAGAAGATTGACCCCAACAAGCTCACCCAGGGCCCCGGCTTCAGCGGGGAGAAGCTGTCCCTCAATTTCCAGAACATTGAAGTGCGCTCGCTGTTGCAGGTGATTGCCGACTTCACCAACTTCAACATCGTGACTTCCGACTCGGTGGCGGGCGCGGTGACCTTGCGCCTCAAGGACGTGCCCTGGGACCAGGCGCTGGAGATCATCCTGCAGGCCAAGGGCCTGGGCATGCGCAAGAACGGCAATGTGCTGTGGATCGCACCCAAGGACGAAATTGCCGCCAAGGAAAAACTCGATCTGGAGTCGCGCGCGGCGATCCAGAACCTGGAGCCGCTGCGTACGCAGGGCTTTCAGCTGAACTACACCAAAGCGGCCGATATTGCTGCGCAGATCACGGCCGGTGGCGGTGGCTCGGCGCCCGGCGCCAGCGCCCGGATTCTCAGTGCCCGCGGCAGCGTGATTGCCGAGCCGCGTACCAATCAGCTGTTCGTGACCGACATCGGCTCCAAGCTGGAACAGGTGCAGCAGCTCATCGCCAAACTGGACATCGCAGTCCGCCAGGTACTCATCGAAGCGCGGATCGTTGAGGCGTCGGATTCTTTTGGCAAGTCGCTGGGCGTGCGGCTGGGTGGCAGCGACCTGCGGGGTCTGCGCGGCGGTGATGCCGGCTACTCCATAGGCGGCGCCAACCGCGTGGCACTGGGAGGCACATACAACGCCGTTTCCGGCACCACGTTGGAAAGCAGCACCGCGCTGGATACGGCCAACACCCAGTTTGTCAACCTGCCGGCCGTGGGGCAAGGTGGTTACAACGCGGCGACATTTGCCATTTCACTGTTCAGTTCAGCCGCCAACCGGTTTCTCAACCTCGAACTCTCGGCGCTGGAGGCCGACGGCAAGGGCAAGCTGGTGTCCAGCCCCCGCATCGTGACAGCGGACCAGACCAAGGCCCTGATCGAGCAGGGCACCGAATTCCCGTACCAGCAGGCGACATCCAGTGGCGCGACCGCGGTGACCTTCCGCCGCGCGACCCTGAAGCTGGAAGTGACGCCGCAGATCACGCCCGAGGGGAACATCATTCTGGACCTGGATATCAGCAAGGACAGTCGTGGTGAAACCACGGCTGCGGGTATCGCGATCAACACCAAGCACATCAAGACGCAGGTGCTCGTTGAAAACGGCGGTACGGTGGTGATCGGCGGCATCTTCGAGCTGAATGAGACCGAGAATGAAACCAAGGTGCCGGTGCTGGGTGACCTGCCGGCGGTGGGCAACCTGTTCAAGACCCGCCAGCGCAGCTCCAACAAGCAGGAAATGCTGGTGTTCATCACGCCCAAAATGATTGCCGACCGGGCTGCAGCCCGGTAAGCGCCAACGATTACATGCAGGAAGCGACAACATGCACTATTTGAAGTACGTACTGGGATGGGCCATCACCGCGGCACTGGTGGCCTGCGGAGGCGGGGGCGGCAGCCCTGGGACAACCACCGGCAGCTCTGGTGCTGGTTCCACCCCGGCGGCCGGCACGCCGACGCTGGTTGTCGAACTGGTCGATGCAGCCGGCGTGAAGACCAACTTTGTCAGTGGCTCTGGTGTCACCGCCCGTGCGACGGTCAAGGACGCGACCGGTGCGGTTGTGGCTGGCAAGCTGGTGACATTTACCGGCGATGCCAGTTTGATCAAGTTCAGCCCGCAATCCGGCCAGGTGCTCACGAATGCGAGTGGCGTCGCATCCGTCCAGGTCAGTCCTGCATCGCTGACTGCGGCGGGCGCTGGATCGCTGAACGTAGCTACAACCGTTGGTACCACTGCGTTAACGGGCGCATTCGACTTCCAGTTGTCCGCCTCCAATGTTGCCCTGACTTCGCTGGATGTGGGCAGCAGTGCACTGGCAGCGTTCGGAAATCGGGCGATCTCCGTCATTGCGACCATCAATGGCACGGCGGCGACGAATACGCCGATCCAAGTGACATTTCAGGCTAGCTGTGGCGCCGTCAACCCGGCCAATGTGACGACCGACAACACCGGCAAGGCCGCGACTACATATTCAGCCAATAGCGTGAACTGTGCTGGTAGCAACGTGTCGATATCCGCATCTGCGCCCGGCGCATCAGCCGTGCAGGGAACAATCGCGGTGCAGGGGCCTCAGGCCACCAATATTCAGTTCCTGGAAGCCACTCCGCAATTGATCTATCTCACGGGCTCTGTCGGCCCTTCGCAATCTCAATTGCGGTTTCGCGTCGTGGACTCAGCCGGAACCGCGTTGCAAAACCAAGCCGTTCAGCTGTCTTTAGTGACCAACAGCGGTACCGGCGTTTCCCTGAATACCCTGGGCAACATCTCTCCTGTGACGGTGACAAGCGATGCATCAGGCATTGTTTCTGTCGCCGTGTTCTCGGGTACGGTTCCGACGTCGGTGCAGGTGCGAGCGGCTTTGGTCAGCAACGCCACGATTTTTGCTAATTCGAACGCATTGACAGTGGCTTCTGGCCGACCAGTTCAGGCCGCCGCAAGCTTGTCGGTAGGTAAGTTCGCGCTTGAAGGCTTCAACATCGACGGCCAAGTCACGAGCTTCACGATGGCACTTGCTGACCGTCAGGGTAACCCGGTGCCCGATGGCACTCAGGTCAACTTCGTCACCGAAGGCGGCGTGATGCTGCCAGCCTCGTGCGTGATGACGGGCGGCACTTCGTCGTGTTCGGTGCAGATCAGGTCTCAGGGAACGCGACCTGCCAACGGGATTGTGGCCGTGATGGCCTATGTTCCCGGTGAAGAGGACTTCGTCGACGCGAATTTCAACAACGTCTATGACTCGGGCGAGACTTTCACTGACTTGGGCAACGCTTACCGCGATGACAACGACAGCAGCGCGTATGACGCTGGTGAATTCACGGTTCCCCGTGCAGGCGCCACAACCTGTGCGGGCGGCACCAATGGCAGGCCCAACACCTGCGACGGCGCCTGGGGCACGGTTGACGTGCGCAAGCAGGCCAACATCGTCTTTGCCACATCGGCCGCGAACATCACCGGCACGCTGACCAACACCGTCGTGGGAACCTCCACGCTGGGCAGCCTGGAAGTCCGCATCGCCGACACCAATGGCAACAGCATGCCCACGGGCAGCGCGATTGCGGTTGAAGTGACGTCCGCCGGCAGCACGGGTTGCGCTGCGCGCCTGCCGTCCACGGTGGTACCCAATTCACTGCTTGCCTTCCAGCAGACCATCTCCACGGAAAAATGCCGCAACGGAGACCGGTTGACGGTCAAGGTCACGGCACCGTCGGGCCTTGTCACATTCCGTGACTTTACGGTCCCCTGATGCCAGGCCAGTGACCCTGCTCGCGCTTGTAGGCCTGCCTGGCTCGGGCAAATCCACGGTAGGCCGGCAGCTCGCCCGACGCCTGGGTATTTCCTTTGTGGACTCAGACCACGTGATCGAGCAGCGCATTGGTTGTCCCATCAGGGACTTCTTCTCCCGTGAAGGCGAAGACCGTTTTCGCGACATCGAGGAATCCGTGATCGACGAGCTGACGCAGCGCCCGGGTGGGGTACTGGCCACCGGGGGTGGTGCGGTGCTGAGGGCCGCCAACCGCATGCACCTTCATGACCGCTGCCAGGTCGTCTATCTGCATTCCGCGCCCGACGATGTTCATCGCCGCCTGCGTCATGACACCCAGCGCCCCCTGCTCCAGGTGGACGACCCGCTGGCCCGGCTGCGCGACCTCTATGCGGTGAGGGACCCTCTGTACCGCGAGGCCGCCCATTTTGTGATCGAGACCGGTCGCCCGTCGGTGCCCACCCTGGCAAACATGATCGTGATGCAGCTGGAGCTCGCAGGCGTCGTCACGCGCTGAGCACCCGGCCCTGAGCCCCTAAACTTGGGGGATGCACACAACCCCTGATGCCGTCCTGCAGGTCCCCATCCACCTGGGGGATCGCTCCTACACCATCCATATCGGCCCGGGTCTGCTGGACGACCCGGCGGCGTGGGCTGACCTGCCCGAGGCAGCCAGTGCGCTGATCGTGACCAACGAGACCGTCGCCCCGCTATATGCGCAGCGCCTGCAGGCGCGGCTGGCCGGGCGGCACCGTGCGATCCACACCGTTGTGCTGCCGGATGGCGAAGAGCACAAGACATGGCAGACCCTGAACCTGATTTTTGATGGCCTGCTGTCCCATGGGTGCGACCGCAAGACCGTGATCTATGCGCTGGGCGGCGGCGTGGTGGGCGACATGAGCGGCTTTGCGGCGGCGAGCTACATGCGTGGCGTGCCATTCGTGCAGGTGCCCACCACCTTGCTGGCCCAGGTGGACTCGTCCGTCGGTGGCAAGACCGCCATCAACCACCCGCTGGGCAAGAACATGATCGGCGCGTTCTACCAGCCCCAGCGCGTGGTGTGTGACCTCGACACGCTTGCTACGCTGCCCGCGCGCGAGTTGAGCGCGGGCCTGGCGGAGGTCATCAAGTACGGCCCGATTGCCGACATGGCATTCCTGGACTGGATCGAGGCCAATATGGCGGCGTTGCTGGCACGCGAGCCGGCCGCGCTGGCCCATGCGGTGCGGCGAAGCGTCGAGATCAAGGCCTGGGTGGTGGGCCAGGACGAACGCGAGGCGGGCTTGCGCGCCATTCTCAATTTTGGTCATACCTTCGGGCATGCCATCGAATCCGGCCTGGGCTATGGCGAGTGGCTGCATGGCGAGGCCGTGGGCTGCGGCATGGTGATGGCCGCGCAGCTGTCACGGCGGCTGGGCCTGGTGGACGCCGCCTTCGCCAGCCGGCTCACGGCGCTGGTTGGCGCTGCGGGGCTGCCCGTCAGGGGCCCGCGCCTGGGCACCGCGCGTTACCTGGAGCTGATGCGGCTGGACAAGAAGGCTGAGGCGGGCGAGATCCGGTTTGTGGTGATTGACGGGCCGGGGCGGGCGGCCCTGCGCGCGGCGCCCGATGCGCTGGTGGCAGAAGTGATTGACGCCTGCTGCGCCTGACCCATGCAAGGCATGCTTGCCCGCCATGCCAGTGACCCGGCGCGCTCGCGCGGGCGCCGCCATGCAGAGGCGGCGGCACCCACGCGCAACGCCTTCCAGCGCGACCGCGACCGCATCGTCCATTCCACCGCATTCCGGCGCCTGGTCTACAAGACGCAGGTCTTCCTCAATCATGAGGGTGACCTGTTCCGGACCCGGCTTACCCATTCGCTCGAGGTGGCCCAACTGGGCCGCTCCATCGCGCGTTCGCTGCAGCTCAATGAGGACCTGGTGGAGGCGATCGCACTGGCGCATGACCTGGGGCACACGCCGTTCGGCCATGCCGGGCAGGACGCGCTGAACGAGTGCATGGCCGGGCAGGGCGGTTTCGAGCACAACCTGCAGAGCCTGCGGGTGGTGGACACACTGGAGGAGCGCTACCCTGAATTCGACGGGCTCAACCTGACGTTTGAAACGCGCGAGGGCATCCTCAAGCACTGCTCGCGCGCCAACGCAGAAAAGCTGGAAGCCGCGGACCCCGGTGGCGTCGGCAGGCGGTTCATCGACCGCACGCAGCCGGGCCTGGAGGCCCAGCTGTGCAACCTGGCCGATGAAATTGCCTACAACGCCCATGACATTGACGATGGGGTGCGCTCGGGGCTGATCACGCTGGAGCAGCTTGAAGAGGTGGCGCTGTTTGAGCGCTTTCGCCGCGAGGCACTGGCGGCGCACCCGCAGCTGCAGGGGCGCCGCGTGCTGTATGAAACCATCCGCCGCATGCTGAGTGCCCAGGTTTATGACGTGATCGATACGCTGCGCGCGGCCCTGGCGGCGGCGGCGCCGCACGACGCCGATGACGTGCGACGCATGCCGGCACTGGTGGGTTTCAGCCCGGCCATGGCCGATGAGTCCACACAACTCAAGCAGTTCCTGTTTCACAACCTGTACCGGCATCCCCAGGTCACGCAGATGACGCAGCAGGCGCAGCAGGTGGTGCGCGACCTGTTTGCGGCCTATCGCGCCGACCCTGCGCAGATGCAGTCCGGGTTTGCCGTGCGCGCCGACCAGGCCCGCGCGGTCGCCGACTACATCGCCGGCATGACCGACCGTTTCGCCGCGCGCGAGCACGAGCGCCTGACCGGCCGGCGGCTGCTCGACCTGCCGGCCCCATGAAGCGCCTGGACCCGGCGCTGATCGTGGTGCTGGCCGGTGTCAGCGCCGCGCTGCATGTGGGCAAGCTGCCGCCGGCGTTGCCGGTGTTGCGCGACGCGCTGGATCTGACGCTGGTGCAGGCCGGCTTTTTGCTGTCATTGGTCCAGCTGGCTGGCATGTCGCTGGGCCTGGTCACGGGGCTGGCCGCGGACGGCCTGGGCCTGCGGCGCTGCATGGTCGCCGGCCTGCTGCTGCTGGGCGCGGCGAGTATCGCGGGCGGCTGGGCAACCGGCGCCGTGGGCCTGCTGGGCTTGCGCGCAGTAGAGGGGGTCGGCTTTTTGCTGGCAGCGCTCCCAGCGCCCGCCTTGATCCGCCGCCTGGTGGCCCCCGCGCGCATGAACGCCATGCTGGGGTGGTGGGGCGCGTACATGCCCCTGGGAGCCGCTTTGGCGCTGGCGGGCGGACCGCTGTTTATTGAAGCCGCCGGATGGCCCGGCTGGTGGTGGCTGCTGGGCGCATTGTCATGGGCCATGGCGGCCTGGCTGTGGTGGGCGGTGGCGTCCGATCCGCCTGCCGCGGTCACGGCCGCGCCGTCGCAGTGGGTTCAGCGGCTGCGCCAGACGCTGTCCTCGCCCGGCCCCTGGCTGGTGGCCCTGGCTTTTGCGATGTACTCGGGGCAGTGGCTTGCGGTGATCGGCTTTCTGCCGTCCATTTACGCCCAGGCCGGTTTCAGCGCGGCCGTGGGCGGCTTGCTCACGGCGCTGGCGGCTGCGGTCAACATGGTGGGCAACATCGCGTCGGGGCGGCTGCTGCAGCTCGGCTGGGCGCCGCAACGGTTGCTGTATGCGGGCTTTGCCGCGATGGGGTTGGGCGCAGCCGTTGCGTTCGCGCCGGCGCTGGACGGCGGCTCGACCTTTCGGTATGGCGCCATCCTGCTTTTCTCCATGGTTGGCGGTGTGGTGCCGGGCACGCTGTTTTCGCTGTCGGTGCGGCTGGCGCCGCACAGCGGTGCGGTCGCCACCACCGTGGGCTGGGTGCAGCAATGCTCATCCATCGGCCAGTTTGCAGGCCCGCCGCTGGTGGCCTGGGTGGCGAGCGCCGCGGGCGGCTGGCAATGGACATGGCTTGCGACCGGCCTGTGCTGTACCGTGGGCCTGGCACTGGCCTGGCGCACAGGCGTGCTGCTGCACGAACGCCGATAAAATCAGCCGCTGCCGTGCGTGACATGGTGAAAGGGATTTGTGGGACTGACCAAACACGGCAACGGACCGCCTGAAGCCCTGGGCGCTGCAGCTGCACAGCGCGATACGCGTGCCTGGCTGGAGCGTGCCGTGATCGGCCTGAACCTGTGCCCGTTTGCCAAGGCAGTGCATGTGAAAGGCCAGGTTCATCTTGCGGTCAGTGCGGCCCGCAGCCCCGCCGAGCTGCTGGATGACCTGCGCAGCGAACTGGCCGCCCTGCAAGCCGCAGACCCTGCCGTGCGCGACACCACGCTGCTGATCGTGCCCGGGATGCTGCATGATTTTCTGGACTTCAACGACTTTCTGGGCGAGGCGCAGGACCTGCTGGCTGAACTCGGCCTGGAAGGCGAGATCCAGCTCGCGGATTTCCACCCGCGCTACCAGTTTGCCGGTACGGCGCCAGACGACATCACCAATTTCACCAACCGGTCGCCTTACCCCACCTTGCACCTGCTGCGTGAAGCCAGCATCGACCGTGCGGTGGAGGTCTTTCCCGATCCCGAGGCGATTTTCGAAGCCAACATGCAGACGCTGAAACAGCTGGGGCTGCACGGCTGGGCCGCGCTCGACGTGGGGCCGCACGCATGAAGCCGCGCAAACCCGTTGCTGATGCCGGCGCTCTCGCGCCCGAGATCCGGCCGGACCAGTCGCCCGAGTTGCTCAAGGAGCTTCACATCCTCACGCGCGAAGGCAAGCTCAACCAGGACTCGCGGCGCAAACTCAAACAGGTCTACCACCTGTTCCAGTTCATTGAAAAGCTGCTGCAGGAGCTGCCAGACGATGCCGCCATGACACTGGCTGACCATGGGGCCGGCAAGTCGTACCTGGGCTTCATCATCTATGACCTGTTCTTCAAGTCCAGAGGCGCGGGGCACATCTACGGCATCGAAACGCGCGCCGACCTGGTGCAGAAGTCTGCTGCGCTTGCCCAGCGGCTGGGCTTTGAGCGCATGTCGTTCCTGAACCTGAGCGTGGCGCAGTCGGTAGACGCGCCGCAACTGCCGGCGCGCATCGACGTGGTGACGGCGCTGCACGCCTGCGACACAGCCACCGACGACGCCATCGCCTTTGGCCTGCAAAAGCAGGCGCGGTGCATGGTTCTGGTGCCCTGCTGCCAGGCCGAGGTGGCCGCCTGCCTGCGCGAAACCAAGGCCCTGGCGTTGGCGCGCACCCCGCTGGCCGAGCTGTGGCGCCATCCGTTGCACACGCGGGAAATGGGTAGCCAGATCACCAATGTGTTGCGCTGCCTGTATCTGGAAGCCAGCGGCTACCAGGTGACCGTGACCGAGCTGGTCGGCTGGGAGCACAGCCTCAAAAACGAACTCATCATCGCCCGCTACACCGGCCAGAAAAAGCGCAGCGCCGCCGAGCGCCTGCGCCAGATCCTCGCCGAGTTCGGGCTTGAATCATTAATCGGGGTCAGATTCCAATTAACATGAGGCGAACTCCACGGAGCGCTTCATGGCACGTCTTCCCCGTCTGACGGTTCCCGGCTATCCGCATCACCTGATCCAGCGCGGCAACAACCGCCAGGCCATCGTCGCGGGCACGGGTGACTACGAGATTCTGCTGTCGCTGCTGGCTGACAACGCGGCGAAGTTTGGCGTGGCCCTGCATGCCTATGTGGTCATGAGCAACCACTTCCACCTGCTGGCCACGCCCGAGACTGCGGAGTCCATCCCGGCCATGATGCAGGCCGTGGGACGGCGCTACGTGCGGCATTTCAATGACAGCCACGGTCGCAGCGGCACCCTGTGGGAAGGGCGCTATCGATCAGCCGTCATCCAGGCCGACCGGCACATGCTGGCCTGTATGGCCTACATCGACCTCAATCCGGTGCGCGCGGGCATGGTGGCCGAGGCGGTCGACTACCCATGGTCCAGCCATGGCCACTACACCGGCGTCCGCCATGACCGGCTGATCACACCGCACCCCTTGTACTGGACGCTGGGAAATACCCCGTTCGCACGAGAAGCGGCATACGCCGAATTGGTGCGCGCCGGTGTTGCGGTACCCGTTCGGGACGCCTTGACGAAATCAGTCTTGGGCGGCTGGGCATTGGGTGAGGCCGACTTTGTGGCTGATCTGCAAAAGCGCACTGAGCGCCGCGTGGCCCAATTCCGTGCCGGGCGTCCGCTCCAGAAGCCATCCGCATAACCGAATTGATCTGTCCCCAATTAATTTAAAGAGCTCTTGAGCTCCAGATAATTGGAATCTGACCCCAATTATTCTTCTTGGCATTGTTGTTGCAGTGCACTATCCTTCCAGTCCCTGCGACATAACTAGGAGCACGCCATGACGACGGCTGCCGAGATCCAGCATCTCAAAGACCACGGTTTGTATTCCACGGCCAACGAGCATGACGCTTGCGGCGTGGGTTTTGTGGCCCATATCAAGGGCGAGAAAAGCCATGGCATTGTCCAGCAGGCACTCAAGATCCTTGAAAACCTCGACCACCGCGGCGCAGTGGGCGCTGACAAGCTGATGGGCGACGGCGCCGGTATCCTGATCCAGCTGCCCGACCTGCTGTACCGCGCCGAGATGGCGCACCAGGGCGTGGACCTGCCGCCGCCGGGCGAATACGGCGTGGGCATGATCTTCCTGCCCAAGGAACATGCCTCCCGCCTGGCTTGCGAACAGGAGATGGAGCGCGCGATCAAGGCCGAAGGCCAGGTGCTGCTGGGCTGGCGCGACGTGCCGGTCAACCGTGACATGCCCATGTCCCCGGCCGTGCGCGAAAAGGAGCCCATCCTGCGCCAGGTGTTCATCGGCCGTGGCGCGGACGTGATCGTGCAGGACGCGCTGGAGCGCAAGCTGTACGTGATCCGCAAGACGGCCAGCGCCGCCATCCAGAACCTCAAGCTCAAGCACAGTAAGGAATACTACGTTCCCAGCATGTCAAGCCGCACCGTGGTCTACAAGGGCCTGCTGCTGGCCGACCAGGTGGGCACCTATTACCGCGACCTGCAGGACCCGCGCTGCGTCTCGGCCCTGGGCCTGGTGCACCAGCGCTTTTCGACCAACACCTTCCCGGAATGGCCGCTGGCCCACCCGTACCGCTACGTCGCCCACAACGGCGAGATCAACACGGTACGCGGCAACTACAACTGGATGAAGGCGCGCGAAGGCGTGATGTCCTCGCCCGTGCTGGGACCGGACCTGAAAAAGCTCTACCCCATCAGCTTCGCCAGCCAGTCCGATACCGCCACGTTCGACAACTGCCTTGAACTGCTGACCATGGCCGGCTACCCCATCAGCCAGGCCGTGATGATGATGATCCCCGAGCCGTGGGAGCAGCACACCACCATGGACGAGCGCCGCCGCGCTTTCTATGAGTACCACGCCGCCATGCTGGAGCCGTGGGACGGCCCCGCGTCCATCGTGTTCACCGATGGCCGCCAGATTGGCGCCACGCTGGACCGCAACGGCCTGCGACCCGCGCGCTACTGCGTGACCGACGACGACTTCGTCATCATGGGCTCCGAATCGGGCGTGCTGCCCGTGCCCGAGAACAAGATCGTGCGCAAATGGCGCCTGCAGCCCGGCAAGATGTTCCTGATTGACTTCGAGCAGGGCCGCATGATCGACGACGAGGAGCTCAAGGCCAACCTCGCCAACAGCAAGCCCTACAAGCAGTGGATTGAAAACCTGCGCATCAAGCTGGATGACCTGTCCGAAACTTCGGGCAACGCCCCTGCCAGCGACGTGTCGCTGCTGGACCGCCAGCAGGCCTTCGGCTACTCGCAGGAAGACATCAAGTTCCTGATGAGCCCGATGGCGCAGGCGGGCGAGGAAGGCATCGGCTCCATGGGCAACGACAGCCCGCTGGCCGTGCTGTCCTCGCGCAACAAGCCGCTGTACAACTACTTCCGCCAGATGTTCGCGCAGGTGACGAACCCGCCGATCGACCCGATCCGCGAGGCGATCGTGATGTCGCTGGTGTCGTTCATCGGCCCCAAGCCCAACCTGCTGGACATCAACCCGGTGAACCCGCCGATGCGGCTCGAAGTCAGCCAGCCCATCCTGGACTTCGCCGACATGGCCAAGCTGCGCGACATCGACCAGACCACGCAGGGCAAGTTCAAGAGCTACACGCTGGACATCACCTACCCACTGGCCTGGGGCCACGAGGGTGTGGAGGCCAAGCTGGCGTCGCTGTGCGCCGAGGCGGTGGACGCCATCAAGGGCGGCAAGAACATCCTGATCATCAGCGACCGTGCGGTCTCGGCCGAACAGGTGGCCATCCCGGCCCTGCTGGCGCTGTCGGCCATTCACCAGCACCTGGTGCGTGAAGGCCTGCGCACGACCTGCGGCCTGGTGGTGGAAACCGGCACGGCACGCGAAGTGCATCACTTCGGCGTGCTGGCCGGCTATGGCGCCGAAGCCGTTCACCCGTATCTGGCGATGGAAACGCTGGCGTCGATCCACAAGGAACTGCCCGGCGACCTGAGCGCAGAGAAGGCGATCTACAACTACGTCAAGGCGATCGGCAAGGGCCTGTCCAAGATCATGTCCAAAATGGGCGTGAGCACCTACATGAGCTATTGCGGCGCGCAGCTGTTCGAGGTGATTGGCCTGAACAGCGAGACGGTGGAAAAGTACTTCACCGGTACCGCCAGCCGGGTGGAAGGCATTGGCGTTTTCGAGATCGCCGAGGAAAGCATCCGCACCCACAAGGCGGCCTTTGGCGACGATCCGGTGCTGGCCGGGATGCTGGATGCCGGCGGTGAATACGCCTGGCGCGTGCGCGGCGAAGAGCACATGTGGACGCCCGACGCCATTGCCAAGCTGCAGCACAGCACGCGCGCCAATAACTGGAACACCTACAAGGAATACGCGCAGCTGATCAACGACCAGAGCCGCCGCCACATGACGTTGCGCGGCCTGTTCGAATTCCGCATTGACCCGGCCAGGGCCATCCCCGTGGAAGAGGTCGAGCCGGCCGCCGAGATCGTCAAGCGCTTTGCCACCGGTGCCATGTCGCTGGGCTCCATCAGCACCGAAGCCCATGCCACGCTGGCCGTGGCCATGAACCGCATCGGCGGCAAGAGCAACACCGGCGAGGGCGGCGAGGATCCGGCGCGCTACCGCAACGAGCTCAAGGGCATCCCGATCAAAAAGGGCGAGACGCTCAAGAGCGTGATCGGCGACAGCGTGGTGGAGGTGGACCTGCCCCTGGAGGCCGGTGACTCGCTGCGCTCACGCATCAAGCAGGTAGCGTCCGGGCGCTTCGGCGTCACGGCCGAATACCTGTCCAGCGCTGACCAGATCCAGATCAAGATGGCCCAGGGTGCCAAGCCTGGAGAGGGCGGCCAGCTGCCCGGCGGCAAGGTGTCCAACTACATCGGGTTCCTGCGCTACAGCGTGCCGGGCGTGGGCTTGATCAGCCCGCCGCCGCACCACGACATCTATTCGATCGAAGACCTGGCGCAGCTCATCCATGACCTGAAGAACGTAGCGCCGCATGCCAGCATTTCCACCAAGCTGGTGTCCGAGGTGGGCGTGGGCACGATTGCCGCGGGCGTGACCAAGTGCAAGAGCGACCACATCGTGATCGCCGGCCATGACGGCGGCACCGGCGCGTCGCCCTGGTCGTCCATCAAGCACGCGGGCAGCCCCTGGGAAATCGGCCTGGCCGAAACCCAGCAGACACTGGTGCTCAACCGCCTGCGTGGCCGCGTGCGCGTGCAGGCCGACGGCCAGATGAAGACCGGCCGCGATGTCGCCATCGGCGCGTTGCTGGGCGCCGATGAATTCGGCTTTGCCACCGCTCCGCTGGTGGTCGAAGGCTGCATCATGATGCGCAAATGCCACCTGAACACCTGCCCGGTGGGCGTGGCCACCCAGGACCCGGTGCTGCGCAAGAAGTTCTCGGGCAAGCCCGAACACGTGGTCAACTACTTCTTCTTCGTCGCTGAAGAAGTCCGCCAGATCATGGCGCAGCTGGGCATCCGCAAGTTCGATGACATGATCGGCCGCGCCGACCTGCTCGACATCAAGAAGGGCGTCGAGCACTGGAAGGCCCGCGGCCTGGACTTCAGCCGCCTGTTCGCCATGCCGCAGGTGCCGGCCGACGTGCCCCGTTTCCACGTTGAAAGCCAGGAGCATGGCCTGGAAAACAACCTGGACACGCGCCTGATCGAAAAGTCGCGCGCGGCCATCGACAAGGGCGAGAAGGTGCAGTTCATCGAGATCGCCCGCAACGTCAACCGCACCGTCGGCGCCAAGCTGTCCGGCGCGTTGACCAAGGTGCACCCCGAAGGCCTGCCCGACGACACCATCCGCATCCAGCTCGAAGGCACGGGCGGCCAGTCGTT
>JBEIPU010000113.1:0-13705 GCA_040376925.1 Caenimonas sp. | reverse complement strand
GGGTCGCAAGATCGGCTTTGGCGATCACATGGGGCAAGACGTGTGGCAGGACGTGCCCGGCGAATACCGCAGCACCTTTCGCCGCCTGATCGTGACGCAGGGCGATACCGAGCCCGCGTCGGTGGAGCAGCAGCGCCTGCTGGGCCACACCGCGCCCAGCCTGTACGACCTGCGCAACCTGTTCCAGGTGAACGTGGAAGAGGGCCGCCACCTGTGGGCCATGGTCTACCTGCTGCACGCCCACTTTGGCCGCGACGGCCGGGAAGAGGCCGAAGAGCTGCTCATGCGCCACAGTGGCGACGCCGACAAGCCGCGCATCCTGGGCACCTTCAACGAGCCCATGGACAACTGGCTGAGCTTCTTCATGTTCACCTACTTCACCGACCGTGACGGCAAGTTCCAGCTCAAGAGCTTTGCCGAAAGCGCGTTTGACCCGCTGGCGCGCACCACGCGCTTCATGCTGACCGAGGAAGCGCACCACATGTTTGTGGGCGAGACGGGCGTGGGCCGGGTGATCAAGCGCACGCTCGAGGTGATGAAGGAGCTGGACACCGACGACGTGGCCACGCTGCGCCGCGCGGGCGTGATCGACCTGCCGACCATCCAGAAATTCATGAACTTCTGGTTCACCAGCTCGCTGGACCTGTTTGGCTCGGAAGCGTCGAGCAACGCCGCCAACTATTTCAGCAATGGCATCAAGGGCCGTCCGGACGAGGCGAAGTTTACCGACCATGTGGAAGCTGAAACCGAGATGACCATCCAGGTACCGGACGGCCAGGGCGGGCTGAAGAACGAGACGATCTCGGTGCGCAACGGCATGAACGAAATCACGCGCCTGGAGTACGTGAAGGACTGCAACGTGGGCGTGACGCGCTGGAACATGGGCATCAAGCGCGCCGGTATCGACTTTGAACTGAAGCTGCCGTCCACGCGCTTTCGCCGCGCGGTGGGCGTGTGGGCTGGCGTCCCGACCGACCCGCTGGGCAACCCGATCAGCCAGGCCGAGTTCGATGCGAAGAAGGACAGCTGGCTGCCGACGCCGCAAGACATCAGCTTTGTGAAAAGCCTGATGCACCGCGTGACCGAGCCCGGCAAGATGGCCGCCTGGATCGCCCCGCCGGACCGCGGCATCAATGCGAACCCGGTCGAGTACGAATACGTCAAGCTTTGATCAGGCGATCGCCGCGCCCCGCTCGCTGAGCAGCTCCCTCAGCAGCGAGCGGTGGCAGCGCGCTTCGTTCTCGCAGTAGCAGCCCATGGCGAAATGGCTGCCATGCGACAGCGCGGCCAGCAGGTCCAGCGTACGGCTGGCGTCGGGTTCGGCCATTTCGCTCCGGTATTTTCTGCGGAACACCGCCCAGTCCTTGTCGGACTCAACCGCCTGGCCCAGCTGCATGGTGTCTGAGCTGGGTGCCAGGTTGGGGTACCACACGTCGTACCAGTCCTGCGAAGCAAATTGAGCCTTGGGCACGCCGCGCGGCGGGCGGCGCACGGTGCCGATGCGCAGGCCTTCGCCGCTGGCGCGCGGCGTACCCAGGCGAACGATGCGGATGCTCATGGGGCACTCCTTTTCTGGAAAACCGTGACGTCCACCCCCAGGCTGGCAGACGGAAAGCGCAGGCGCAGCAGCCGCTGGCCCGGGTGCAGCACAAAGAAGATGTCGTCGGCGTCGTCGCAGCCTTCACCGCGCATGCGCGTGCTGCGGTAGCGCGGGCCCGGCAGGCTGGCGACGATCTGCAGCGCGGCGTCGAATTCGCGGCGCAAGCCCACCAGTTGATCGGGCTGGATGCCCGCGGGCCAGTGCCGGGCATCCAGCTGCCAGGCCTGCAGTGCCTGGATGCGCCGCACCAGCGCGGCGGGCTCGGCCATGCCGTCGTACACCAGCGCGCAGGCCTGGCCGTCCTGGACCAGTTGTGCCTGCGCGGCTTTTCGGGTGATGCGCAGGCTGGCGCCGGGGCGGCCCTGGGTGGTCTGGGTTGCCATCCAGTCGCCGTCCCATGCGGGGTTGACCGGCTGGGCGGCGGCCAGGGCGGCCGAGAGCGCGCAGGCTGCCAGGCAACAGGCAGGGCGCAGGCGGCTCATCATGTGCCCACCACACCGCCGTCGGTGCGGCGCACCGCCACGATGGCCGATCGCGGGCGCGTGTTGCCACCGTCGGGCCAATGGCCGCTGGTGCCGCCGTCGTCGCTGGTCTCGCCGGGGTGCTGGATGTTGACGAACAGGGTGCGCCGGTCAGGCGTGACGACACAGCCCGTGATTTCGCAGCCGCGCGGACCCGTCATGAACCGGCGGATGCGGCCTGTGGCCACGTTGGCACACAGCATCTGGTTGTTGCCCAGCCGCGCCAGCGCACCTTTGTGCATCAGCTGGCCTGACATGTCGGTCTGGATCCAGAGCAAGCCACCGCTGTCAAAGTGCAGGCCGTCCGGCGCGCCGAACGCGTCTGCCCCGGTTGACGGGTAGCGCGCGGCGCTGGCAGGTGCCGCCGGGTCACCCGCCAGTGCAAAGATGTCCCAGTCAAACGCCGTGGCGGCCGCGTCGGCGCCGGCTTCACGCCAGCGGATGATGTGGCCCGTGCCATTGCCCGCGCGCGGGTTGGCCGCATCAACGCCGGGGCGCCCGGGCAGGCCGCGCTGGGTGTTGTTGGTCAGCGTGACGAACACGTCTGCGCTTTGCGGGTGCACCGCAATCCATTCGGGTCGGTCCATGGGGGTGGCGCCGGCGGCGTCGGCCGCACCGCGGGCGTTGATCACCACGTCGGCCATCGTAGCCAGACCGGGCGCACCGGGCTGCAGCGCCAGCCATTGGCCACGCCCACCCGCGTCAAACCGCGCGGCGTACAGCGTGCCGTGGTCCAGCAGATTGCGGTTGGCTGCGTAGCCTCCAGGGCGCACGCGGTCCTGGCTGACGAACTTGTAGATGTACTCAAACCGGCCGTCGTCACCCATGTACACCGCCACGCGGCCGTCACGCGTGAGGGTGCAGGTAGCGCTCTCCTGGCGCTTGCGGCCCAGTGCCGTGCGCTTGACCGGCGTGGACGTGGGGTCCATCGGGTCGATCTCCACCACCCAGCCAAAGCGGTTGGCCTCGTTGGGGTGGCGCGTGATGTCAAAGCGCTCGTCGTGCTGCCACCAGTCCACCCATTGGGCGCCCGGCGCGACGCCATAGCGCCTGGAGTGGGCGGGAAGGTCTGCCGCAGCCCGGCCAGGCCCGCCAAAGTAGCCCTGGAAGTTTTCTTCGCAGGTCAGGTAGGTGCCCCAGGGTGTGACGCCCATGGCGCAGTTGGCAACGGTGCCCAGCACCTCGTCGCCTGCCGGGTTCAGCGCGGTGCGCATGGCCGGTGCACCTGCAGCCGGCCCGGCGATGCGCATCGGTGTATTGCCATGGATGCGACGGGCAAAGCGGGATGGCAGGACCTGCTGCCAACCGCCCGGGCCTGCCGCCACCTCGATCACCGAGACGCCCATGGCGTGCTGCGATTTGCGAACCCGCTCCAGGGAATTGGCGCCGCGCACGCCGTCGGCGTGCAGCAGGCCTTCGTCGGTGTATTCGTGATTGAGCACCAGCAGCCCGCGCCGGCCATCCTTTGCCAGCGGAAAAAAATGCATGCCGTCGTGGTGCATGCCGGCTTGCAGGGCCTGGTCGGCGGCGGTGGTGGACGCGTCGGGCCGCCAGGCCGGCATGGCGCCGGGAATGCCGGTGGGCTCGCCCCATTTATAGAGCAGGGCGGCTTCATAGCCCGCAGGTACCACGAGGCTGTCTGCGGCGGATGGCGGTACAGCGGTGAAGCCCGGGGCGTCAGGCGCGTCCGCCGGCGGGGAGGGCGCCGGCCCGGCGGTGGCCGCGCAGCCGCTGCCCAGCAGGGTCACAACGGCGGCGACACCAGACGTCAGGATGGCGCGGCGGTCGGCATCAGCGGGTTGTTGCATGCGTAACGATAGAATGGCGAGCTTCGGAGCGTAGCGCAGTCTGGTAGCGCATCTGGTTTGGGACCAGAGGGTCGTAGGTTCGAATCCTATCGCTCCGACCAATATTCTTCCCTCCCACTGCCCGTAGCTCAGTTGGATAGAGCAACAGCCTTCTAAGCTGTGGGTCGGGGGTTCGATTCCCTCCGGGCAGGCCAATCCCCTTCGCAACGGCTCACGCGGCGCACCGGCTCATACCTACGTCTTGTTTCCTTGAATCACCGAGACCAATTAATACACTTGGTTTCACATTCAACAAGGGGACGAGCCATGTGTGTACCTAAAGACTATTTGTTCCGGCTTGCTGTTGTGCTTGTGGCGCTGGCAGGCGCGGCGCCCGTGTTGGCGGCCCCGGTAGCGCCCGCAGCGGCGCTGGACGGTGCCAACACCGCCTGGATGCTGGTGTCCACCGTGCTGGTGCTGCTGATGACCATGCCCGGCATCATGCTGTTCTACAGCGGCATGCTGCGCACACGCAACACACTGTCCATCATGGCGCAGACCATTGCGGGCATTGGCGTGATCACGGTCATGTGGGCGCTGGTGGGCTATTCGCTGGCCTTCACGCCCGGCAACGCCTGGATCGGCGATTTACGCCGCGTCATGGCCGATGGGCTGATCGGCGGCAGCACGGTGGCCATCCACCCAATTGCACCGACGATCCCCGAGGCAGTCTTTTTCCTGTACCAGATGGCGTTTGCCATCATCACCTTCGCCATCATCCTGGGCGCCACGGCGGAGCGGCTGCGCATTGGCGCCAGCATGGTGTTTGGCGCCATCTGGCTGGTGCTGGTCTATGCGCCGGTGGCGCATTGGGTGTGGCACCCCGGCGGCTGGCTGGCGGCCATGGGCCACATGGATTTTGCGGGTGGCACGGTTGTGCACATACAGGCCGGTGCCGCCGGCCTGGCGGCGGCCATAGCGGTCGGCCCGCGCCAGGGTTTTGGCAAGCAGCCCATGGTGCCGCACAACCTGTCGCTGACGGTGCTGGGCGCGGGACTGCTGTGGGCCGGCTGGTTCGGCTTCAACGCCGGCTCGTCGTACGAGGCCAGCGCCCGCGCCGCCGGTGCGCTGCTGGCCACCCAGCTGGCCGCCGGTGCGGGCGCACTGTGCTGGGGCGTGGCCGAGATGTTCCGTCGCCAGCAGATGAGCGTGCTGGGCATGGCCACGGGTGCCATCGCCGGCCTGATCGCGGTGACGCCGGCCTCGGGCTATGTGGGCGTGGGCGGCGCACTGGCCATCGGCGCCATCGCGGGCGTGGTGTGTTTCGTGGTGGTGACCACGTTCAAGCATTTCACACGCATTGATGATTCACTGGACGTGTTCGCGTTGCATGGCGTGGGCGGCGTGGTGGGCACGGTGCTGACACCGGTGTTTGCCCTGAAGGCCATCGCGCCCGTGACAGCTGACGTCGCCACCAACGCGCTGGGCGCGGCCGCGGTCATGGCCTATACCGGGCTCATGACCTGGGGCATCCTGAAAGCGCTGGACTTCATCGCCGGCCTGCGCGTCAACCCACGCGACGAGCACGTGGGCCTGGACCTGTCGCAGCACGGCGAGAGCCTGGCTTCCTGAACCGTGCCTTGCAGGGGAACATCATGAGCGCCGCTGCCATTTCCAACTCCGACGTGATCAACCTGGGCATGCGCATGGTGGTGCGCGTGCGCCACGAATTCGGTTGCAGCATCGACGTCATGGACCTGTTGCACGACCAGGCCTACGCCCGCTCGGTCATCGACATGGCGCGGCGCAGCACCAGCGAGCAGCTGCGCGAGCAGGGGGCTTACCTGGAGCGCATGATCCTTGGCCCGCGCGAGAGCAGCGGGCCGGCCTGCGTGCAACCGGGCCCGGCGTCCGCACCAGCCCCCGCCGTCCAGGAAGCCATGGAACGGCACCGGGCGGCCGTGCTGAACAAGTACAGGGTCGGCCTGCGCTGACGCGGATCAGCCGCGCATGCCGGGCACCACGGTGTCCCACATGCCTGACATCTGCGCTGACTGAATGCGCCAGCCTGGCGCCGGTGCCCTGCGCCGCAGGGCGCGGGCCAGCGTACCCAGCCAGGTTTGCAGGGGCCGCCGGGGCGCCGCCGCCGGGCGCACCGTCCGGGCCTTGGGCAGGGCTGCGATGGCGGCCAGGGACAGGATGCGCAGGTTGCGGCCTTCGCCCAGAGGCAGATGGCCGTTGATCAGGGGGCTGGCATTGCGGGTGGCGGCAGTGCCCGCGTCCGGCATGACCACCGGGCCCTGGAAGACGCCCGTCACGTCATGCGCGAGCAGCCCCAGCAGGGCGCCTTCGTGCGTGACCAGCAAGACGGTGGCGGCGGTCGCCTTGTCCAGCGGCTGCCCCAGCGCGCTGCGCAGGTCCACCACCGGGATCACCGATTTGCCGCGCTGGATGCCGCCGGCGATGCACGCCGCCATGCCGCGCAGCGGCACCAGGGTGTCACACGGGACGATCTCGCGCAGCGCGCCCATGGGCACGGCCAGTTGGAGCTCCCCCAGGCGGAAGCTGCCGTAGTTGCCGGCGGGCCTGCCAGCGGTTGTGCCGGGAAGGGAAGGCGAAGAAGAGGTGGCTGTCATGGCAATAGCTCCCACGGTTGATGGATCCATGCCCATGATTTCGGCTGCCGCGCCCCCGGCTTTAGGAAAATGAGTGCTTTACGTTGGGTGTTTTGCGTAACACCCGGAGGCGCGCCGCCTGACCGCGTGAATTTGTAGCGCTTTGACGCCGCCGGCGCGGCATCAAAGCGCAGGTGGCAAGCCCTTGGGCCGGTTTCCTTCAATAATGCGGCTTTAGGGGAAACAATCGCAACATGTTTGACCGGCTCAAAAAGGCATTTTCCAAGGACGCCAAGGAAGGCTTTGCACCCAGCTCGCAAATGGCCAGCACACAGGTGTCCGAGTGGGCCGGAACGCAGGGTTTTGGTTTCACGGGCATGGAGGCCGGCAAGGGCTTTTCCCTGACCGGCAAGGTCAGCGGCAAGCCCTGGCGGATGGAGCTGGGCCGGCCCTCACGCAATTTCATCCGGGGTGAAGAGCTGCGCGCCCGCGCCGAGCTGGGCATCAATGAAGATGCCGCCGTGCTGGTGATGAACCGCCCGCTGAAGGAGGCGCTGGAGAAAAAGGCCTATTCCATCTACACCGACAGCCTGCAGACCACGGCCGACCCCAACCTGCCCGAGGAAATGCGCTGGCTGTCCATGTACGAGGAGGTGGGTTGGGACAGCCTGCCGCGGCCGTTCTGGCAGCGCTACGCAATCCTGGCCGACCAGCGCGAAAACGCGCTGGCTTTCATGGACGCGGGGCTGGCCGATTTGCTGATGGGCTGGCCGCAGCCGGGGCCGCTGCCCGAGGTGCCGTTCATGCTGATGCTGCTGCGCGGCAAGGCTTACCTGCGCATGGAATACAACCCGCCCGAGATGGCCACGCTGCAGCATGCGGCAGCCATCTTCACAAGCGCCTGCGAGTCCGCTTTAGGCGGACTCTCCACAGACATCGCCCTCTGACGCTGCCGGTTTGATCAGCTTCCGCGTGTGACGGGCACGTCGGCGTCGCGGCCGTAGGCGCCGTACTTGCCCAGCTCCCACTTGGCAATGGCGTTGCGGTGCACTTCATCCGGGCCGTCGGCAAAGCGCAGGGTGCGTGCATGCGCATAGCCGTAGGCCAGCGGGAAGTCGTCACACATGCCGCCGCCGCCATGCACCTGCATGGCCCAGTCGATCACCTGGCAGGCCATGCTGGGCGCCACCACCTTGATCATGGCGATCTCGGTGCGCGCGACCTTGTTGCCGGCCACGTCCATCATCCACGCCGCCTTGAGCGTGAGCAGGCGCGCCATGTCGATGCGGCAGCGGGCCTCGGCAATGCGCTCCTGGGTGACCGTCTGCTGTGCCACCGTCTTGCCGAAAGCGGTGCGCGACGACGCGCGCTTGCACATGAATTCCAGCGCCCGCTCGGCCTGGCCGATCAGGCGCATGCAGTGGTGGATGCGTCCCGGCCCCAGGCGGCCCTGGGCGATCTCGAAGCCGCGGCCTTCACCCAGCAGGATGTTGCTGACCGGCACGCGCACGTTGTCGAAGTACATCTCCACGTGACCATGGGGCGCGTCGTCGTAGCCCATGACGTTCAACGGTCGCACGATACGGATGCCCTTGGCGTCCTCGGGCACGAGCACCATGCTTTGCTGGGAATGCCGGGGCGCTTCAGGGTCGGTCTTGCCCATGGTGATGTAGACGGCGCAGCGCGGATCGGCAGCGCCGGAGATCCACCACTTGTGGCCGTTGATCACATACTCGTCGCCCTGGCGCTCGATGCGGGTGGCGATGTTGGTGGCGTCACTGGAGGCCACCTCGGGCTCGGTCATGGCAAAGGCCGAGCGGATCTTGCCCTCCAGCAGCGGCTTGAGCCAGCGGGCCTTGTTGGCCTCGTCGCCGTAGCGCGCAATGGTCTCCATGTTGCCGGTGTCCGGTGCCGAGCAGTTGAATACCTCGGACGCCCAGATCACCCGGCCCATGATTTCGGCCAGCGGCGCATATTCCTGGTTGGTCAGGCCGGCGCCGGTGTAGCCCGACGCCTGCGCGCTGTCCACCGGCAGGAACAGGTTCCAAAGCCCGGCGGCCTGGGCCTTGGGCTTGAGGTTCTCGATGGTCTGCAGCGCGGTCCAGCGCTTGCCGGCTGCGGTGTTGGCTTCGAGCTCTTCCTTGTAGGCCTTCTCGTTCGGGTAGATGTGGTCGTCCATGAACTTCAGCAGGCGTGCCTGAAGGTCCTTGGTCTTGGGGGAATAGTCAAAGTCCATGTGTTTCTCCGTTGGAATCTTGGGGGGGTCAGGCCTGGCGTGCGAACTTCCAGGCCATCTCGGCCAGGCCGCGCGCGCCCGCGCCGGAGCTGGCCGCCTGCGCGCTGGAGGCGGTGCCTGCCTCCACGCGCTTGGCAATGCCCTGCAGGATGGCGGCCAGGCGGAACAGGTTGTAGGCCATGTAGAAGTTCCAGTCGGCCTTCAGCGCGGCCGGCGTGGTGAGGCCGGTGCGTTCGCAGTACAGGCGGATGTATTCGTCTTCAGTGGGGATGCCCAGGCTGGCCACGTCCAGCCCGCCGATGCCGCGGAACGAGCCGGGCGGGATGTGCCAGGCCATGCAGTGGTAGCTGAAGTCGGCCAGCGGGTGGCCCAGGGTGGACAGTTCCCAGTCGAGCACGGCAATCACCCGCGGCTCGGTGGCATGGAACATCAGGTTGTCCAGGCGGTAGTCGCCATGCACGATGGACACGCGCGTTTCGTCGCGCGCGTCGACCGGGATGTGTGCCGGCAGCCACGCCATGAGCTCGTCCATTTCGGCAATCGGCTGGGTGATGGAGGCGACGTACTGCTTGCTCCAGCGGCCGATCTGGCGCTCGAAGTAGTTGCCGGGCTTGCCGTAGCTGGCCAGGCCGCGGTCGGCGAACTGGACCGAGTGCAAGGCCGAGATCACGCGGTTCATCTCGTTGTAGATGGCGCCCCGTTCGGCATTGGACATGCCGGGCAAGGACTGGTCCCACAGCACGCGGCCCTGCATGAACTCCATGATGTAGAACGCGCGGCCGATCACCGCCTCGTCCTCGCACAGGCAGTACATCTGCGGCACCGGCACATCCGTGCCGTACAGGCCGCGCATGACGGCAAATTCACGCTCGATCGCGTGCGCCGACGGCAGCAGCCTGGCCACCGGTCCGGGCTTGGCGCGCATGACATAGCTGCGCGTGGGCGTGACCAGCTTGTAGGTGGGGTTGGACTGGCCGCCCTTGAACATCTCCACCGTCAGCGGCCCCTTGAAGTCGTGCAGATTCGCGTCCAGCCAGGCCGATAGCGCGGCAACGTCGAACGCATGCTTGTCGGTGACGGGGCGGGTGCCGGTGAAGTGTGCGAAGTCGGTCATGGCGCGCAGGGTGGGGGGGAGGGGTGATGTCTCAGGTGTCGGTTTCAATGATGCGCATCAGCGCTTCGCGGTTGCGCACCACAAGGCCGCCCGGCTCGATGCGGATCACGTTCTCGCGCTCCATGGCCTTGAGCTCCTGGTTCACGCGCTGGCGCGACGCGCCCAGCAGCTGCGCCAGCTCTTCCTGCGCGAGCTGCAGGCCGATGCGCACCTCGCGCCCGTCGGACAGCGAGGGCACGCCGTAGCTGCGCACCAGGTGCACCAGCTGCTTGGCCAGCCGCGCGCGCAGGGGCAGGGTGTTGAGGTCTTCCACCAGCCCGAACAGCTGGCGGATGCGCCGCGCGTGCAGGCGCAGCATGGCCTCGTACAGCTCCACGTGCTGGCTCAGGATCTTGCGCAGGTCGCCGCGCGCCACGCACAGGATGGTGGTGTCCCCATGCGCATAGGCATCGTGGGTGCGCCGGTCGCCGTCGAAGATCGCCACGTCGCCGAACCAGATGCCCGGCTCCACATAGGTCAGCGTGACCTGCTTGCCCGAGATCGAGGTGGAGCTCACCCGCACCGCGCCCATTGCACAGGCGATCCACTCCTCGGGCGGGTCGCCGCGGGCGGCGATCAGCTCGCCGTCCTTGTAGCGTTTGACGTAGGCGCATCGGAGTATGTCGTGCCGCAGCGAAGGAGAAAGTGAAGAAAACCAGCGACCCGTGTTGATCGCTTCTCGTTCTTCGATGGTAAGAATGGGGTCGTCCATGGTCTGTCTTTTGCGTGACTGATGACAGGACGATTGTCGCGTGCGGGACCGCGACGCAGCCTCAGGGTTGTCACCTGAAGCACATGAGGCAGCAGCTGTTACTCGTACTTCGGCGTCTGCCGGGCCAGGAACGCAGAAATACCGATGCCGCCGTTTACATGGTGCAGGTTGCGCACGAAGTGGTCACGCTCGCTGGCCAGATGCGTGCTGAGCGGGTCGTGGACCGCGTCGTTGAGCAGTTCCTTCGCGCTGGCCAGGGCATTGGGTGCGCGTGCATTCAGCCCTGCGGCCAGGGCCAGTGCGTCAGACAGCGCCTGACCGGGGTCGGCCACGCGGTTGACCACGCCGAGTTCGCGCAGGCGCTGCGCGCCGATGCGCTCGCCGCACATCAGGATTTCCGCGGCCAGCTGGCGCGGCAACGCCTGCGCCAGGCTCCAGCTGCCGCCGCCGTCGGGCGACAGCGCTACCGTGCTGTAGGCCATGACAAAGACTGCGTTGTCGGCGGCCACGATCAGGTCGCAGGCCAGCGCCAGCGAAAAGCCCGCACCGGCGGCGGCGCCTTCGACGGCGGCAATCACCGGCTTGGGGAAGGTGCGTATGGCTTCAATCCAGGTGTGCAGGCCCTCGATGCTCTGGGCCTGCACGTCGGGTGGCTGCTGGCGGTTGCCCAGCAGCCGGTTGAGGTTGCCGCCCGCACAGAAGGTGGCGCCCTCCCCGGTGATGACGACGGTGCGCACGTCCGGGCTGCTTTCGGCCACGCCCAGGGCCTCAATGCCGGCCGCATAGATTTCAGGGCCCAGCGCGTTGCGAAATTCGGGGTTGCTGATGGTCAGCACCATGGTCTGCCCATGGCTGGTGCTCTTGAGTTCTGCGGTCATGGATGCGTGCCGGTGGTGTCAGTCTTCTTCGTGCAGCAGCGACAGCCCGATGGCGCCGCGCCGGCGCAACCAGGGGCTGGGGCGGTAGCGCGGGTCGCCGTATACCGTGCCCATGTTGAACAGCACCTCCAGCACGTTGGCCGGGCCGCAGCGGTCCCCCAGGGCCAGCGGGCCCTGCGGATAGCCCAGCCCCAGCGTGACCGCTGTTTCCAGGTCGGCGGGCGTGCAGATGCGCTGCTGGCAGATGTCGGACGCAATGTTGACGATGGTGGCCAGCACGCGCTGGGTCACAAAGCCGCCGCTGTCGCGGATCACGCTGACCGGTTTGCCGTCGCGCGCAAACAGCGCGTGGGCGGCCGCGCGCATGTCGGCGCGGGTGGCCGGGTTGGTAGCCAGCACGCGGCGCTTCGTGGCCTTGTCGTCCATCAGCATGTCGATGCCCACGGTGCGCGCCGGGTCCAGCCGCTCGACCACTGACACGGTGGTCACGTCAAAACCCAGCGGCGCCACCAGGCTGAGGGCCTGCGCCGACGGCGACTGGCCGGTCTCGATTTTTGCGCCCAGGTCCTTGAGCAGCTGGAACAGCTCGGCGCGGCGCGTGGCGCGCGTGGACACCCACACCGGCGGCAGGTCGCCGACCTGGGGCACGGCGGGCTCGGCCGGCACCTGCGCGGCGCCGTCCACGTAGCGGTAAAACCCCTCGGACGTCTTGCGGCCCAGCACGCCGCCGGCCAGGCGCTGCGAGCCGATGACGCTGGGGCGGTAACGCGGCTCGTCGTAGTACTGGCGGTAAACCGATTCCATCACGGGCTGCGACACATCGAGCCCGGTCAGGTCCATCAGCTCGAACGGCCCCAGGCGAAAGCCCGCCTGGTCCTTCAGGATGCGGTCGATGGTGGCGAAATCGGCCACGCCTTCGCTGACGATGCGCAAGGCCTCGGTGTTGTAGCCACGGCCGGCGTGGTTCACGATGAAGCCCGGCGTGTCCTGGGCCTGCACCGGCGTGTGGCCCATCTCGCGGGCGTGCGCCACCAGGCGCTCGCACACGGCCGGGTCGGTCTTCAGGCCCGCGATGACTTCCACCACCTTCATGAGGGGCACCGGGTTGAAGAAGTGGTACCCGGCCAGCCGGCCCGGGTGCTTCAGCCCCGCCGCGATGCTGGTCACGGACAGCGACGAGGTGTTGGTGGCCAGCACTGCCTGCGCAGACACCAGGCCTTCCAGCTCGGCGAACAGCGACTTCTTGACGTCCAGGCGTTCCACCACGGCCTCGATCACGAGGTCGCAGCCGGCCAGGTCGGCCAGCGTGGCCGCCGGCTGCAGCCGGGCCTTGAAGGCTTCAACCTGGGCGGTGTCCAGCCGGCCTTTGTCCAGCAGCTTGTCCCATTGGGAAGCCACGGCGTCGCGCCCCTTGATGACAGCCTCATGCTGGGTGTCGAAAAGCAGCACGGTGCTGCCGGCCTGCGCGGCAATCTGGGCGATGCCCCGGCCCATGGCGCCGGCGCCCACGACGCCGACGGTGTGGAAGGTGAAATTCATGGCGGGGATTATCACGCAGGCCTTTGTGGCCTGCGTCCACCCGGCACCGTGGCCGTCGTGCCTGTGCCAGAATCACTGCAGTCCATGAAACCAAACTTGAAGTTGCGCCAAACCGTTGCCGGGGGAGTGTTGTTGCTTGCCGCGCTGGGCAGCACGGCCATGACCCTGGGGCGTACGCGCGGGGCCGCCCTGATCGGGCGGCCGCTGGACCTGTCAGTCCAGGTGCGCGTGGAGCCAGCCGAAGAGGCGTCATCCGCATGCTTCGAGGCCGATGTCTTTCATGGTGAAAACCGGGTGGATTCAGGCCGCGTCTCGGTCCAGTTCCAGCCAGCAGCCGGCGCGCAGGATGCCAGCGTGCGCATCCGGTCATCAGCGGTGGTGGACGAACCCGTGGTGACCGTCTATCTGCGTGCGGGCTGTACGCAGAAGATCACGCGCCGCTATGTGCTGCTGGCTGACTACCCCACCGATACAGGCGCTGCCACGCAGGCGGTGCAGGTCGTGCCGCCCGTCGTTGCCGCTGCACCACCTGCGGCAGCCGCGTCGCCGGCACCTGCGTCGGCGCCCGCCGTTGCTGCACCCGCGCCTGCGGCTGCCTCTGCCACCGCCGCTGCCGGCGCAAGCGCCGCTTCCGCTGCCGCGCCAGCCCGCCCCCGGCCCGCCC
>JBEIPU010000079.1:0-17706 GCA_040376925.1 Caenimonas sp. | reverse complement strand
GGCGACCGCACGGTGGACGTGCAGACCGGCAAGGAAGTGCACAAGGTCAAGGGCACGCGCGAGGTGGAAGTCACCGGCAACGAAACCCACACCGACAAGGCCGACTTCACCCACAAGGTCACGGGCAACTACGAGCTCAAGGTCACCGGCAACCTGGTGATCGACGTGACCGGCTCCATCACCATCAAGGGCGCCAAGGACATTGGCATGAAGGCCGGGACCACGCTGGACGCCGAAGCCGGCACGGCGCTGACCAACAAGGCCGGCACCGCGCTGACCAACCAGGCCGGCACGTCGCTGACCAACAAGGCCAGCCTGGACCTGACCAACCAGGCCGGCACGGGCCTGAAGAACAAGGCCGGCACCACGCTGGACAACGAAGGCGCCATGGTCACCAACAAGGCGTCGGCCATGCAGACGGTGGACGGCGGCGGCATGCTCACGCTCAAGGGCGGGCTGGTGAAGATCAACTGACATGGCCGCCACGGACAAGACCCCCGCACCGCCGGCCGCCCATGCGCCGGCCGTGCCGCCCGTGGTGCAAGGCGCCGGCGAGCAGGCTGCACCGCCCCCGGCGGCAGGCGAGATCGTTGTGTTCGAACAACGTGACGACGCGGGCGTGCTGGTCAGCCGGACGCAGTTTCGCAACGGCATGCCCCATGGCGAGATGACGCGCTTTGGCCCCGGTGGCCAGCCGGCCATGCAGGCGGGCTACCAGGACGGCGTGCTGGACGGCACATCCCGCCTCTGGGACGAAAAGGGCCTGCTCGTGCAGGAGGCCAATTACCGCGCCGGCCAGCAGCACGGCATGACGCGCGTGTATGCCGCTGGCAGGCTGCTGTCCGAGCAGCTGTTTGCGTTCGGCCAGCCGCACGGCGAAATGACCGCTTACTCCGAAGCCGGCGTGCCCACCTGCAAGCTGATGTACCAGCGCGGCGAGATCGAAGGCGAAGCGCTCTTCATGCACGAGGGCCAGGTGGTGCGCCGCGCCGTCTACCGCAAGGGGCTTCTGGAGGGCCAGGCAATCGACTACGATCGGGACGGCGCGAAGGTGCAAAGCGCCGACTACAAGGCCAATCTGCTGGACGGATGGATGCGGCGGTACTGGCCCAACGGCGAGGTGATGGAGGAACTGCAGTACAAGGCGGGCAAGCCGGTGGGCAAACCCAGGCGCTTCAACAGCAAGGGGGCCGAACAACATGACGACGCCGCGGGCCAGGCCAGCCTGATGCAGCGTCTGGAAAAACTGGTAAGAGGGTAGGCGGACGATGGCAATACAGGCAGCCATGGGGGCAACATTGCAGTGCAGCTTTGGCGTGGCGCCGGGCACGCTGATGGTGTTGCCCGCCAACAAGGTCATGACCGGCGGGCCCCCGGGCGGCAACATCATGGACAACAAGCCCATGGTCAACGTGCTGCCGTTCGGCATGTGCAATTCGCCGTCCAACCCGATGGTGGCCGCCGCCACGGCTGCCGCATTGGGCGTGCTGACGCCCATGCCCTGCATTCCCGTGACCGCCGCGCCCTGGGTGCCCGGCGCACCCACCGTGCTGATCGGCAACATGCCGGCGCTGCAGAACTCCTGCAAGCTGATGTGCAACTGGGGCGGCGTGATCCAGATTCTGGTGCCGGGCCAGTTCACCGTGATGGTCCCCTGACAGCGCCGCAACACCATGCAATACACCATCTCCATGACCCCCCGGATGCTTGCGCTGGCGGCGCTGTGCGTCTTTTTGCTGTGCGTGCTGCTGTTCCTGCTGGGCGTGGAGCTGGGCAAGCGGTTTGCCGCACCGCCGGCACCGGCCCCCGTGGCCGAGCGCATGAACCCCGCCGAGCCGGCGCCTGCCCTGCAGGCGCCATCGTCGGCACCGATTTCCATAAAACCATAAGGCTGGGACGACCCATGTTCTCAAACCACCTCCTCCACCATGCCCGCCGCCAGGGGGGTGCCTGGCTGCGTTGGGCCGTCATGGCGCTGGGCATTGCCGCTAGCGGGGCCGCACTGACCCAGACGCCGCCGGCCAAGCCCGCGCCCGTCGCCGCCAAACCGGCGCCGGCTGCGCCTGCTGCACCCGTACCCGCCGCCGCAGCGCCGGTCCCGGCCGCCGCAGCCAGTGGCGCGGCCCAGGCCGCGCAGGCTGCCGTGGCGCTGTCGCCGGCGCCCGCCCTGGTCAAGGTCCCGGACGGCCGGCTGCTCGCACCGGACATTGCCCGCATCGTGACGCGCGGCGAACTCATCGTGGCCATGCTGGGGGTGGACACACCGCCGTTCTTTTATGAAAAGAAGGGCGAGCTGGTCGGCCTGGAGGTGGACCTGGCGCGCGCCATCGGCAAGGAGCTGGGCGTGAAGGTGCGCTTTAACCGCGAGGCGAAGACCTTCAACGCCGTGGTGGATATCATTGCCCGCGGCGAGGCCGACATGGCCATCAGCAAGCTGTCGCGCACCCTGGCGCGCACGCAGATCATCAGCTTCAGCCAGCCGTACCTGACGCTGAACCACGCGCTGATCCTCAACCGCGTGAAATTCGCGCAGTTCGCCAAGGACAAGCCCCTGCCCCAGGTGATCCGCAACTTCAACGGCACCATCGGCGTGATCGCCAAGTCGTCTTTCTCCGACTACGCCCGGCGCAACTTCCCGCAGGCCAAGATCCAGGAATACCCAGGCTGGGGCGATGTGCTCAAGGCGCTGGACAAAGGCGAGATCATCGGCGCCTACCGCGACGAGTTCGAGGTCAAGCGCATCCTCAAGGCCGACCCCACGGCGTCGCTGGTGCTGCGCACGGTCACGCTCAAGGATCTGGAAGACACCCTGGGTATCGCGGTCGGGATCACCGACCAGGTGCTGCTGGCCTTCGTCAACGAGTACCTCACCCAGCGCACCGACAAGCTGACCACCGACAAGGTGCTCGCGGCCCTCGAAAAATAACCGGCAAGGCAAAGACATGGACGCAAAAAAACTCTACGCGCTCGCGCTCAACCCGTGGGTGGTGATCGGCAGCCTGGCCGCCGGCTTCACCGTCGGCATGATGGCGCCGGCCTTTGCCATCAAGCTGGGCTTCATCGGCGACGTTTATGTGGACCTGCTCAAGATGATCACGCTGCCCTTCATGGTGTCGGCGGTGATCTTCAGCCTGCAACGGCTGTTCCGCGAGGGCGGCACGGGCAAGCTGCTGGGCCGGGTGGTGGTGGTGTTCCTGGCGTTCTCGGCGGTGGTGGCCATCCTGGGCGCGCTCACGCTGCTGATCATGCGCCCCGGTGAAAACCTGTCGCCCCAGACCATGCAGACATTCGGCCAGATCGTGGGCAACGACCTGAACTCCAGCGACACCGTGATGGAGCTCAAGGGCGTGGATGCCGTGCAAAAGACCGTGGGTTTCTCGGAGGTGCTGCTCAGCCTGGTGCCCACCAACATCTTCTCGGCCCTGGCCAGCGGCGACACGCTCAAGGCGCTGGTATTCGCCATGCTGTTCGGCCTGGCCGTAGGCCACGTGCCGTCACGCATCTCCGACGGCCTGACCCATTCGCTGGAGACCATCTACCACTCATGCCAGACGCTGGTGCGCTGGCTCAACTACCCGCTTCCCATCGTGCTGTTCTGCATGAGCGCGGCGCAGCTGGGCAAGACGGGCATGGAGCCGCTGCAGGCCATGATCCAGTTCGTGGTGGCGTTTTTCGTGGCCTCTATCGTCATCCTGGTGATCGCGGCCGTCATCATCTGGCAGCGCTCCAACAACTCGTTCGGCCAGACGCTGAACGCGCTGCGCGGCCCGTTTGCGCTGGCGCTGGCCACGCGCAGCAGTGCCACCTGCATGCCCATCATGATTGAAAGCCTGGCCGACCGCCTGGGCTTTGCCCGCTCGCGCGTGGAGCTGCTGGTGCCGCTGGCGGTGTCGCTGCTGCGCACCGGCCCGGTGGTGTATTACGTTTGCGCCACGCTGTTCATCGCGCAGCTGTACGGCCGCGCCTTGAGCCCGACCGATGTGGCCGTCGTCATGGCCGCATCGATCCTGGCCGGCTTTGCCTCCGCCGGCATGACCGGCCTGGTCACGGTGTCGCTGGTGGGCATGACCTGCACCTACCTGGGCCTGCCGTTCGAGGCCGCGTTCATCCTGTTCCTGGCGGTGGACCCTATCTGCGACATGCTGCGCACGCTGGTGCTGGTCATCGGCAACACCGCGGCCGTGTCGCTGATCTGCCCCAAACCGCTCAAGATATAGGGGGCCCGCATGTCGCGCATCGGTGTGTTCGGCGGAATGGGCCCCCAGGCCACGGTCGATTTTCTGGACAAGCTCGTGCGGCTCACGCCGGCCACGCGCGACCAGGAGCACCTGCCCGTGATCGTGGCCAGCCTGCCGCACATCCACGACCGCTCGCGCGCCATCCTGGGCACGGGCCGCGACCCGCTGCCCATGCTGCTGTCGGGTATTGATTTCCTCAACAGCTCGGGCGTGGGCGTGATCGCCATCCCCTGCAATTCATCGCACCACTGGTATGAGCAGATGAGCCAGCGCAGCGCCGTGCCCATCCTGCACATTGCCCAGACCTGCGTGGCGGCCATGGCGCAGCCGGCCGGCAAGGTCGCCGTCTTTGCCACGCGCGGCGCGCTGGCGTCTGGCTTTTACCAGCGGGCGCTGCAGGACCGGGGCATCGGCTTTGTGGTGCCCGGGCCCGACGACGCGCAGGTTCAGGTGGACGGCTGCATCCGTGAGATCAAGGCCGGCAACATGGCCGCGGGCGGCGCGCACCTGGCGGCGGCCCTGGCCGATGCCCAGGCGCAAGGCGCCACGGCTGTCATCATGGGCTGCACGGAAATCCCGATCGCCGCCCAGCACCTGGGTGAGGCGGCGGGCGACACCCCGCTGACGCTGGTGGACAGCTCGCTGGAGCTGGCCCGCGCCAGCGTCAACTACGCGCTGGAGCGCGGCTGGAACAGGCCCGGATGGGATTCCTGACCCGGCTCTCTGGCAACCCCTTCGCGCTGCTGGCGTGCCTGATCGCAGGCGCGCTCGTGGGCATCTTCCTGCCCGAGCTGGGCGCGAGCGCCGCGGTGCTGAGCCAGCTGTACCTGGGCGTGGTCAGCATGGCGGCGCTGCCGCTTTTGCTGGTGGCCACGTTCTTCGGGCTGCGCCAGACCATGTCGCTGCCGCGCCCCGGGCTGCGGGTGCTGATGATTGCCGCGCTGGCGGTTTTGCTGGTGCTGGTGTGCGCGGCGGCCGGCACGCTGATGGGCGTGGTCGCCGCGCCGGGGCAGAACCTGGGCCATGACACGCGCGAGTACCTGGGCGGCTTGGTGCAAAGCGCCGGGGGCGACGCGGCCAGCGCCGAGATCACGCTGATGGAGCCCGGCGCGGCCGCGGTGAACGACAAGCCCTTTCTGGCTGGTGTGTTTCCCGACAATTTCTTCCGCGCCCTGGCCGAAGGCAAGTCGCTGGGCATCCTGCTGTGCGCGATCCTGTTCGGGCTGGCCTTTGCCGCCCTGAGCCGGACGCAGACCAGCCCGCTGACCCAGGTGTTCGAGGCGATCTACCGGGCGCTGGAGATCATCATTTCCCGGGTCAACCTGTTCATTCCGCTGCTGGTGTTCGGTGTCGCGGCCTCGTTCTTTGCGGTAACCGAGCCGCGCACGGTGGCCGCCATGCAAAGCTTCCTGTGGAGCTTTGTGCTGATGGCGCTGGTGCTGGGGGCACTGGCCGTGGGCCTGATTGCGCGCCAGGCGGGGCTGCCCGTGCTGGCTGTGCTGCAGGCGCTCAAGGCGCCGGCGCTGATCAGCCTCACGTCGGCCAGCACCACGGCCAGTATTCCGGACACCATCGAGGCCATGAGCACGCGGCTGGGCTTCAGCCGCGGCGTGGTGGAGCTGGTCACGCCGATCTCGTCGGTGTTCCTGCGCTCGGGCTCGGCGCTGTACTACGCCTTGCTGGCCGTGTTTGTGGCCAACCTGTACGGCCGTGCGCTCACGCCCGACCAGCTGGCCCTGATCTGCGCCGGCGCGGCCGTGGCGGCCTTTGCCTCGGCCGGCAGCAACAGCCTGGCCAACGTGGCCTATGCCAGCATGGTGCTCGGGCTGCTGCAGCTGCCGGCGGAAGCGGCGCTGGCGCTGTTCCTGGCCATTGACCTGATCTGCGAGGCGCCGCGCAACTGGCTCACGCTGATGTTCTCCTGCGCGCTGATGGCGCTGGTCTCGCGTGGCCTGCCGTCCGAGCGCCAGGCCACGCAGGAGCCGGGGGCGGCCGCGGCGGCGCTGCCCATCCGTTTTGCGTTCACCCGCAGCGACCTTATGATCGCCGCGGTATGTTCGATGGTGGTCGCCTTGCTGATCGTCATGCTGGGCATTGGCGTGGGCCTGCGCCGCGGCGAGGGCGCCCAGGCCCCGGGCCTGAGCCTGGGCCATGTACGCACACTGGAAACAACCCGATCGTGATGAACCGAAAACGCTTTCTGACAGCGGCCCTGGCGGGCCTGGGTGCCGGCCTGCTGGCCGGCTGCGGCACCGTCAACCGGGTGATGAACCTGGTGGGCTTTGCCGGCACCCGGCTGGCCTGGAAGGAGGTTGTCATCGCCGCGGCCGACGGCGCCAACCAGAACAGCGCCGTGGCGGTGGACATCGTGCTGGTGCTCCAGGAGGCCGCCGTTGACAAGCTCTCGGCGCTGCCCGCGTCCAAATGGTTTGCCACGCGCTCGGACCTGCTCAAGACCTTCCCCGGCGAGTTCAGCTACCGCAGCTGGGAGATCACGCCCGGCCAGATCCTGCGCCTGCCGGGCTCGGTCTTCGGCTCGCCCAATGTGCTCACAGTGTTTGTTTTTGCGGACTACCTGGCCCCCGGAGAGCACAGAATGAGAGTAGATCAGCTGCAAAACGGGATAATGATCCAGTTGGCCGCACGCGGGTTTACCGTGCAGCCGCACAAGGTCGATTAGGAGGCCGATTGAACCCCCAGAACGTACCGCAACGCATCGAATGGCATGAGGGCATGCTGCTCGCGCCGCAGCACTTCCAGCAGGTGTCGGCCCGGCTGGACGCGTTGGTGGCCTGGCACACCCTGGCCGTGTCGCCGTTCGGCTGGGGGGTGCGCCGCCTGGCGCTGGATTCGGCCCTGCTGCCCGCCGGCCTGTTCCGGGTGCGCCAGCTGGAGGCCATCCTGCCCGACGGCACGGCGGTGGCGTTCTCGGCCGACGACCCGCAGCACGGCGCGCTGGACCTGGACCTCGCGCCCTTTGCCGCCCAGCTGGACGCCGGCCCCCTGGACATTCACCTGGTGCTGCCGCTGTCGCGCAGCACGCGCGAGCGCGGCACCCCCTCGCGCTTTCGCTCGGTGGCTGGCCAGCCGGTGGAAGACGAGGTGTCCGAGGCCGTGGCGGCCGACATGCCGCGCCTGGTACCGAACCTCAGCCTGTCGGCGGGCGCCACGCCCTCGGGCCTGTACACCCATTTCCGATTGGCGACGGTCTACAAGGACAACGAGCTGATCAAGATGGGGGCCGCGTTGCCCCCTCTTCTTGACCTGCCCAAAGACGGCGAGCTGTGGGACCGCGTGGCCGGCTTCGTCGGCCAGCTGCGGGCCAAGGCCGCGTTTGTGGCCAAGCAGACCGCCATCCCCTCGTCCAAAACCGAGGACCGCCTGGCCTACATGGAGCAAAAGGAGCGCCTGCGCAACCTGTTGTCGGGCCTGCCGCAGATCGAGGCCGTGCTGCGCACGCCGTCGCTGCATCCGTATTCGCTGTACCTGGCGCTGTGCGCGCTGCTGGGGCCGCTGAGCATGCTCAAGCCCGGCGCGCTGCCGCCCGTGCCCCCGGCCTACGACCATGCCGACCCTTCGGCCACGCTGGAGCCGCTGGTGGCGTCGCTGCAGGATGCACTGCAGGAGGTCAGCCAGGAATATCGGGAGGTCAAGTTCGAATTCAGGCATGGCGCCTACGAACTCACCCTGCTGCCCGAATGGATCGACAAGCGCCTGGTCGTGGGCCTGCGCGGCCAGCCCGAAAAAGACCTGATTGCCTGGCTGGAGGGCGCGATCATCGGCTCGCAGTCGGCCTATGCGTCACTGCGCGAGCGGCGCGTGCTGGGGGCCGTTCGCGCGCCCATCGAGGTGGCCGAGGAACTGGGCGTGCGCACCAGCTCGGGCTACACGCTGTTTGCCATCCAGGCCAGCCCCGGCCTCACGCTGCCCGCGCAGCCCCTGATCATCAGCAACTCCGCCGAGAGCGCTGCCGCCCAGCGCCCGCAGGAGCTGGTCCTGTTCGTCAAGGGCTGAAGCCAAAGGACCCCACCACACCATGGCACGCCAAGCAACGGACAAAGCAGATGACGACCACCTGGTCCAGCAGTTCCGTGCCTTTTTTGACGAAGTGTCCAAGGCCCAGGCGCGCGCCATCGATATGCGCGAGACCGACCCGGCCATGGCCGCGCAGAACCTCAGCCGCCACCTGGAAAACCTCATCGAGCTGCAGACGCTGGAGTCGCGCCGCGACGGCAGCCGGTTCGAGCTGGAAAGCATCGCCGACGCGCGCTACCTCAAGGCGGCGCTGGCCGACGAAATCCTGCTGAACACCCAGTGGATCGGGCGCGACCACTGGACCGAGCACCTGCTGGAGGCATCGCTGTTTCGCACCAGCATCGCCGGCGAAAAGATCTTTGAACGCATTGAAGAGGTGCTGTCCAGCCGCGAGCCGTCGCGCCGCGACATTGCCCGGCTGTACCTGTTCGCGCTGGCCCTGGGCTACCAGGGCAAGTACCGCGGCACGGCCGCGGACTCGGCCCGCTTTGCCGGCTACCGCGAGGAACTCTTCCAGTTTGTCTACCAGCGCCCGCCGTCCATCGGCACGCGCGACCGCGTGCTGTCCGAGCGCGCCTATGCCAGCACGCTGTCGCACATCGCGCCGCGCAAGCTGCCCACGCTCAGCCGCTGGACGTTGATCTTCCTGCTGGGCATGCTGGGCTTGCTGGCCATCTCCGAGATCCTGTGGCTGTGGCAGTCGTGGCCGGTGCGCCAGGTGCTGCAGGGCGGCCCGGCGCCCATGACGGAGGCGCAGCGATGAACCTGCGCCACATCACCGGGGGCCTGCCATGTTGAGGGACAACCTCTTCCTGGCCTCGCTGGCCGTGCTGATCGTGCTGGTGCTGGCCATCCTGGGCCTGGTGCTGTACTTTGCCGTGCGCCGTTCATCGGCCAAGGCGTCGGCGGACCCCAAGATCACCAAGTTGCGGTTTGACTCGCTGCGCAGCTCGTTCAAGCAGGCGGTGGAGCTGATCGAGCAGAACATCGCGTCGCGCTCGGAGCGCTACAGCATCCCCTGGGTCATGGTGCTCAACGAGGGCAAGGGCCAGCGCCAGCTGCCCATCGAGCAGTCCGGCGTGGCCAGCGCGCTCAGCTCCGAGGCCGCCATGGCCGCGTCGGCGCAGGGCATCTCGTGGCACTTTTTTGACCGCGGCGTGGTCATCGACCTGCAGGGCACCTACCTGGGCTCGCCCGACGACGAAGATGCGGCTGAAAAGCCCTGGGACGAGTTCCTGGGCCTGTGCCGCAAGTACCGCCCGCAGCGCCCGTTTGATTCAGTGGTCATCACTGTGCCGGCCAGCCTGCTGCTGGACGACAACCCCGACGCGCGGCTGGAGCTGGGCAAGCTGGCCAAGCTCGCGCACCGGCGCCTGTGGCTCGCGCAGAACCGCTTTGCCATGCGCTTTGCGGTGTATGTGGTGGTGTCTGAATGCGAGCAGATCGAAGGCTTTGCGCAGTTTGCGCGGCGCGTGCCCGACTCGATGCGCGCCAGCATGCTGGGCTGGTCGTCGCCGTTCGATCTGTCCACCACCTACCAGGCTGAATGGGTGGGCGAGGCGGTGGACACCGTGGTGCGCACTGTGTCCGACACCAGCGCCGAACTGTTCGCGCAGAACAACCCGGCGGGTGACGCCGGCAAGTTCTTCCTGCTGCCTTCGCGCATTGAGCGCATCCGCTCACAGCTGCAGCTGTATGTGGACGAGCTCATGCGCCCGAGCGCCTACCACGAGCCCTTCTTCTTTCGCGGCATCTACCTCACCGGCGACAGCAGCGAATCAGCGCAGAAGGCGCTGGCCATGGACGAAGCCGACGCCGCGGCCGACATGGATGCCGGCGCCGGCGAGCACGGTGCCGACCTGGTGTCGCAGCTCATGCGCGAGCCGGCCTTCTTGCGCGACCTGTTTGAAAAGAAGGTCTTCTCGGAATACGGCCTGGCCCGCCCGTCGCGCCAGCAGCTGAGCCGCCCGGCGCTGAGCCGCGCGGCGCGCTGGGGTGCCATTGCTGTGCTGGGCACCTGGAGCGTGGGGCTGGTGGTGGCCACCGTGCAGATCGAAACCCGCCACAACGACCTGGCGCGCGCGCTGCAGCAGATCCAGGCCGATGCCGACTTCCGCGCCCGCGCGGCCGAGCGCGGCGAAATCATCCCGTCAGACTGGTACCGGCGCAAGGCCCTGTCGCTGCTGGCCACCATCGAAAAACTCAGCATCGACACGCCCTGGACGGTGTTCATGCCCGGCTCCTGGCGTGTGTTTGACGACCTGGAGGAACGCGCGGGCGAGCGCATCGAGCGCGAGTTTGGCGAGATCGCCATCAACACCCTGCGCCGCGAGCTGTACACCCGCGCCAGCGAAATGACCGGCGTTGCACAGGACGCCAGCACCGGCGAGCTCATCATCGGTGGCGAATGCTCCGCGCCCACCGGCTTTGCCGCCATTGCCGAGCTGCCGCGCAAGCCCTCGCTGGCGGTGGAAGACCTGCACGAATTTGCCGCCATGCTGCAGTACCTGACGCAGCTGGAGCAGCTGGACAACGCCATTGCCGCCATGCAGCGGCTGCAAAAGCCCAGCCAGAACGAAGCCAGCGACCTGCGCATGCTGGTCAAGTACGCGCTGGGCGCCGAGCTGCCCGGCAACATCTCGCGCAGCGTGCAGTTCTTCCGCGGCGGCCCGGCCACGCTGAGCGTCACGCCGGTGCAGCAGGCGGTGCGCTGTTCGCTGGCCCGGGGCATGAACGCGCTGGAGGCGCGGCTGTTCGTCAACAACGACCTGCTGGTGTCCGAGCAGCGGCTGGCCAAGCTGGCCGTACGCCTGTTCGTGACCGACGGCAACACCGGCACCTACGGCCAGACGGTGGACGCCTACCGCGAAGTGCTGGCCGCCGTGAAGGAACAAGAGACGCTGCTGGCCGCGGGCAAGGGCGGCTGGATGCGCCAGAACTCCCTGATGCTGGGCCCGGCCTACGACCGCGTCATGGCGCGCATCGCGCAGATCCGCCTGCTGGGCGCCGACGTGGCCGACCAGACGCGCCAGCAGGCCGCCGTGGCCTTCCAGAAATTCAGCGCCGAGTTCTCTGCGCGGCTGGGGGCCGAGACGCAAAGCGGCGTGATCTGGCAGGACAAGGAAGCGCGCTTTGCGCTGTCGGCCGACCGCATCGCGCTGCGCGACGCCCTGGGCAACCTGCTGAACCAGCCGTTCATGACCAACCCGCGCGACCGCGAGCTGCCCGACGTGCCGGTGCAGGGCTCGATCGCCTGGGACGCCCAGCGGCTGGACCAGGCGATGGCGCTGGGCGATGTGCGCAAGCGCTTCACCGCCGAAGGCCTGCTCAAGTTCCCGCCGGCCGTGCGGCCCAGCGTCGAGAACTTCGTCAACCAGCAGTTTGCGCGGCTGGTTAATGACCAGGTGGTGGAGGCGCTGTCGGTCACCGCCCGGCCGGAGCCCGGCCTGCAGGCCGACGCGCTGGCGTTTGATGCCTCGCGCGCGCGGCTGATCAAGGTGCAGGCCCTGCTGATGGAGCTGAATGCGCGCGGCAAGGCCGACGAACTGCGCGGCCTGATCTCGCGCGACGCGATCGCGCGGCTGCGCCAGGTGGACGAAAGCCTGTCGCGCGCCGAGCTGTATTCCGTGCGCGGGCGCGACTTCCGCGGCTGGATGGGCGACAAGGGCCCGCTGCTGCAGGCCTTTGGCGTGCAGGACGCCGCCGGCATGCAGCAGTACCTGGCGCAGCAGCACGCGCGCGCCGAAACCCTGGCGCGCCAGGCCGAAAACTACATCGCCTCGCTGGACCTGCCGGCGCCCGGCCCGATCACGCTGCGCTGGCAGGCCATCAGCCGCGACCTGGAGCGCTACAAGCTCAAGAACCCCAACAGCAGCCTGGTGATGCTCGAGCAGTTTCTGCTGACGCTGGGGCCGGAGCTGGACCGCTACAACTGCAGCGAAAAGCTCGCGGGCAAGGGCCCGGGCAGCCGCCCGGCGGATTACTTCGCTGACCGCCACCTGCAGATCTACACATCGCTGGTCACGCGCTGCAACGAGCTGCGCACGCGCGACCAGCAGGAGCAGTGGGCCCTGTTTGCCGGCAACTTCAACCGTGCCGCCGCCGGGCGCGCGCCGTTCAGCCAGTCACTCTCGCGCGATGTGCCGGCGGCTGACCTTGAAGAAGTGGGCCAGCTCATCCGCACGTTTGACCGCGCCTCGCGCACGCTCAAGGAAATCCAGGCCGACCCGGCCCAGCGCAACAACCCGCAGGCGCCGCAGGCACGCCGCTTTGTCGACCAGTTCGAGCGCGTCAAGACCTTCCTGGCGCCGCTTTACCCGACGGAAGAAGGCACGGTGGCAGGCTACGACGTGGCGGCCGAGCTGCGCGCCAACCAGGCGGCCGAAATTGACGGCAACAAGGTGATCGACTGGACGCTGGAAATCGGCGGGCAGGTGCTGCGCCTGCGCGACGGCCCCAAGGTGCTGCGCTGGGAGCCCGGCACGCCCGTGACGCTGACGCTGCGACTGGCCAAGGATTCCCCGCTGAGCGTGGTACCCGACCCGCAGCAGCCTGCCATGCTGGCCGAGGGCAAGGCGGTGAGCTTCCGCTACACCGACCCCTGGGCGCTGATCACCATGATCCAGCGCCAGCGCGAGCCCGACGGCTCCCTGCGCGCCGACGGCCGCTCGCAGTTGCTGCGCATGGAGTTCCCGCTGGTGGGCGCCAGCAGCGATGACCCGCGCGCGCAGGCCCTGGAGGCCCGATCGCGCGTGTACCTGCGCCTGACGCTGTCGCCGGTAGGCAAGAAGACGCCGCTGATCTGGCCCGGCCTGTTCCCGGTGCGCGCCCCTGAATGGACCACACGTTGAACATCCATGATTGAGCGAGACCGGTTCGCCCCCGAGACAGATCCCCTGCTGGTGCCCATTGCCGCCGACGCACCGTCGGGTGCATCGCTGCGCTATGACCCCATCTTCCTGCAGCTGCGCCAGGCCCGCGAGGAAGACGACCCCACGCTGCCCATGCGCGAGTGGGAACGCCCGCTCAAGAAGGCCGACTGGCGCGCCATTGCCAACCAGTGCGCCGGCCTGCTGTCGTCACGCAGCAAGGACCTGCAGCTGGCCGCCTGGCTGTGCGAGGCCTGGACGCGCCAGCACCGCATGGACGGCTTCCTGGCCGGCGTGAAGGTGCTCAACGGCCTGGTGGACCAGCACTGGGACAGCGTGCACCCGCAGATCGAGGACAGTGACGTGGACGCGCGCGTGGCGTCGTTCGTCTGGATGAACGAAAACCTGTCGCTGCTGCTGCGCCTGCATGTGCCCGTTGCCTTGTTGCCCGAGCGGCGCCCACCCCACATCAACCTGGCCGAATGGGAGCAGCTGATCGCCGGCGTGGTGCCCGAGCGCGGCGAAGACGAAGCCCCGCTGGACCGCGACCAGATCGTGGACAGCATCGACACGCGCGGCCTGCTCTGGCTGGACGACCTGAGCCGCTGCGTGCAGCAGGCGGCCGACGACTGGGACGCCCTGTCGCGCAAGCTGGACGACAAGCTGGCGCTGGAGGCGCCCAGCCTGGGCAAGGTCAGCGACACACTGCGCCGCATGCAGCGCGCCTGCGCCAGCCTGATGAACGGGCGCAGCCCGCACCCGGCCGCACCACCAGCGCCTGCTGCACCCGTGCAGCCTGAAGACGACACCCCCCAGGAGCAGACCATGACGGACAGCTACACCATGGCCAACGCAACCGTGCAGCCAGCGCGCGAGCCCCTGCCGTCGGGCCCCATCACCAGCCGCGAGGACGCCTACCGCCTGCTCGAAGCCGCGGCCGAGTTCCTGCAGCGCACCGAGCCACACAGCCCCACGCCGTACCTGGTCAAGCGCGCGGTCAGCTGGGGCCAGATGTCGCTGGCCGACCTGATGCAGGAAATCGTGCGCGAAGAGGGCGACCTCACGCGGTACTTTTCGCTGCTGGGCATCCACTCGCCGCGCGACTGACGTGCGCCTGTCCCGGCGACACCTGCTGGCCGCCTGCGCAGCATGGCCTGCGCTGGCGTGGGCGCAGGCTTTCCCCACGCGGCCCATCCGTATCGTCGTGCCGTTCGGTGCCGGCGGTATCGCCGACCTGACGGCGCGCGCGGTGGCGCAAAAGCTGTCCGACGAGCTGCGCCAGGGCGTGGTGATCGAGAACAAGCCCGGCGCGGGCGGCATCGTGGCCGGCGAGGCCGTGGCCCGGGCCGAGCCCGACGGCCACACGCTGCTGCTCATGAGCAACGGCACGGCGGTCAGCGCGGGGCTGTTCAAGGCGCTGCCGTTTGATGCGCAAAAAGACTTTGCGCCGGTGGCCACGCTGGGATTTTTTGACATTGCCATCCTGACCAGCGGCAACAGCAGCTTTCAGGCGCTGCCCGAGCTGCTGGCGTACGCCAAAGCCAACCCCGGCAAACTGAACGTGGCCACCATCAACATCGGCAGCACGCAGCACCTGGCGGCCGAGCTATTCAAGACGACGGCCGGCATCGACGTGCAGGTGGTGCCCTTCAACGGCTCGCCCGCTGTGCTGACGGCATTGCGTGGTGGCAAGGTGGACGCGGTGGTGGAAATATTGGGGCCCATGATGGGCCAGATCGCGTCCAAGGCCGTGCGAGCGCTGGCCGTGATGGGCGCGAAGCGCTCCGCCGCGCTTCCCGATGTGCCCACGGTGGCCGAGGCCGGCGTGCGCGGCTTCAACGCCGCGTCATGGAACGCGCTGGCCGCGCCCGCGCGCACCCCGCCGGCTGTGATCGCCACGCTGAACGCGGCAGTGAACAAGGTGCTGGCAGACGCCGCGCTGCGAAAGCAGCTGGCCGACATCAACGTCGCGCCTGCAGGCGGCACGCCCGAGCAGCTGCGCGAGCTGCTGGGCTCGGAGATCAGGCGCTGGGCGGAGGTGATTGCGCGGGCGAACGTGCCGCGGCAGTGAGGCGGCGACGCCTAAGAAGACGCCGGGACTGGCGCGGCTGGCGGGGATCGAACCCACGACCCTTGGCTTCGGAGGCCAATACTCTATCCACTGAGCTACAGCCGCATTTGTCTTGCGTGGCCCCAAGGCGGGGCAGCCGTGCATTATCCCCTATTGCGTGCTGTGCCCCGAGCCGCCGTCGCGGCTGGCCCCAGCCCCAGGCCGATCGCATAGGTGTCCAGCGCGCGTCGCCCGGTGGCCACCAGGTCAAAAGCGCCCGGCTCGAGCAGCCAGTTCTGGATCAGGCCGTCGATCAGCCCCAGCAGGCCCTGGGCGGCCACGGCTGCTGGCAGGGGCAGGCGCTGGCCGCGCAGCCGCGCGGCGGCGCGCAGGTCGCGCGCCATGCGGTCCAGGCAGCGCCCGCGCGCGGCCAGATGGTGTTCGCGCACGGCGTTCAGCTCGCTGATGTACTCCACCTTGTGCGTGATCACGTCAAACACGCGCCGTGTCTGTTCGTCGTGCGCAATGCGGTGCAGCGCGTCCAGCACCGCGCCGCGCACATGGGCCAGCGGGTCGGCGCTGGCGGGCGGGCCGCTGAGCAGCGCGGCTTCCATCGGCAGCGTCACGCGTTCCAGCATGGCGTTGAACAGGTCCGCCTTGTCCTTGAAGTGCCAGTACACCGCGCCGCGCGTGGCGCCCGCAGCCTGGGCAATGTCGTTCAGCGACGTGCGCGACACACCCTGCGCCTGGAACAGCGTCTCGGCGCAGTCCAGCAGGCGGGTGCGGGTGGCCTGTGCTTCTTCCTTGGTGCGGCGGGCCATGGGGGATGGGCTTGAGATTTGCGGGGGTTAATCAGAAGCTGGCACTATACATGCATGGGTGTATGTATATACTCGCTGCAGCCAAAATGCCCTGCGGCGTGACCCGTCATGCCATCCCCAAGGAACCCCCATGCCCGCGTCTTTCACCACCGGCATCGCCCCTGCTGTTTTCCCCGTTCGTCATGCCGTGCTGGCACTCTTCGCCGCCCTGGCATTGACCGCTTGCGGCAAGGGCAATGACGCAGCCGCCCCCGCAGCACCGCCCCCGCCCGAGGTCGGCGTCATCACCGTGGCCCCGGGCGACGTGGGTCTGGTGACCGAGCTGCCCGGCCGGCTGGAGGCGTCGCGCGTGGCCCAGGTGCGCGCGCGTGCCACGGGCATCCTGCAGCAGCGCCTGTTCCGCGAAGGCAGCGATGTGCGCGCCGGCCAGCCGCTGTTTCGCATTGATTCCGCCCCGTATGCGGCAGCGTATGAGAGCGCCCAGGCCACGCTGGCCAAGGGCCAGGCCAACCTGGCGCAGGCCAGCGCGCTGGCCGAGCGCTACAAGCCCCTGGTCGAGGCCAACGCCATCAGCAAGCAGGACTATGCCAACGCCGTTGCCGCGCAGAAGCAGGCCGAGGCCGACGTGGCCGTGGGCAAGGCGGCCGTACAGACCGCCAAAATCAATCTTGATTACGCAGCAGTTACCGCGCCTATTTCGGGCCGCATCGGCCGCGCGCTGGTGACCGAAGGCGCGCTGGTGGGGCAGGGCGAGGCCACGCAGCTGGCCGTCATCCAGCAGATCGACCCGATGTATGTCAACTTCACCCAGCCCGCGGCCGAGGTGCTCAAGCTGCGCCGCGCGCTGGAAAGCGGGCAGCTCAAGCGCGCCAGCGAAGGCGCCGCCAGCGTGCGCGTGGTGCTGGAGGACGGCACCGAGCACCCCCGCCCCGGCAAGCTGCTGTTCTCGGACCTCACGGTGGACGCGTCCAGCGGCCAGATCACGCTGCGCGCCGAGGTGCCCAACCCCGGCGGCGCGCTGCTGCCTGGGCTGTATGTGCGCGTGCGGCTGGAGCAGGCCCGCGCGGGCAATGCCATCCTGCTGCCGCAGCAGGCCGTCACGCGCTCGGGCGCGGGCGACAGCGTCATGGTCGTGGCGGCGGACGGCAAGGTCAGCCCGCGCACCGTGAAGATCGGCGAAGCGCAGAACGGCCGCTGGGTGGTGCTGGACGGCCTGAAGGCCGGTGAGCAGGTGGTGGTGGACGGCTTCCAGAAGATGCGGCCCAATGCGCCGGTCAAGCCCGTGCCCTGGCAGCCTGCGGGTGCCAAACCCGCCGGCGCTGCGGCCTCTGCCCCGGCCACGAAGTAAGGGCCCGCAGCATGGCCAAGTTCTTCATCGACCGCCCCATCTTCGCGTGGGTGATTGCGCTGTTCATCATCGTGATGGGCAGCGTCGCCATCACCCAGCTGCCCATTGCGCAGTACCCGCCGGTGGCACCGCCGTCCATCGTGGTGTCGGCCACCTACCCCGGTGCCTCGGCCAAGACGCTGGAGGAAAGCGTCATCAGCGTGACCGAGCAGGAGATGAACGGCTCGCCCGGCCTGATCTACATGGAGTCTGTGACGCAGGCCAACGGCGGCGGCCAGATCACCCTGAGCTACCAGCCCGGTACCAACCCTGACCTGGCGCAGGTGGACGTGCAAAACCGCCTGTC
>JBEIPU010000115.1:0-13269 GCA_040376925.1 Caenimonas sp. | reverse complement strand
CGGTGCGCTCGGCCTCGTGCTCTTCGTTGTCGGCATCCACCACGCGCACCGGCTCGCCTTCGCCCAGCTCGGAAAACAGCGTCTTGGGGAACAGCTTGGGGTTGGGGCCGATCACGTTGTTGGCCGCGCGCAGGATGGCGCTGGTGCTGCGGTAGTTCTGCTCGAGCTTGATGACCTTGAGCTGGGGGAAGTCGATCGGCAGCTTTTTCAGGTTGTCCAGCGTGGCGCCGCGCCAGCCGTAAATGCTCTGGTCGTCATCGCCCACGGCGGTAAACCGCCCGCGCTCGCCCACCAGCAGCTTGAGCACCTCGTACTGCGTGGCGTTGGTGTCCTGGTATTCATCGACCAGCACATGGCCCAGCAGGGCCTGCCATTTCTCGCGCACTGGCGCGTGGTCTTTCAGCAGCTTGAGCGGCAGGCCGATCAGGTCGTCAAAGTCCACGCTCTGGTAGGCGGCCAGGCGTTCCTCATACCGGCCCATGATGCGCGCGGTGACGCGCTCGTTGTCATCCCTGGCCTGGGCCTCGGCCTGCGCGGCGTTCAGCCCCATGTTCTTCCAAAGGCTGATGGTCCACTGCCACTGGCGGGCCGTGGCCGCGTCGGTGGTGCCTCCGGCGTCTTTCAGGATGCTGGTCACGTCGTCGCTGTCCAGGATGCTGAACTGGGGCTTGAGGCCCAGGACCGAGCCGTCTTCACGCATCATGCGCACGCCCAGGGCATGGAAGGTACAGATCAGCACCTTCTTTGCGTCGCGCCCGATCAGGCTCTTGGCCCGCTCGCGCATCTCGGCCGCAGCCTTGTTGGTGAAGGTGATGGCCGCAATCTGCTGCGGCGCCAGCCCTGCGCTGATCAGCCGGCCGATCTTGTGCGTGATCACGCGCGTCTTGCCCGAACCCGCACCCGCCAGCACCAGGCAGGGCCCGTGCATGTAGTTCACAGCTTCCTGTTGGGCGAGGTTCAGACCGGCGGACATGAAAAATCGGGGAGGGGGTACTGCAGACGGGGGAGCGGCGAATCATACCGGGCCGTCGGCCGGCGTCTGGTGATGCGACTGCAAGCCGCGCCAGTGCTTGCTTTTCGATGAATTATGCATATTTGACTTCATAACATCAAATATGCATAATTTTGAAATGCCTGGTGATTTGAACAGTATTTTTGCCAAATTCGACATTCTGCAGCCATACAACCTGTGGTGGCAGGGGCGTGAGGACGCGTTCACCGACCTGCCTGCATTCAGGCGTGATGTGTTTGACGAACTGTTTGCCGACGTCCGGCAACTGCCGCAGATGGTGTCGGTCACCGGCCCGCGCCGCGTGGGCAAAAGCACCTTGCTGCTGCAGTGCATTCAACAGCTGATTGCCGATGCGCCCGACCCGCAAGCCCAGGCGGGCCGCATCGCCTATTTCTCCATGCAAGACCCGGGGCTGGAATTGCCGGGGTTCGATCAGGACAAATTTTTCAATGAGCTTGTCGCTGCGGCCGTGGTCGCGTCGAAAGAGGGGCCAGCGTATTTGTTTCTGGACGAAATCCAGCGCTTTCCGCGCTGGGAGCTGTACCTCAAGAAGTTCTATGACCTGAAGACACCGGTGCGATTCATTGTGTCGGGGTCGGCCAGCACGCCGATTTTTCGCAAGTCACGCGAGAGTCTGTTGGGGCGCACCAAGGATTTTCATGTGCTGCCGTTCAGTTTTCGGGAGTGGTTTTACGCACGCATCGTTGCAAAGAGACCCGGTATTACTCCGAATCAAGTGAATGCAAGCATGCATGGCATCCGAAACATGGGACGTGGATTGCAAACCTCAGGTTTGGATGGATACAGCTTTACCAGATGGCTTGAAGCTGACTTTTTTGGCGGGGATGCTCATTTCGACGAAATGGAAAACTTTCTCTTCGAGGGCGGCTTTCCCGAAGTCTGGAACCTCCCCACACTTCTCGCCAAACAAGACTACCTCTACCAGAACCAGGTCGAGCGCGTGATCTTCGAAGACCTGCTGGTCGCCGCCGAATTTCGCAAGCCTGAGATGCTGCGCCGCTTCTACCTGGGGCTGCTGAAGGACCCCGGCCGCGAAACCAACCTCTCGCAGCTCAGCAAGGACATCGAGCTCGCGCGCAGCACCATCGAGACCTACTTCCCATTGCTCGAAGCAACCGACCTGGTCTGGCGCCTGCACAAGCACACCAGCACCAAGGCCACGCCCAAGGCCGGCAACTTCAAGACCTATCTCGTGGACCTGGCCGTGCGCAACGCGGTCATGAAAATCAGCCAGGAGCAGATGGTCGTCGATGCAACGCTCATGGGCGCCTATGCGGAGAACGTGGTGGCTAACCACCTGCGACGATGGCCGGGGCTGGTGGAGCTGGGCTACTGGCGGCGCAACAATGACGAACTCGATTTCATCGTGGACCTGGGCTCTGCCCGAATTGGCGTAGAAGTGAAGTACCGCAACGAGGTGCAGCACAAGGATGTGCTCAAGGCAGCACGCCTGGCAGAGCAGTTGGGTTGTGAAGCCTGCATCGTGGTGGGCAAGGAGGCTTTGCCGCCGGATGAGATTGAAAAACTCAAGGGTCAGGCGCCTGTTCCGTTGGCTGTGGTGCCGTTGGCCGCGTTCCTGATGCTGTTCTAGTCAGCCTGCTGAAACCCCGCCACCCGGCTTGCTGGGACAATATCGCCCGTGCTCGCCATCCTGCTCGTCACCTTTCCGTTCTTTGCACTCGTTCTGTGCGGCTATGTCGCCGCGCGCCGCGGCATGCTGCCGCTGGAGGCGATTCCGGGTTTGAACGCCTTCGTGCTGTATTTCGCGCTGCCCTGCATGCTGTACCGCTTTGGCGCCAGCACGCCGGTGGCGCAGCTGCTTGACATTGCGGCGGTGGCTGTCTATTTGCCCTGCGCGCTGCTCATGGTGGCGGCCACGGTGCGGTTCAGCCTGAACGAGCGCGTGCGCTGGAATGACGCATCCTTCGGCGCGCTGGTGGCAGCTTTCCCCAACACCGGCTTCATGGGCGTGCCGCTGCTCGTGGCGTTGCTGGGCGCGGCTGCCGCAGGCCCGGCCATCCTGACCATCCTGCTGGACCTGGTGATCACCACGTCCCTGTGCATTGCGCTGTCGCGCCTGGACGGCGCCGATGAGCACGGCGCGGCCAAGGCCGCGAAAAGTGCCCTCAAGGGCGTGGCCGCCAACCCCATGCCCTGGGCGATCCTGGCCGGCGCGGCGGCGTCCTGGCTGCAGATCGAGCCGATCAAGCCGGTGATGCAGACCATCGGCCTGCTGGCGGATGCGGCGTCGCCGGTGGCGCTGTTCACCATCGGCGCCGTGCTGGCGCGTTCGCAGATTGTGGCGGCGCGCGAGGCGCATGGACCAATGCCGGTGCGTGACTACCTGCCGGTAGTGCTGGCCAAGCTGGTGCTGCACCCGCTGCTGGTGTGGGGCGCGGGCACAGCAGCCATCGCACTGGGCCTGCCGCTGGACCGCTTTGCACTGACCGTGATGGTGCTGGTAGCCGCGCTGCCCAGCGCCAGCAATGTATCGCTGCTGGCGGAACGATTTGGCGCGGACAACGGGCGCATCGCGCGCATCATCCTGCTGACGACGGCAACCGCGTTCCTGACGTTCTCTGGCGCGGTGGCGTTGCTGCGCTGACCCGGCGGCGGTTTGCCGCATTGACAGCGCAGGGCGCCGCGGAAAGAATGCCAGACGATTCCGATGGAGGTGGTCATGGGGAAAAAGGGTCCGTTGACGATGGTGAGCCCGGACGAGTTCCGGGCGCGCACCAGCTTGACTTTCAGTTCGCGCAGCGGCACCACGCTGGAAGTAGACGCGGCCTATGAGGAGTACTACAAGCTGCGCTCGGAAGCCAACGCAGACAAGCTGCATGCCGTCCTGACCAGGTACCTGAAGGCCCACACGGGCTACTGGGCGAACTGCGAGCGCGACAAGGTCAGCGGTGGCCTGCTGGAGTGGCTGTGGAAGTTCACCGCGCCGCGCGAGCCGGCCCCGATCGCGCCCGGCAGCGATGCCGACTACGACATGCGCGCCCAGAAGCGGATCAACGAGTACGAAATACCGCATTCGCGATTTGGCGTGCTGTACCTGCTGGGCAATATCGACATTGACCTGAACATCCTGCAGCTCAGCGTGGAAGGCGTCAGTGCGGTGGGCGGCGCCATTGGCTCGGGCTTTGCAACCGACACCAGCAAACTGGGTGACGTCAAATCGTCCAAGGCTGCTTTCACGGTGCCAGCGTCGACGATTCACGTGCCCAAGGTCATGACGGCGAGCCTGCCCGAGGTGAAGGTCACGGCCCAGCAGCTCACCTCAGTCGGGCAACTGGCCACCAGTGTGGGCGGCAAAAAACTCGTCGAGAAGTACGGCCATGGCGGGAACTTCGCGGTGACGGGCAAGAACACTCACTTCAACGACTCGACCAGCGTTTCCACCTTGATGCCGCCGCCGCCGCCGCCCAAGCCCGAGACCTTCCCCTGCACGCTGGCGGCGCTGCAGCTGGCCGCGGACCGCATCCCCGACGTCTACCAGCACAACCGCTTCTATGGCGTGGCCGCAGGCGTCGGCGCGGCGATCGTGTCGCCCGTGGTGCTGGCGGGCACGATGGTGGCCGATGGCGCCGTCAACCTGTACCGTGCCGGCCAGGCACTGTGGGAAAAGATCAAGGGCCTGCTGATCCAGTTCAAGGACTGGGTCATGTCCAAAATCGTCGTCTCCACCAACTGGGCAACGCTTGGGACCATTGTCAAAGGGGCGTTGAAGTTCCTGCTGGAAGAGCTGATGAAGCAGGCCGCCCCGTTTGTGGGCGCCGCGATGGAGATCGGCACCGGCATTGCGAGGACGTTTGAAGCGGCCAAGACGCGGCTGGGCGCCTATCTGGATCGCAAGAAGATCAGGATCGTCCCCGGCCATCCTGAAGAGCTTGCCAACAGCATTGAAACCTGCATGACGCACGGCATCCTGCTCGGGCTGGCGGACATTCTCAAGGGCGTGGCCAAAACCGCCATTGCCGCCACGCTGCCCGGGCTGGGCAGTCTGGTGGCGGCGGTGCTGACAGGCGTTGAATGGCTGATCAAGCTGATCTACCGCGTGGCAGAGATTTTGCGGGTCAAGGATTTCCTGGCGCTGGCCCGGCAGAAATGGGAAGCCGAAAAGGCCCGGGCCAAGACCATCAGCACCGATACGCTGATCGAAAAAGGCCGCCGCACGGAAACCGTCAATCTGCGCAACGCGCAGACAGGCCAGGTGTCCAGGTCGGTGTCTCTCACCATGGGCAAGCAGAGTGTGCAGGTCACGGTGGACAAGCCCACGGGCATCTTCGAGCCCAATATGTCCCAGGGCAGCTTCATCACGGATACGGCGGCGTTCACCGAGTTCTACCGCAAGGGCTGCGACGCCAGCCCGCTGATCGCGATGCTCACCCTCAATTCCGGCATCTGCGGCAGCCTGATGACGCTGGCGCGGATGTTTGACGATACCGGTGAGATGATCAAGGCCGCCGCGCACGGCTCCAAATCAAAGGAGCAGTTCGACATTGCCGGGCAATACTTCAGGCGCCTCAAGGAGTACGGCGCCAAGTACCTGAAGAACTCGGGCTTCCGGTTCAGTCCGCGCGACGCGGGCAACAAGTACCTGGAGGGGCTGCTGATGCATGCGGTGGAGCATCACAACCCGAAGGCGGCGACCGGCAAGGCCATCATGGCCGTGCTCAGCGCCTGAGCCTGTCAGGCTGTCACGGCCACGGCTGGCTGCGGCGCGGGCGCGCCCAGGCCAATGCGGTCCAGCGCCGCTGCCAGCTGGGCCACGGTGCGGTCCACGTTGTGCCACTTCTCCAGCCCGAACAGGCCGACGCGGAAGGTCTTGAAGTCCGCGCCCTCGTCGCACTGCAGCGGCACGCCGGCGGCGGTCTGCAGGCCTTCGGCCAGGAATTTCTTGCTTGACTGGATCTCGGGGTCGGTCGTGTAGCTCACCACCACGCCAGGCGCCTTGAAGCCCTCGGCCGCCACACTGGGGATGCCGCGGCCTTCAAACAGGGCGCGCACCTTGCGGCCCAGGTCGATCTGTTCGTTGCGCACCTTGTCAAAGCCGTAGGCGCGCGTTTCCACCATCACCTCGCGCAGGCGCGTCAGCGCGTCAGTGGGCATGGTGGCGTGGTAGGCATGGCCGCCGCCCTCGTACGTTTCCATGATCTGCAGCCATTTCTTCAGGTCGCAGGCAAAGCTGGTGCTGGTGGTGCCGTCAATGGCGGCGCGGGCACGCTCGCTGAGCATCACCATGGCGCAGCACGGCGAGCTGCTCCAGCCCTTTTGCGGGGCCGACACCAGCACGTCCACGCCGGTGGCCTGCATGTTGACCCACATGGCGCCGGACGCAATGCAGTCCAGCACAAACAGGCCGCCCACCTCATGCACCGCATCGGCCACGGCGCGCAGGTAGTCGTCCGGCAGGATCATGCCGGCGGCGGTTTCCACGTGCGGGGCAAACACCACGGCAGGCTTTTCGGCGCGGATGGCGGCCTGCACTTCGGCAATGGGCGCGGGTGCCCAGGGCGCCTGCGCGCCGGCGCCGGTCTGGCGGGCCTTCAGCACGGTGTGCGACGCGGGGATGGCGCCCATGTCAAAAATCTGCGTCCAGCGGTAGCTGAACCAGCCGTTGCGGATCACCATCACGTGCTTGCCGCCGGCAAACTGGCGCGCCACTGATTCCATGCCAAAGGTGCCACTGCCGGGCACCAGCACGGCGGACTTCGCGTGATAGACCTCCTTGAGGATGCCCGAGATGTCTTTCATCACGCCCTGGAAGCTGCGCGACATGTGGTTCAGGGCGCGGTCGGTGTAGACCACCGAAAATTCAAGCAGGCCGTCGGGGTCGACGTGGGGCAAAAGTCCGGGCATGGTTGTCTCCCGTGTAGGGGCTGAAAAGGGCCGGCCAGCTTAGCACGCAGGCGTCAACCCTGCCGGCTGGGCGGATGTCACCAGGTGTCAATGGCCGGGGCGGCTGCGCCCGGGGCCATTCGGGCGGACGCCAAGCCCCTGGTCAGCCATCCACGCGTGTCCGCCGGGTCGATCACCGCGTCAATCTCCAGCGTGGCGGCCATGTTCAGGGCCTGGCCCGCGTCGTACTGTTTTGCCACCAGTTGCTGGTACAGAGCCTCACGCTCCGGCCCTTCCGACACGGCCTCCAGCTCCTTGCGGTAGCCCAGCCGCACGGCGCCCTCCAGCCCCATCGCGCCAAATTCACCGGTGGGCCAGGCCACGGTGAAGCTGGGCGAATGAAAGCCGCCCGCGCACATGGCCATGGCGCCCAGGCCGTAGCCCTTGCGCAGCACCACGCTGAAAAACGGCACGCGCAGGTGGGCCGCGGCAATGAACATGCGGCTCACATGCCGCACCTGGGCCTGTTCTTCGATGTCGGGCCCGACCATGAAGCCGGGCGTGTCCACCAGGCTCACCAGCGCAATGCCGTGCGCATTGCACAGCTGCATGAAGCGCGCGGCCTTGTCGGCGGCATCGGCGTCGATCGCGCCGCCCAGGTGCGCGGGGTTGTTGGCCAGCAGGCCCACCGGGCGGCCTTCAATGCGCGCCAGCGCGGTGTGGATGCCCTTGCCGAAGCCGGTGCGCAGCTCCAGCATCGATCCTGCGTCCACCATTGCCGCCATGGCAGCGCGTGTGTCGTACACACGCAAGCGGTTTTCGGGCACCACGTCGCGCAGCGCTTGCGGGTTGGGTGCCGTGTAGTCGGCAACCCGGCCCTGAAAGAAGCCCAGGTACTGTTTGGCGGCGGCCACGGCCTGCGCCTCGTCGTCCACCAGCACGTCGATCACGCCGTTGCCGTGCTGCACCGGGGCCGGGCCGATCTGCTCTGGCCTGAAGACGCCCAGCCCGCCGCCTTCGACCATGGCGGGGCCGCCCATGCCGATGTTGCTGGCGCGCGTGGCAATGATCACGTCGCAGCAGCCCAGCAGTGCGGCGTTGCCCGCAAAGCAGCGGCCTGCGGCAATGCCCACCACGGGCACCTGGCCGTTCAGCCGCGCGAAGCTGGCAAAGGTACTCACGTGCAGGCCTGCCACGATGGGCATGTCGGTGTCACCGGGCCGCCCGCCGCCGCCTTCGGCCAACAGCACCACGGGCAGCTTGTGCGCCAGCGCAATGCCCAGCAGGCGGTCGGTCTTCTGGTGGTTGCGCATGCCCTGCGTGCCGGCCAGCACAGTGGCGTCATAGGCCATGACGACGGCGCGGCTGCGCTCGGGGCCAAACAATGCGCCGTTGATGCTGCCGATGCCCGTGACGATGCCATCGGCCGGCGTGTTGCGCATCAGGTCGTCGGCGCTGCGGCGCGTGGCCTGCGCGGCCACGGCCAGTGCGCCGTATTCGCTGAACGAACCCGCGTCGCACAGGTCCGCAATGTTCTCGCGAGCGGTACGCATGCCCAGCGCGTGGCGCCGGGCCACGGCGTCGGGACGGGCGGCGTCCTGCGTGTGGGCATGGCGGTCCAACACGCGCTGCAGGTCGGGTCGGATGCCGCCCTGCGCCAGCGGCCCGGTCGCTGCCGGTGCGGCTGCGGCCTGCGCGGGGCCGGCGGCATCCGTGGCGGCCAGCACATCGCCCTCGTTCACGGATTCGCCCGCGGTGTAGAACAGCTCGCGCACCACGCCGCTGGCCGTGGCGCGCACCTCGTGTTCCATCTTCATGGCTTCCAGCACCAACAGCAGGTCGCCTGCGTGCACGGTGTCACCGGGGCGCACACGCCATTCCACAATCTGGGCCGTCAGGGGGGAGCGCAGTTCAGGCATGCGGCGATTGTGGCGCGGGACATGGCGTGCCCGCCGTCATGGGCGCGACAATGGCGGCCATGACATTCGCACCCCTGATCGAGCTCACCCGTGGCGGCACGCCTGAATCCCTGCACTTCGGCGCCGTGGCCGTGGTGGACGCACGCGGTGGTCTGCACGCTGGCGTGGGCGACCCGCACGCGCGCGTGTTCACCCGCTCTACCCTCAAGGCCCTGCAGGCGCTGCCGTTTGTGCGGGCTGGTGGGCCGGCGCAATTCGGCTTCAGCACGCGGCAGCTGGCGCTGCTGTGCGCCAGCCACAGCGGTGAGCCGATGCATGTGGAGCAGGTGCAGGGCATGCTGGACAAGGCGGGCGTGGGCTACCGCCAGCTGCAGTGCGGCTGCCATGTGCCGATGTTCGTGGAGCTGGGTGTGGGCCCCGCGCCCGCCGGGTTGGATGAGCGGCACCACAACTGCAGCGGTAAGCACGCGGGCTTTGCGGCTTACTGCGTGCAGTACGGGCTGCCGCTGGAAAGCTACCTTGACGCGGGTCACCCGCTGCAGCAGGCCATCCGCCGCGACGTGGCGCGGGTGGCGGGGCTGGCTGAGGAAGATTTGCGCATGGGCATCGATGGTTGCTCGGCTCCCAATTACGCCATGCCCCTGTCGGCGCTGGCACGCAGCTATGCACGGCTGGCCAGCGGCGGGCACGACGCCGAGTTCGGCGACTGCTTTGGCCCGCTGGCTGACGCCATGACGGCGCACCCCGAGTTGGTCAGCGGCACCCGCCGCAACGACGAGGCCTTCATGCGCGCAGGCCGCGGCGACTGGGTCACCAAGGTTGGCGCGGACGGCGTGCAGGTGGTGGGCAGCAAAAGCCGCCAGCAGGCGCTGGCCATCAAGGTCAGCGACGGCAACATGCCCGCGCTGTACGCCGCCACAGTCGAGGTGCTGGACCAGCTGGGCTGGCTGGATGACGCCCAGCGCGTGGCATTGGCGCCCTGGCGCGCAGCCGAGCTGCGCAGCGTGCGCGGCGCCGTGGTGGGCGAACGCCGCGCGGTGCTCAGGTTGACCCCTGCGGCGTGAAGGCGGGTATCAGGCCAGCAGTGCTACGTTGCCGCCCGCGGCCGTGGTGTTGACGGTCACAGTCTGTTCGGCACAAAAGCGGTACAGGTAGTGCGGCCCGCCGGCCTTGGGGCCGGTGCCCGACAGCCCCTCGCCGCCAAACGGCTGCACGCCCACCACCGCACCGATCATGTTGCGGTTGACGTACACATTGCCCACATGCGCGCGCGCGGCCAGCGCCTGGGCGCGGCTGTCAATGCGCGACTGGATGCCCAGCGTCAGGCCATAGCCCAGCGCGTTGATCTGGTCGATCAGGGCCTGCGGGTCGCCGGACCAGCGCACGATGTGCAGTACCGGGCCGAAGATCTCGGCCTGCATGTCGGCCACGGTATTGATCTCGAAAGCCTGCGGCGCGATGAAGTTCAAGGCGTTTTGCGTGGCGGGTGCGGGTGCCAGCACCACCCTGGCCTGCGCGGCCAGCCGCTGCAGATGGCCGCTGATGCCGTCAAATGCCTCGCGGTCGATCACCGGGCCCACGTCGGTGGCCAGCTGGGCGGGGTCGCCCGTGACCAGCTCTTTCGCCGCGCCCTGGATCATCTCGATCACGCCGTCGGCAATGCTGTCATGCACGCACAGCAGGCGCAGCGCCGAGCAGCGCTGGCCGGCCGAGCGAAACGCGCTTTGCACCACGGCGTCGGCCACCTGCTCGGGCAGCGCCGTGCTGTCCACCAGCATGGCGTTGATGCCGCCGGTCTCGGCGATCAGCGGCACGATGGCGCCTTCCTTGGCAGCCAGCGCGCGCTGGATGATCTTGGCCACCTGCGTCGAGCCGGTGAACACCACGCCCGCCACCTTCGGCGCCGCGACCAGCGCCGCGCCCACGGTCTCACCGGGCCCGTGCAGCAGCTGCAGTGCATCACCCGGCACGCCCGCAGCGTGCAGCAGCGTCACCGCTTGCAGCGCCACACCGGGCGTCTGCTCGGCCGGCTTGGCCAGCACGGTGTTGCCGGTGGCCAGCGCGGCAGCCACCTGGCCCATGAAGATCGCCAGCGGAAAGTTCCAGGGGCTGATGCACACCCAGGCGCCGCGCGCGGTCAGGCGCAGCTCGTTGCTTTCCCCCGTTGGCCCCGGCAACGCAACCGGCGCCATGATGCGCTCGGCCTCGTTGGCGTAGTAGCGCAGGAAGTCCACCGCCTCGCGCACCTCGGCGACGGTGTCGCCCCAGGTCTTGAAGGCTTCCTTGACCAGCAGCGCGCAAAAGCGCGGCATGTCGGCTTCCAGCGCGTCGGCGGCCTGGCGCAGGATGGCGGCGCGCTGCGCGACCGGCGTGCGAGACCAGCCGGGGAAAGCGGCCACGGCGCGCGTGACCGCCTGTGTGGCCTGCTCCGGGGTGGCTTCAGGCACGCCGGGCACTGCTGCGGTGCCGTACGCCGCCAGCAGCGGCGCGCGCATGGCCTGCACGGTCAGGTCCAGGCCCAGGCTGTTTTTGCGCGTGGTGCCATACAGGTCGGGCGGCAACGGCAGTGACGGATGGGGCTCCAGCCGCAGCGGCGAGATCAGCAGCTCATCCATGCCCACCGATTCGTCGGCCAGCTGGTGCACGAAGGATGAATTGGCGCCGTTTTCCAGCAGGCGGCGCACCAGGTAGGCCAGCAGGTCGCGGTGCTGACCCACGGGGGCGTAGACGCGGCAGCTGACCAGGGGGTTCTTCAATACCTCCCGGTAAATGCCTTCGCCCATGCCGTGCAGGCGCTGCAATTCGAAAGCACTTCCCGCGCGGGCTGCCATCTGCAGGATCGCCGCAATGGTGCCGGCGTTGTGCGTTGCAAACTGCGGGTAGATCACATCGTTGGCTTCCAGCAGCGCGCGTGCGCAGGCCAGGTAGCTCACGTCGGTGTGGTGCTTGTGGGTGAACACCGGGTAATGCGGCAGCCCCAGCTCCTGCGCGCGCTTGATCTCGGCGTCCCAGTATGCGCCCTTGACCAGGCGGCACATCAGGCGCAGCCGGTATTTGCGGGCTAATTGCGCCACGTGGGCGATCAGCTCCAGCGCGCGGGTCTGGTAGGCCTGCAATGCCAGGCCGAAGCCGGCCCATTGCGGGTGGTGCTGCGCCACCTGGGCCGCCAGCGCTTCGAAAACCTCCAGCGACAGCTCCAGCCGGTCCACCTCTTCGGCGTCAATGGTCAGGTTGATGTTGGCGCGCGCGGCCTGTTCGCACAGCGTCCATACGCGCGGCACCAGCTCGGCGAGCACGCGCTCACGCTGCGCGTCTTCATAGCGCGGGTGCAGCGCACTGAGCTTGATGGAAATGCCGTCGTTGTGGGCTACCGCGCCCGCCGGGTTGGCGTGAGCGGCGATGGACTGGATGGCGTTGCGGTAGCTCGCCAGGTAGCGCAGCGCATCGGCATCGGTGCGGGCGCCTTCGCCCAGCATGTCGTAGCTGAACCTGAGGTTGGCGGTGTGGCGGCGCGCGGTGGCCGCCTCGTCCATGGCCTCGGCAATCGTCTGGCCCAGCACGAACTGGCGGCCGAGCAGTTGCACAGCGCGCAGCGTCGCAGCCACCACGGTGCGCGCGCCCAGCTTGGCCATCAGGCCGGGCTCGTGGCCTGCGTCCGGCAGAAACTTCTTGGACATGGCGATGGCGGTTGACGACAGCCGCGCCAGCGTCGAAGGCGACGTTGCCGTCGCGGTGGAGTCGGCCGCACCGTCAAAATCTGCCCGCCCCAACTGGTCCGCCGTCAGCGCAATGGCGGTCTCGGCGTCGGGCACGCGCAGCAGGGCTTCGGCCAGGCGCATCAGCGCGAGGCCCTCGGCGCTGGAAATCGGGTACTCCTTGAGCAGGCTTTCCATGGCCCAGAACGGCGGCGGGTGCTTGCGTACCGCCTGCACCCAGGGCCGCGCCGCATGGGCGGCTGCCGCCCAGTCCAGCGCGCCGTCCAGCGACTGCAGGCGATCAGAAACAGTGGCGGCTTCAGGCCGGTACGGCAAGGGCAGGCGTTGCAGCGGGTTCATGGCGTCAGACAGTTAGAGGTAGTGAATGACGCGATGGTGGATTGTTTGGCGGTGAATTTCACGCTAAATTGCGCACTGAAACAGAATAAATCACTATCCATGACTGAACCTCTGGCCGATATAGACCGTATTGACCTGAAAATCCTGAATGTCCTGCAGCAAGACGGGCGCATCTCCAACCTCAAGCTGGCCGAGGCCGTCACGCTGTCGCCCACCGCGGTGCTGGCCCGGGTGCAGCGCCTCGCGCGCGACGGTTACATCCTGGGTTATGAGGCGCGGCTGAACCCGCTGAAGCTGGGCGCCGGGATGATGGTGTTTGTGGAGGTGCTGCTGGACCGCACCACGCCCAATGTGTTTGACGCGTTCAAGGCCGCCGTGCAGGTGCACCACGAGATCATGGAATGCCACATGGTGGCCGGCG
>JBEIPU010000114.1:0-13503 GCA_040376925.1 Caenimonas sp. | reverse complement strand
GATAGTCTTACCGCGGCGTTGATGATGCCCACCATCGAATACGTCTGCGGAAAATTGCCCCACATCTCGCCGGTGACCGGGTGCGTGTCCTCCGACAGCAGGCCCAGCGGGTTGCGGCTGGCCAGCATGGTCTCGAAGATTTCGCGCGCCTGCGTCTTGCGGCCTATGCGTGCCAGCGCGTCAATGCGCCAGAAGGTGCAGATGTTGAAGGCGGTCTCTGGCTTGCCGAAATCGTCGGGCGCTTCATAGCGGCGCATGTACGGCCCGTCGCACAGCGATTTTTCCAGCGCGTCCACGGTGGCAATGAAGCGCGCGTCATGCGGGTCGATGAAACCCACCTCGGCCATCAGCAGTGCGCTGGCGTCCAGGTCGCGCCCGCCAAAGCTTTCGGCAAAGGCCTGGCGCTCGTCGCTCCAGGCTTCTTTCAGGATGCGTTCGCGGATCACGTCGGCGCGTTCGCGCCAGTAACGTATGCGCTCGGGCAAGTGCAGCGCCGCCGCCACTTTGGACAGCCGGTCGCACGCAGCCCAGCTCATGAGCGCGGACGAGGTGTGCACCCGCGCGCGCGTGCGCAGCTCCCACATGCCGGCGTCGGGCTGGTCGTACACGCGAAACGCCTGCTCGCCCACGGCCTGCAGGTGTTCAAACTCCGCAGCACCCGCACGGCGGAACAGCCGCTGGTCATGAAAGGCCTGCGCAGCACCCAGCACGATGTTGCCGTACACGTCGTGCTGGAAATGCTCCTGTGCCTGGTTGCCCACGCGCACCGGCCCCATGCCGCGGTAGCCCGGCAGGTGCTCCAGGATCGCCTCGGGCAACTGCTCTTCCTGCCCGATGCCGTACAGCGGCTGGATGTGCCCGCCGCGCGAGCGCACCACCACATTGGTCAGCCAGCGCAGGTAGTCTTCCATGGTGCCCACTTCCGACAGGCTGTTGAGCGCACGCACCACAAAGAACGCGTCGCGCAGCCAGCAGTAGCGGTAGTCCCAGTTGCGCCCGCTGCCCGGCGCCTCGGGGATGCTGGTGGTCATGGCGGCCACAATGGCGCCGGTGTCCTCGAACAGCGACAGCTTGAGCGTGATGGCCGCGCGGATCACCGCGTCCTGCCACTCCAGCGGGATCGCCAGCCGCCGCGTCCAGGTGTGCCAGTAGCTGGCGGTTTCCTTCTCGAACAGGTGCGCCGTGTCTTCAATGCCGCCCATCAGGGTTTCGTCCGGCCCCAGGATGAAGTTCATCTGCCGGTCGGCCACAAAGTACGTGCCGTCCAGCACGTAGTTCAGCGGCGCGTCGCAGGTCAGGCGCAGCGTCATGCCCGCACCCACAAAGCGCACATGGTGACCGCCCTGCGTCACCGTGGGCACCTGGCGGCCCCAGTCAAAGCGCGGGCGCAGCTTGATGCGCATGCGCGGCGTGCCCGACAGCACCTTGACCCGGCGCACAATGGTCAGCGGGCGGAACATGCGCGCGTGGCTGAAAAACCGGGGCGCGAAGTCGGTGATCTCCACGCCGTGGCCGTCGGTGTCGTAAAGCCGTGTCTTGAGGATGGCGGTGTTGGGCTCGTAGCGCTGCTCGCTGCGCGCGAAGTTCTCCAGCTCAAACGCCCAGACGCTGCCCGTCGCGCCCTCGTCCAGCAGTGCGTTGAACACCGGATCGCCGTCAAAGCGCGGCAGGCAGCACCACACCATGCGCGCCTGGGGGTCGATCAGCGCGCTGTACGCGCAGTTGCCGGTCATGCCCAGGTTGAGGTTGCCCGGGCTTGCGTTGCCTGTGCTCATGCCTGTGTCCTCCCTTTGTCCTTGTGCTTGAGTGCCATGGCCTGCGCCAGCTCCTGGCGCAGCACGGCGGGGCTTTCCACGCGGTGCCAGGCCGCGCTGGGCCCGCCGCCTACCTTCACGCCCATGCCGCCCCTGCGCTGCACCACGGTAAAGCCCACCTCGTCGGTGAAGTCGTCGCCCATGAACACGGGCTGGCGCCCGGCAAAGGGCGCCTCATGCATGAAGGCATCAATGGCCATGCCCTTGCTGGCGCCGCCGGGCTTGGCCTCCACCACCATCTTGCCGCGCATCAGCGTCAGGCCGGGGGATGCCTCCACCGCAGCGCGCATGGTCTCAAGACACACGGCCTCCAGCTCGGGTGCCTGGCGGTAGTGCAGCGCCAGCGAACCGCGCTTGGCCTCCAGCCGCAACGCCGGGTGCTGGCGCACCAGCGCCTGCGCCGCGTGCTGCACTTCGTCCAGCGGGTAGGTGGTCTGCAGGCTCAGCGTGCCATTGGCTGCGCGGCGTTCGCTGCCGTGCACACCAGCCACGGGCAGGCGCAAGGGCGCCAGGAATTCATCAATCTGGTCCATCGGCCGTCCCGAGATGACGGCCACCGCACCGCCCAGGTAGGTGTGCAGCGCGCGCAACGTGTCCACCAGCGCCGCCGGCACGATCACTTCCTCGGGTTTGTCCGCCAGGTCGACCAGCGTCCCGTCAAAGTCCAGGAACAGGGCGCAAGAAGGGCAAAGCAGGTCGGCAACATCCATGCCGCTGACCTTAACCGGGGGCCTTGCGGCGTCACAAGGCGTCTACGCCGTAGCCGGGTGTAGGACCATGCCTACGCGGGCATCAGATCACTTCGCGTACAGCCCGTCCAGTGACGCAAATCCCTTGATCTCCAGCGGGTTGCCGAACGGGTCGCAGAAGAACATCGTCCACTGCTCGCCAGGCTCGCCCGCATAGCGCACCTGTGGCGGCAGCACAAAGTCGGTGCCGGCATCGGTGAGCCGCTGGGCCATGGCCTGCCAGTCCGGCAGCGCCAGCACCAGGCCAAAGTGCGGCATGGGCACCAGCACATTGCCTACATGGCCGGTGCGCTCGGTCTTGAACGGGGTGCCCAGGTGCAGCGAAATCTGGTGGTCGTAAAAATCAAAGTCCACCCAGGTACCGGTGCTGCGGCCCTCGCGGCAGCCCAGCAGGCCGCCGTAAAAGCGGCGCGCCTCATCCAGGTCGGTGACGTTGAAGGCAAAGTGAAAGAGCGATCGCATCCCGCAAAGGATAGCAGCCGCCCTGGCCGGCGCTCAGGCCTGCGTGGGGTCGGCGGCCATGTTGTCGTGGCGCTTGAAATACTGGCGCGCCATCGCCACCAGCTGGGCGTCGCTCGGGTGGTCGGCGGCCACGTTGTCCACGATGGCCTTGGCCACCAGCGGCAGGTGGCCGGTGCACCAGGTGAGGAATTCGGTGCGGGTGGTTCCGGGGCCCGCCAGCAGCACCTCGTGCGTGCCGGCCAGCGCGGCGGCAATGCCGGGGAAGTAGTTGGGGTCGGCGCTGTCCTTGCCCTGGTGCTTGTGGTGGCTGCGCGATTTGATGCGTTGTGCCTCCACATGCTCGCGGTCAAACATCAGCACATGGGCCTGGGCGCTGTCGAGCCAGACAACGGCATGAAAAGTGGTCATGGGTGTTTCCTTTCAGAGGGTTCGTCTCATCATGCGCCTGAATGACGCCGGCCTGTTTGATGGGCATCAACTGCGCCCCATGGACAATCAGCACCAAAACCCCTGCAGGAGACGACCCCATGGACTATTCACGCTACAAGACCTTCAACCTCACGCGCCGCGGCCCCGATGATTCGGTGCTGGACATCCAGATGAAGGCGCAAAACGGCAAGCTGCCCACCGCCGGCCATGACGGCCACTGGGAGCTGTGCGAGATCTGGCGCGATGTGAGCGCGGACGATTCGGTGCGCTGCGCCGTGCTGCGCGGCGAGGGCATGGGCTTCTCAGGCGGCGGCGACCTGGCCCTGGTGCAGGACATGGCCAGCGACTTTGCCGTGCGCACCCGGGTCTGGAAGGAAGCGCGCGACTTGGTCTACAACGTCATCAACTGCGACAAGCCCATCGTGAGCGCCATGCATGGCCCGGCGGTGGGCGCGGGGCTGGTGGCCGGCCTGTTGGCCGACATTTCCATTGCCGCGAAGAGCGCGAAGATCGTGGACGGCCACACCCGCCTGGGCGTGGCGGCAGGCGACCACGCCGCCATCGTCTGGCCGCTGCTGTGCGGCATGGCCAAGGCCAAGTATTACCTGATGCTGTGCGAGCCGGTGAGCGGTGAAGAGGCCGAGCGCATCGGCCTGGTGTCGCTGGCGGTGGATGACGACCAGTTGCTGCCCAAGGCGTATGAAGTGGCCGACAAGCTGGCATCAGGCAGCCAGACCGCCATCCGCTGGACCAAGTACAGCCTGAACAACTGGCTGCGCCAGGCCGGCCCGGCGTTTGATACGTCGCTGGCGCTGGAATTCATGGGCTTTGGCGGGCCGGATGTGCATGAGGGCGTGGCCAGCCTGCGCGAGCGGCGCGCGCCCAAGTTTTAACGCTTTTGCTTTTGGGTCCGCGGGTTGGCGATGACGGTGCCCGGCTCCGCGAATGTCCTCCGAACTGGCTTCGCCAGTTCTCCCCCTCTATTTCGCTGCGCCGGACACCATCACCACCAACCCGCTACATGGTGGCGTGCAGCCGGTGGCGATCCTCGGTGTTGGCGGGATAAGGTGGGTGGGGTGCTCTGCGCAGCGAAATAAAGGGGGAGGCGGGCGCAGCTCGCCGGAGGACATTCGCGGAGCAGAGTACCCCACACGCCTTTTCCAGAGGAAGCGCAGGTCCGAGCGTTTCATGCACCCAACATACCTGCTGCGATAATCGAGCCCCATGCACGCTCTTCGCTCGGCCCAAACCCTTGCCCGCCTGGTGCTGGTGTGGTTTGTGCTGTCGCTGGGCGTGGCGGTGGCCTCGCCCCTGGTCAACCCGCAGGCCATGGAGCTGATCTGCTCGGGCTCGGGCGCGATCAAGGTCATGGTCAAGACCGATGACGGCGTGAAAGAGCAGTCGCGCCACATGCTGGACTGCCCGCTGTGCGCTGCCACCGGCTCGCCGCCGCCGGCGGCACCCACCACGGCGCAGCCGCTGCAACCCCTGTCCTATGTGCTGCGGCCCATCGCTGCCGCCCACATCGCGTGGCTCACGGCCGCGCCGCTGCCCGCGCGCGGGCCGCCAGCCTTCTCCTGAAACCCCACTGAACAGTGCCTGACCCGGCAAGCCGGGGCGGACACCTTGTGTGTGCTTTTCAGGAGTTCCCTTTTGCGCAAGAACCGCATTGCCCTGGCCGTGGCCATGGCGTTCCCTTTCAGCCCGTTTGTATTCGCCCAGACCGCCGATTCACCCAGCCGCGACCTGGGTGTGGTGACCATCACCAGCGGCCAGCCCACCTCGCTGCCCACGCAGATTCCCACCACCATCGAGGGCGTCACGCGCGAGCAGATCGAGCATTCGATCAACGCCACCGACAGCGAAGACGCGCTTAAATACCTGCCCAGCCTGTTGGTGCGCAAGCGCTACATTGGTGACTACAACCACGCCGTGCTGTCCACCCGTGCGTCCGGCACGGGCAACCCGGCGCGCTCCATGGTGTTTGCCGACGGCATCCTGCTGAGCAACTACCTGGGCAACGGCCCCACCAACGCGCCGCGCTGGATGCTGGTGACGCCCGAGGAGATTGAGCGCGTGGACGTGCTCTACGGCCCGTTCTCTGCCGCCTACGCCGGCAACTCGGTGGGCGCGGTGGTGGACTATGTGACGCGCATGCCCACGAAGTTTGAAGCCCACGGCAAGGTGGGCATCGCCCACCAGCCGTTTGATCTGTATGGCACGAACGAGCGCCACGCCGGCAAGCAGGCCAGCGCCTCGGTGGGCAACAAGCAGGGCGACTGGTCCTGGTTTGCCAACTTCAGCCGCAACGACAGTGAAGGCCAGCCGCTGACCTTCCCCACCAGGCTGGTGTCCGCAGGCACGGTGGGTGCCGCCGGCACACCGGTGACGGGCGCCGTGCCAGGCAAGAACCGCAGCAACCAGGACTGGTACCTGCTCGGCTCCGCCACGCAGTACGCCACCACGCAAGACCACATCAAGGCCAAGCTGGCGTATGACATCACGCCCACGCTGCGCGCGGCCTACACCTTTGGCTGGTGGCACAACACCTCCGAGGGCCGCCCGGCCAGCTACCTGCGCGACGCGGCGGGCAACGCCGTGTACAGCGGCACGGTCAATATCAACGGCCGGTCGTTTGCGCTGACGCCCGCCGACTACAACGTGTCCAACGAAGACCTCACGCATTTCATGCATGGCCTGTCGGTCAAGAGCAACACGAAGGGCGTGTTTGACTGGGAACTGGCCGCCAGCCTGTACGACTACCATCAGGACACGCTGCGCGCCGCCACCACGGCGCTGCCGGCCGCCCTGAATGGCGGCGCGGGCCGCATCGTGGACTCGGCCGGCACCGGCTGGAACACCCTGGCGCTGAAGGGCACCTGGTGGCCGCAGGGCATTCAGGGCGCCCACATCGTGGACTTTGGCATCCAGCGCGACAGCTACAAGCTGCGCAGCATTGAAAACGCCACCACCAACTGGATCAATGGCAGCGCCGGCGCACGCAACCAGGCATTCAATGGCGACGCACAGCTCGTGGGCCTGTGGGCGCAGGACACGTGGAAGATCGCCCCGAAATGGAAGGCCGTGCTGGGCGCGCGGGTGGAAAACTGGTCAGCCTCCAACGGCCAGACCGCCAACGCCACCACCACCGTCAACCATGTGAACCGCAGCGAAAACTTTGTCTCGCCCAAGGCCGCCATCGCGTTCCAGGCCAGTGACCAATGGGTGTTGAAGGCGTCCACCGGGCGGGCCGTGCGCATGCCCACGGTGAGCGAGCTGTACCAGGGGGGCATCAGCGGCGCAGGCACGCTCATCAACAACGACCCCAACCTCAAGCCTGAGAAGTCGTGGACGACCGAGCTCACGGCAGAGCGCGATACGGGCAATGGGTTGCTGCGCCTGACGGCATTCTTCGAGCAGACCAAGGACGCGCTCTACTCGCAGACCAACGTCACGCTCACGCCCAACGTCACCAACATCCAGAACGTGGACAGGATCCGCACCAAAGGGCTGGAGGTGTCGTACCAGGCCGCCAACATGTTCCTGCGCGGGCTGGAGCTGGGCAGCAGCCTGACCTGGACTGACTCGAAAATCACCAGAAACGACAAGTTCCCGGCCAGCGTGGGCAAGTGGCAGCCCCGCATCCCCGAGTGGAGAGCCACTGCCGTGGCCACTTACCGGCCGGACGACAAATGGTCGTACACGCTGGGCGCGCGCTACAGCGGCAAGCAGTTCAGCACGCTGGACAACTCCGACCCGAACGGCTTTGCCTACCAGGGCGCCAGCCGCTACATCACCACGGACGTACGGGTGCGCTACCAGATCACCAGACAGGTCAGCGCGGCTGTGGGCATCGACAACCTGAACAACTACCGGTTCTGGAATTTCCACCCCTACCCACAGCGCACCTGGATGGCGGAACTGAAGATCGACCTTTGAGAGAAAGCACACGATGACATTCAAACGACTTGCATTCGCCGCGCTGCTGGCCGGCGCCGCCCAGACAGCGCCCGCCCACGTGGTGCTGGAGTACCAGGTTGCACCCGCGGGCAAAAGCTACAAGGCCACCTTCAAGGTTGGCCATGGCTGCGGCGCCTCGCCCACGCGGCAGATCGCAGTGGACATCCCCGCGGGGGTGCGCGGTGCCCGACCCATGCCCAAGCCCGGCTGGGCGCTGGAGGTGCAGCGCGCCAAGCTGGCCACGCCCTACACCAGCCATGGCCGCACCATCACCGAGGACGTGGTGCGCATCACCTGGACGGCCAGGACCAAAGACGACTACCTGCCCAACGCCCACTACGACGAATTTGCGCTGGTGGGCCAGCTGCCCGAAAAGGACGGTGCCATGTACTGGCCGGTGAGCCAGGTGTGCGAGGAAGGCCGCAACGACTGGACCGAAATCCCCAAACCCGGCCAGAAGCTGTCGGACCTCAAAAGCCCGGCCGCGCTGCTGGACATCCTGCCCGGCGCGGGCGCATCCGGCCACAATCATTAACCCCTGCAAGGAAACACCATGAACAAGTTGATTCAAACCACCGCCCTGCTGGCAGCCCTCGTTGCCGGCAACGCCATTGCCCAGACCGCTGCCGTCAAGGTCGAAGGCGCCTGGGCCCGCGCCAGCGTGCCGGGCCAGATGGGCACCGGCGCCTTCATGAAGCTCACCGCCAAAGACGGCGCCAGGCTGGTGGGCGCGGCGTCGCCCGCCGCCGGCGTGACCGAGGTGCATGAAATGAAGATGGAGGGCGACGTGATGAAGATGCGCGCCATCCCCGCACTCGACCTGCCCGCGGGCAAGGCGGTGGAGCTCAAGCCCGGCGGCTACCACATCATGCTGCTGGACCTGAAGGCGCCGCTGGCCAAGGACACGACCGTGCCCCTGACCCTGACCTTCAAGGACGCCAAGGGCGCTGAAAGCAAACTGGAGCTGAAGGTGCCGGTGGCCGCGCGCGCGCCCGGCAACCCGGGCGCCGCCGCGATGATGGATGGGCATAAACACTGAGCGAACGGCCTGTGCCCGGCGCGGGCGTTGGGGTAAGCTGTGGGCGACCACCCCCGCACCACCCACCCTGGAGAGGCCATGAACGACAACACCAATTTCGGCTTCGGCAAATTCGTGCCCGGTTTCGACTTCCTGCAGAACCTGGCCAAGGGCGCCTCGCAGACCATCCCCCAGATGCCCAACCTGGCCAACTGGGTGGCACCCACGCTCAATGTGGAGGAGCTGGACAAGCGGCTGGAGGAGCTCAAGGCCGTGCACTTCTGGCTCGACCAGAACTCCAAGGCCCTGGGCGCCACCATCCAGGCGCTGGAGGTGCAGAAGATGACGCTGGCCACCCTGAAGGGCATGAACTTCAACATGGGCGACGTGGCCAACGCGCTCAAGCTCAAGGCGGCTGACACCGTGGTGACCGGCGTGCAAAAGGCCGCCGAAACCGCCGCCAGCGCCGCCGGCACGGTGTCGGGCGTGGCGGGCGCCGCGCGGCGCAAGGCGACCGGCAAAGCAGCTGGCAAATCCGCCAGCAAGGCCGACCCTGCCGGCGTGGTGGACCCGCTGCAGTGGTGGGGGTCGCTGACGCAGCAGTTCCAGCAGATCGCCGCCAGTGCCATGAAAGACGCGGCCAAACAGACCGCCATGGACACCACCAAAAACATGGCCACCGGCCTGGCCAAGGAGGCCTTCAAGGCCGCCTCGGGCGTGGCGTCCGGTGTTGCGAAGGCGGGCGCCAGGAAAGCCGCTGTGCGCAAGACCACCCGCCGCGCACGATAGAAGCATGAAGCTGTTCCCCTGTGGCCATGCCACCCACCCGCAATGGCCCATGGCCGCCGGGCTGGTGCTGGCCCAGCTCAAGGCGCAGATGGCACTGCGCGACTACGCCAGCACGCCCACGCTGGGCCTGCTGTACATCACCGACCACTATGCCGCGCAGGCCCGGGACATCCTGGAGCACCTGAGCGCCGAGCTGCCCGAGGTGACCGACTGGGCCGGCACCGTGGGCGTGGGCATCTCTGCCAACAATGTGGAGTACTTTGACGAGCCCGCGCTCACGGTCATGCTGTGCGAGCTGCCGGCCGACCAGTACCGCGTGTTCTCGGGCGTGGCTCCCCTGGGCACCGGCCCCGGCATGGGCTTTGAGCCGCACACGGCGCTGATCCACGCCGACGCGCACACCCCCGACGTGACGGAGCTGATCGACGAGCTGGCGCAGCGCACGGCCACCGGCTACCTGTTTGGCGGGCTGGCGTCCAGCCGTGGCGAAGCGGTGCAGTTTGCCGTGGGCGGCAACGGCAACATCAAGGGCCAGGGCGCGGCCAGCGGCGTGTTCAGCGGCGGCCTGTCGGGCGTGGCGTTTGGCGACGGCGTCACGCTGGTGTCGCGCGTGACCCAGGGCTGCCTGCCGGTGTCGCCCGTGCACGAAGTGACGGCGGCCGAGGGCAACGTGATCACCCGGCTGGACGGCGAGCCGGCGCTGGACGTGCTGCTGCGCGACCTGGCCATCACGCTGGACGAGCCGCAGGCGGCCATGGCCGCCGTGCGTGCCACGCTGGTGGGCCTGACGCAGCCGGCGGACCTGCAGCGCGGCGACATGGTGTCGCGCACCGGCAATTTCGGCGTGGACACGCTGGTGCGCCACATCATCGGGCTGGACCCGTCGCGCCGCGGCATCGCGGTGGCCAGCCACGTCAGCCCCGGCATGCGCATGGCGTTCTGCCAGCGCAATGCACAGGCCGCGCGTGCCGACCTGATGCGCATCTGCGCTGAAATCCGCGAGGAGCTGGAACCCGAGGAAATGAGCCTGCCCGTGGCGGCGGCGCTGGCCGCGCCCGAGGCACAGGCCGCGCCCAACCCGGCGCGGCGTATTGCCGGCGCGGTGTACGTGAGCTGCGCCGGGCGCGGCGGCCCGCACTTTGGCGGGCCCAGCGCTGAAATGCAGATCGTGCGGCGCGCCTTGGGCGACGTGCCGCTGGTGGGGTTTTTTGCGGGCGGCGAAATTGCCCGCCACCACCTGTACGGCTACACCGGCGTGCTGACCGTGTTCACCGGTGGTCCGGCCGCATGAAGGCACCCGGCACCTGGCGTGGCATCGGCTGGGCCCTGGCCAGCACGCCCGGCGGCGCCACGCGGCTGCGCCTGGCCGCACGCACGGCCTGGGCGCTGGTGCGCTACCCCGGTGCGCTGCGCCGCTGGATGGCCATGGTGTGGGAGCTGCAGGCACGTGGCCTGGTGAGCGACTTGCCCGCCGAATTCCTGCGCGCGGTACGGCCCTATGTGCACCGCGGCCAGACGGTGCAGGACCGCGTGGTGCAGCTGACTGACCATGCCGACTGGCTGGAGGGCGCCCTGCAGCCGGTTGCCCTGCGCCAGCTGGCGGCTGGGCAGCCGGTGATGCTGGCCGAGCTGAGCGCGCCGCGCGGTTATGAGTTCATGCGGCTGCAGCTTCAGCGTGCGCCGGCCCACAGCCCGGAGGGCGAGCTGCTGCTCACGCTCACGCTGCAGCGCGCTGCCGAGGTGCATGTGACGCAGCCGGTGGACGTGGCGGCGGTGGCGTTCAGCTGCTTTCGCGTGCAAGGCAAACGCTGCCTGGCCATCGGCGGCGTGCGCGGCCAGCGCCACCCGGTGCTGCGCCTGAGCCCCAATGAAATCACCCAGGCGTTGAGCGGCTGGAAGGCGCCGGTGCTGATGCTGCGCGTGATGCAGGAGCTCGCGCAGTTCTGGGAGCTGCACCTGATCGGGCTGGACCCGGCCTGCCACCCGCTGTACGCCTGGTACTACGCCGCCAGCCCACGCCACCGCGAAATGGCCGCGCGCATTGCCAACAGCCACAACACGCTGTGGAAGCACTTTGACGCGCAGCGCGGCCCGCACGGCTGGATGGTGCTGCCCCCGCATTCCGACGACCGGCTGGCCGCCACGGCGCTCTCCCCGGAAAAGCGCGCACGGCAGATCCAGCGGGCGGATTACTGGATACGCACGGGCAACCTGCTGCGGGTGGAGTTCCGCAACGTGCTGCTGCGCCCCGACCCGCGCGCCGAGCTGGCCCGCCAGACCGAGAGCCAGACCATTCAGGGCATGTTCAGCGGCTACGACGAAAGCCGCCACGGCGAGCCGTCAAGCGTGCTGGACTCGTTGCCCGCGAGTCAATTCTGACCGACCTTCAAAGGCAAAGTCCACTTCGGGCGCCAGCCCGCTGACGATGCGCGCAATCGACTTGCCCGAGCCGCAGGCATGCGTCCAGCCCAGCGTGCCGTGGCCCGTGTTCAGGTACAGGTTGGGCAGCTTGCTCTGGCCGATCAGGGGTACGTTGCTGGGTGTGGCCGGGCGCAGCCCGCTCCAGAACTGCGCCTGCGTGGTGTCACCCGCGCCGGGGAACAGCTGTTCCACGCGCCGCACGATGGCCTCGCAGCGCACGCGGTTCAGGTCGCGGTCGTAGCCGTTCAGCTCGGCCGTGCCGGCAATGCGCAGGCGGTCACCCTGCTCGCCCGTCAGACGGGAGAACACCAGCTTGAACTCGTCATCGGTCAGGCTGACCTGGTGCGCCATCGACGCGTCTTTCACCGGCATCGTCACCGAATAGCCCTTGGCCGGGTAGATGGGCAGGCGCACGCCCAGCGGCGCGGCCAGCAGCGGGCTGAAGGCCCCCATGGCCAGCACATAGGCGTCGGCCTTCAGGCGCTGGTAGCGGCCCTCGGCGTCGGTCAGCTCCACATGGTCGATCTGCCCGGCCACTTCGCGCAGTGCGGTGATGTGGTGGCCCATCAGGAACTTCACGCCCGCAGCTTCGCAGCGTTGCGCCAGGCCGCGCGCGAACGCGTTGGCGTCGCCGGATTCATCTTCCGCGGTGTAGGTGGCGCCGGCCAGCTGGGGCCGGATGTGGCGCAGCGCGGGCTCCAGCCGCACCGCCTCGTCGGCGCTCACCACCTGGCGCTCGCAGCCCAGGGCACGCATCTGCGCGGCGGGCTCCAGCGCGGCGTCGAACTCTTTCGCGCTGGTATAGAAGTGCAGGATGCCCTGGGTGCGCTGGCTGTACTGCAGGCCGGCGTCGCGGCGCAGCTGCTGCAGCACGGCCCGGCTGTAGGTGCCCAGGTTCACGATCTGGCGGATGTTGTGCCGCGTGCGCGCCGGCGTGCATTCACGCAGAAACTGCAGGCCCCACAGCCACTGGCGCGCATCGGCGCGCAGGCGGAACAGCAGCGGCGCATCCTCCTGGCCCAGCCACTGCAGCAGCTTGAGCGGCGCACCGGGGTTGGCCCAGGGCTCGGCATGGCTGACGGAAATTTGCCCGCCGTTGGCAAAGCTGGTCTCGGCGCCGGGCGTGGCCTGGCGGTCAATGACGGTCACGTCGTGGCCGAGTTGCTGGAGGAAATACGCGGAAGAGACGCCGAGCAGGCCGGCGCCGAGAACGATCACTCGCATGATGAAAAGCCCTTGGGGTAAAGGTAGTGCCGCTCCCCCTGTCCTTGGTACCTGAGAGATTCACCGCGCGGTACCTTCCGTGCGGCTTGCTCCTTCGGTGAGCCCCGTGGGGGCTGCTCTCCAGACGGCTTTTCAGTGCATGCAGTACGACAACCTGAGCGTGTATGGGAGTTTGCGCCTTCGGTGGGGTGGCTGGTGCCGCCCGCTCTCCTGCAAGCTTGCGATTCTAACGCCGCAATGCGCATGCGCGCCAGCTCAGCGCCGCAGCACGCTGAAAGCCTCAAATTCCCAGCTGCGCATGGCCAGCAGCAGGGTGTAGCCCTCGCGGTCTTTCTCGGCCAGCTTCTGGTCGGCCTGGTGCTGCTGGGCGAAGTCCTGCGCCACGCGCTGCATGCGCTCCAGAAAGCTGGGCGCCAGCGCCCGGCTGACCGAGCCATGCACCAGCAAAACGCCTTCGCCCGCGCCGTCGAACCCGCCCGAGAAGTAGTCGAGCAGCGCGTTGTCGCGAAAGTAGTTCATCACCGGCCCGTGCGGCCGCCAGCGGAAGGTCTTGGCCAGCTTCAGCCGGTAACGGTTCAACGGGCGCAGCTCGATGATGCCGATGCGGTCCAGCTGCGCCAGGTACTTGATGCATTCG
>JBEIPU010000215.1:0-4583 GCA_040376925.1 Caenimonas sp. | reverse complement strand
GACTTTGTGCGCGAGTTCAATGTGCGCCACCAGATCAAGCTGGAGCAGAACTACCGCAGCTTCAGCAACATTCTTGATTCTGCCAACCAGCTCATCAGCCACAACAAGACCCGCCTGGGCAAGAACCTGCGCACGGACCAGGGCCCCGGCGAACCCGTGCGTGTGTACGAGGCCACCAGCGACTTTGCCGAGGCGCAGTGGATGGTCGAGGAAATGCGCCACCTGGTGCGCGACAACGGCACCGAGCCCGGCTTCAAGCGCAGCGAAATCGCCGTGCTGTACCGCAGCAACGCGCAAAGCCGTGTGATTGAAACAGCACTTTTCAATGCCGCCGTGCCTTACCGGGTGTATGGCGGCCTGCGATTCTTTGAGCGAGCCGAAATCAAGCACGCGCTGGCCTACCTGCGCCTGCTGGAAAACGCCAACGACGACACCTCGTTCCTGCGCGTGGTCAATTTCCCGCCGCGCGGCATTGGCGCGCGCAGCATCGAGCAGCTGCAGGACGCCGCGCGCGCCGCAGGCTGCTCGCTGCATGACGCGGTCAGCACCACGACCGGCAAGGCCGGCGCCAACCTGGCAGGCTTTGTGGCCAAGCTGGATGTGCTGCGCGAGCAGACGCAGCAGATGACGCTGCGCGACATCATCGAGCTGGTGCTGCAGCACAGCGGCCTGATCGAACACTACAAGGCCGAGCGCGAAGGCGCCGACCGGGTGGAAAACCTGGAAGAACTGGTCAACGCAGCCGAGAGCTTTGTGATGCAGGAGGGCTTTGGCCGTGACGCCGTGGCGCTGCCGGTGGACGAGCTGGGCCAGCCGCTGTCGCAGTCGCCAGTCAGTCAGGGCCTGGACCCCAACGCGCCAGCGCCCGATTTTGTCGCGCCCGACACCGGCGAAACCCTGAGCCCGTTGGCTGCGTTCCTGACGCATGCCGCACTGGAGGCCGGCGACAACCAGGCGCAGGCCGGGCAGGACGCCGTCCAGCTCATGACGGTGCACTCGGCCAAGGGGCTGGAGTTTGACTGCGTGTTCATCACCGGCATGGAAGAAGGCCTGTTCCCGCACGAAAACTCCATGAACGACTACGACGGCCTGGAGGAAGAGCGCCGCCTGATGTACGTGGCCATCACCCGCGCCCGCAAGCGCCTGTACCTGAGCCATTCACAGACGCGCATGCTGCATGGCCAGACCCGCTACAACATCAAGAGCCGGTTCTTTGAGGAACTGCCCGAAGCCGCCCTCAAATGGATCACGCCGAAGAACCAGGGCTTTGGCTCGGGCATGGGGTATGGCGGCGGTGCGTTCGGTGGCGGGGGGGGCGGCTACGGGCAGGGCAGCCGCTACGGCGCGGGCGGCTTCGGCCGTGACACCGCGTCATTTGCCAGCCCGAGCGTGCCCGCGCAAAAGGCCGCGCCATCCCATGGCCTGCGCTCGGGCATGCAGGTGTTCCACACCAAATTTGGCGAGGGCACGGTGCTGACCCTGGAGGGCGCGGGCGACGATGCCCGTGCGCAGGTGAACTTCCCGCGCCACGGCGTCAAATGGCTGGCGCTCAGTGTCGCCAAGCTGACGCCCGTGACCTGACCGGGCCGGCGCAGCCGTTCAAAATAGCGGCGCGCTATGCCTGCTACCCCACCCAACGCCAAGGAAGACCGCCACTTTGTGACGGCGCTGGCGCGCGGGCTGGACGTGCTCAGCGCCTTCCGGTCGCGCGACCGCATGCTGGGCAACCAGGAGCTGGCGCGGCGCTGCGGCCTGCCCAAATCGACGATTTCGCGGCTGACCTACACGCTGGTCAAGCACGGCTATCTGGAGCACACCGAGGATGCCAATGGCGCCCCCGGCTACAAGCTGGGCAGCGCCGTGCTGGCGCTGGGCGGCGCCATGATCGCCCGTATGGACATGCGTGCGCTGGCCCGACCGCTGATGCAGGACGTGGCCGACCGCAGCGGCGCGCTGGTGGCGCTGGGCCTGCGCGACCGCCTGAGCATGATTTACGTGGAAACCTGCCGCAGCGAGGCGGCCCTGACGCTGAGCCTCAACGTGGGCTCGCGCATCCCCGTGGCCACCACGGCCATGGGCCGGGCCTACCTGGCCGTGTGCAGCGAAGCCGAGCGCAGCGCGCTGCTGGAGCGCATCCGCGCGCACGACGAATCGGCCTGGCCCGGCGTGCGCGCCCGGATCGAGGAATCACTGGCCGAATACCAGGCGCTGGGCTGCTGCAGCTCGTTTGGCGAATGGCAGCGCGACGTGAACGCCGTGGCCGTGGCCTTTCGCAGCCCCGGCGGCGGGCAGGTCATGTCCATCAACTGCGGCGGCCCGGGCTTCAACCTCACGCGCAGCTTCCTGATGGACGAAGTCCGCCCCCAGATGGTGGCCATTGCCGCGCAGCTTCAGGGCGCGGGCGATCCGGCCTGAAAAAAGAGCCTGCCGCGCTGCATCCAGCGGCCGGTTTGCTGCGTTTATCTGTCAGGCCCGGCGGCAATTGACGCCGCCTTGCATGGCGCAGACACTGTGGCCGGGCCGCACCGACCAACCGACAGACAGAACCTTCAGGAGCTCACGATGAACTGCAGACATTTGCTGGTGGCACTGGCCGCCGCCGCCACCCTGGCCCATGCCGCCGACACCCCGGGCAGCAACCCGAGCGCGCCGCCGCCGCCCACGGTGGCCGAGCGCATGACGGAAGCGCGCAAGGCGATCCAGGCCCAGGACTGGCGCCGTGCCCTGAGCGAGCTGAACGCCGCCGCCCGGGCCGAGCCGCGCAATGCCGATGTGCACAACCTGCTGGGCTACAGCTACCGCAAGCAGGCCACGCCCGACATCACCAAGGCGTTTGAGCACTACTACATCGCGCTGCGGCTGGACCCCAAGCACAAGGGCGCGCACGAATACATCGGCCAGGCCTACCTGATGGAAAAGCGCCCCGAAGAAGCGCAAAAGCACCTGGCCCAGCTGGAGGCGATCTGCGGCAACAAGACCTGTGAGGAATACGTCACCCTTGCCAAGGCCATGGCGGACTACAAGCCGGCGGCGAAGTAAGAGCCGGTTCGAACGCCGGCACTCGTGCGCAAGGTTGTGGGTGGGGCTGCTGGCGCTTCACTGCAACGCCCTTCGCTGCGCTACGGGTTCCCTGCGCTGCTCGGCGTCGCACAGGCGCGCCATCAGCCCCACCCACAACCTTGCAGCCTGCGTGCAGGTGCGCCACTGGTCACGATGGCCAACGGTCTGGCTGTTGAGCCGTCGCGCGCCAACCATGCTGCGGCCCTGCCCCCCCGTCCTTGCCGACGGGAAGCAGTATGCAAACGTGTGTTGTTAACGCGGCATCGCAGCCGGGTGCGTCTGCCCCGGCTTTTCTTCCATGTAGCCGCTGCCGTCCTTCACGCCCTTCTTGCCGGCGATCTGCCAGGCGGTGCGCTGGTCGACCAGGCGGGCCAGGAATTCAAGCTCCTCGTCCGTGTGGTTGATGGCCTTGGCGGGTGTCAGGAACTTGCCTTCCTTGGGCTCCACTTCACCCCAGAACGCCTGATGGTAGTCGGCACGGCTCACGGCCTTGTCGGGGCCGGCACCCATGTCCACCGTGCCGTAGCAGTTGCAGAAATAGCTGCGGTAGCTTTGCGCGGGGAACACCTCGGTGTACACCCCGGTACCACGGATGCCGGCAGTCAGCGTGGGCGTGATGATCTGGCGGCTGCTGCCGCGGCCCCACACGCTGGCCACTGCACCGGTGATCATTCGCAAGACGCTGATGGCGTTGAGCGTGGCGCCGCGCTCCACCGTCAGGCGCGAGTTCTGGCGCACCTGGAAGGATGAGTTGCCGATGACGAAGATCAGGTTGGAGCCAGGCCCGGTTTCCAGTGAATCGCCGCTCTGGATCACCTGCTGCGGCGTCAGCCGGGCGCCATTGACCAGGGCCTCGCCCTGCAGCTCCACGATGTTGCTGCGCTGCTGGGCCTGGGCCGCGGCAAATCCGCCCATGGACGTCCAGGCGGCGGCGGCCTGCAGGAAGCTGCGGCGGCGAAACCACAGGACTTCGTCTTCGGTGCGGCCTTGCAGGGTGTGCTGGGTCATGGCGTGTCTCCGGTGGTAGGGGGGCTGTCGTCAGCGACGAAGCTGTCGCGGAAGGTGAAGAAAACCGAGGTGAAAAACATGGCGGCCATCAGCAAGGCGGCCGGCACCATGGCCACCCCCACCACCTGCGGGCTGCCGATCAGCGCGGCAAACACGGTGATGATGAGGCCGCCGAACAGGAACACGCCAACCCACGCCAGGCCAAACAGCGTGAACGCCTTGAAGTTGCGCATGCACGCCACAAAGCTGAAGAACAGGCTTTTGAGCGGCGGCACGCCGTGCCAGTGCACCAGCGCGGGCGCGTGCCAGAACAGCAGCGACAGCGGCAGGTACATCGCCATCGCGGCCCACATCGCGCTCTGGAAGCTGGCGTCCGTGGCCAGCTCGCGAGTGATCTGCCCGCCCACCAGGTACAGCCGGGCGAACTTGCCGCCGTCGAACAGCGCCGACACGCCCATCACCACCAGAAAGCCCAGCGCATACAGCGCGCCCAGCACCAGCATGGCCTGCAGCCG
>JBEIPU010000174.1:0-8187 GCA_040376925.1 Caenimonas sp. | reverse complement strand
CTGGCGGTCTGAACACGATGCCATTCCATCAAAAATCAGGCGATCCCTGATGGAATGACACAGCGCGTATCCGTCTTTGCCTGTCTCCGAAGTAAAAAACGCCTGAGCTAGCGGGCTAACTCAGGCGTTTTCGTTTCTGGTGTTCTTACTTGCGCAGGCCCAGCTTGGCGATCAGCGCGGTGTAGCGGTCGGCGTCCTTGGCCTTCAGGTAGGCCAGCAGGCTCTTGCGGCGGTTCACCATGCGCAGCAGACCGCGGCGGCCGTGGTGGTCCTTGGCGTGCGTCTTGAAGTGCGGGGTGAGTTCGTTGATGCGGGCGGTCAGCAGTGCAACCTGGACTTCGGGGCTGCCGGTGTCGTTGGCGCTGCGTGCATTGGCCTTGACGACCTCTGCCGTGGTAGTGGCGAGCATAGGGTTTCCTTTGAAAGTTTTAACTTGCGTTGGGTGCTGGAAATGCAGCCCAACGTGCGTCTTGCGACATGCAAAACCATGGGATTATACAACGCCCCCCGAAATCGGCCTTACGGCCGATCTCCCCCCACTGGGGGGCGGCCCCAGTGGCCCGGCGGAGCCGGTTCCACGGCGCCACTGGGTTGCTACTTTTGCGCTATGAGCCAGCTTTTGAGCCGCTCGACGCCCTGCTCCAATCTCGCCGGGTCTTTGGACGCGAAGCACCAGCGCAGCCAGCCCTGGGCTTCGGGGGCGAAGGCGTTGCCGGGGGCCAAGCCCAGGCCCGCTTCGGCCACGAGCCGCTTGGCGGTCACCAGTGAGTCGGGGTGGCCGTCCAGCTGGAAAAAGGCGTACATGCCGCCCCTGGCCGGTGCCACGCGCACACCGGGCACGGCCTGCAGCAGGGGCACCAGGGTGTCGCGGCAGGCTTTCAGATGCGCTACGACCCGGGGCGTCACATCCGCCGTGCGCTGCAGGGCCACGATGCCCGCCCGCTGCGTGAACACGCTGGCGCAGGAGGTGTTGAATTCCAGCAACTTGCCCATGTGAGGCACCAGCGAAGGCGGCATCACCAGCCAGCCCAGGCGCCAGCCCGTCATGAGAAAGCTCTTGGAGAAGCTGTGCACCACCACCAGCCGGTCGTCTGGCTGCGTCACGTCCAGGAAGCTGGGCGCGCAGCCGTTCGAAGTGGGTTCGTAATACAGGCGTTCATACACCTCGTCCGCCAGGATCCAGGTGCCCGTCTGGCGGCAATGCGCCACGATGGCCTGCTGCTCGTCCCCGGTCAGCGTCCAGCCGGTGGGGTTGTTGGGCGCGTTGATGACCAGCAGCTTCGTGGCGGGCGTCACCGCCGCCAGCAGCGCCGCCATGTCCAGCGTCCAGGCGCCGTCCACGGGCTTGAGCGGCACGCAGGCAAGCCTGGCTCCCAGAATCACGGGCTGCGCAGTGAGGTTGGGCCACACCGGCGTGACCGCCACCACTTCGTCGCCCGCGTCCACCAGCGCCTGCACGGCCAGCATCAGCGCATTCACACCCCCCGATGTAACGGCGATGCGCCCGGCATCCACCGGGCCGTGCAGTGCACTGGTGTAGTCCGCAATGGCCTGGCGCAGCTCCGGCAGGCCCAGATTGTGGGAATAGAAGGTTTCGCCCTTCTGCAGGGATTGAATCGCGGCCTGGCGGATGAAATCCGGCGTGACTTCGTCGCTCTCGCCAAACCAGAAGGCCAGCACATCGGGCCGCCCCATGCCGGCATTGGCGACTTCGCGGATTTTTGATTCTTCGAGGTTCTGGATGGTCTGGCGCATGCCCTGAAGTATCACTGAGGCCGCGCCATGGCGCAGCTATGGGGCTGCTGCGCCTGGGCCGGCGCAATCGAGCGGATCACGCGAAAGCCATAGCCCGAGCCTTCCACGTCGAATTTCACGCCCGGCGCACCCTGACGGTCCATCATGCCCACGGTCAGCGGCTGCTGGAACTGGTGGTCCGCCGCGCGCATGCTGCCGCCCTGCCCGCCCAGCGACACGCTCACGCGTTCCAGCTGGGCGGCCACCGGGCCTGCCTCGGTGGTACCCGCCCGGGTGACGGCCTGGGCCAGCGCCTCGACCATCAGGTGCATGCGCATGTGCACATAGTCGTCCGACGGCTTGGGGTAGCGGGCGCGAAACGACTGGTAGAACGCCTCGCTCTCGCGCGTGGGCACGTTGGGCAGCCAGTCAGCCACGGCTATCACCTTGCCAATGCCCGCCTCGCCAATGGCCGCCGGTGCACCCAGCGCATTGCCATAGAACGTGTAGAACTTGCCTTCGAAGCCCACCTCGCGCGCAGCCTTCACCAGAAGCGTCAGGTCGTTGCTGAAGTTGCCGGTGATCACCGCGTCGGCGCCGCTGGCCTTGATCTTGGTCGCGTAGGGCGCAAAGTCCTTGATGCGAAGCAGCGGGTGCAGCTCATCCCCCACCACCTGCACGTCGGGGCGCTGCAGCGGCAGTTGGCGTTTGGCCTCGCGCAGCACGGCCTGGCCAAAGCTGTAGTCCTGGCCCAGCAGGTAAACCGACTTCACCGCCCTGTCGTCTTTCAGCACCGCCATCAGCGCGGCCATGCGCATGTCGGCATGGGCGTCAAAGCGGAAGTGCCAGTAGCTGCACTTCTCGTTGGTCAGGATCGGGTCCACGGCCGAGTAATTGAGGAACACCACGCGCCGCTGCGGCTCGCGTTCGTTGTGCTTGTTCACCGCGTCAATCAGCGCAGCCGCCACCGCGGACGAATTGCCCTGCAGGATGAACTGCGCGCCGTCGTCAATGGCCGCGCGCAGCAGCGACAGCGCCTCTTCGATCTGGCCCTTGCTGTCGTAACGCTCCAGCACCATGCGCCGCGCGCCGCCGGGCAGCGGCACGCCACCGCGCTCGTTGACCCGCTCCAGCGCCCAGACCAGGTTGCGAAACACCGCTTCGCCGCCGTTGGCGTTGCCGCCGCTCAGGCCTTCGATCATGGCCAGCTTGATGGGCGGCGGCGCCGTTTGGGCCAGCGCCGCGGCGCATAGACATAGCGATGCCGCAATGCATTTCAAGCCCCGCCAGAACAGATTTTTCATTGTTGATTTCCCTTGAAAAAGTCAGCGCCGCGTGCAGATAGCTTGCATGCGGCGATCACGGTGAGAGCCGCGCAGTGTAGGAGGCGCTTACGGTTCAAAACCCGCCGCTTGCACCCCATTTACTGACAGGAGCAACCATGTTTCTCGCTACCGTTCCCCGCACCCGCGCTGTTTCCCCGGCTTTCCGCTCTTTTGACGGCAATTTCGAGCGTTTCATCAACGAAACCTTCTCTGCCGGCCCCCGCCCGACCACCAGCATCGAGCAGGACGACAGGCAGTGGACGCTGTCGCTGGACGTACCCGGCGTGGCGCGTGAAGACCTGAATATCGGCATCGAAGGCACCGTGGTGCGCATCGAAACCCGGGCTGACGCCAAGCGCCAGTACAAGGCCGCCTACGAGCTGCCGCAGGAAATTGACGCGGCCGCCAGCGCCGCCAAACTGGAAAACGGCGTGCTGACGCTGACCCTGGCCAAGCAGGTGCCGGTCAGCAAGGTCACGCAACTGAGTGTTCAGTAACCCCCCGAAGCGGCCTTCGGCCGCCTCCCCCCAGGGGGCGATGCCAGCGGCCCGGCAAAGCCGGTTCCGCGGCATCCCTGGAAAAGTTCAGAACACCTCTGTCAGCGGCCAGCGGGGTTTTACGTCGAAAGCGTAGACCTTGCTGGCCGTTTGCATTTGGGCCTGCAGGCGCATGGCGGCGGCCATGGCGATCATCGCGCCGTTGTCGGTGCACAGGTGCAGCTCGGGGTAGTGCACGCGCACCCCGGCCTGGGCGCAGGCGTCATTGAGCTGCGCGCGCAGCAGCCGGTTGGCACCCACGCCGCCGGCCACCACCAGCCGCTTCAGGCCGGTTTGCCGCAGCGCCGCCAGCGACTTCTTCAGCAGCACCTCCACGATGGCCGCCTCGGTGGATGCCGCCAGGTCGGCCTTTCGTTGCTCCAGGGCGTCGCCCAGCTTTTTGGCCTGCGTCAGCACCGCCGTCTTCAGCCCCGCGAATGAAAAGTCCAGGTCGCCACTGTGCAGCAGCGGCCGCGGCAGCTTGAACGCCGCCGCGTCGCCCTGCTGGGCCAGGCGCGACAGCGCCGGGCCCCCCGGGTAGCCCAGCCCCATGAGCTTGGCGGACTTGTCAAACGCTTCGCCCGCCGCATCGTCAATGGTTTCACCCAGCAGTTCGTAGCGGCCCACGCCGTCCACCCGCATCAGCTGCGTGTGGCCGCCGGATACCAGCAGCGCCACAAACGGAAAGGCAGGCGGGTCCGCGCTCAGGAACGGCGACAGCAAATGCCCTTCCAGGTGGTGCACGCCGATCACCGGGCGGTCCAGCGCCGCGCCCAGGGCGCAGGCCACGCCCGCGCCCACCAGCAGCGCGCCGGCCAGGCCGGGCCCGCGGGTGTAGGCCACCACGTCCACCTGGGCCAGCGTGCGGCCTGCCTCACCCATGACCTGCGTGGCCAGCGGCAGCACACGGCGGATGTGGTCGCGGCTGGCCAGCTCTGGCACCACGCCACCGTAGGCCTGGTGCATCTCGATCTGGCTGTGCAGCGCATGCGACAGCAGCACGGGCACACCGGCGCCGGCCGCGTCCACCAGGGCCACGCCGGTTTCGTCGCACGACGATTCAATTCCAAGCACAAGCATGGAGCGAGTTTAGGGTGGATTGCCTGGCGGCACGGTTGTTGCTGGGATTCGCCCACACAATGAAATCAGGACTCAGTTTTCTTGTCGCCGCGCGGCAGTGCGAAATCGGCGAACTGGAGCAGCTTGCGCTCACCAGCGAGCTGGTCAGCGTGATTGCGCGACTGATCCACGCGCTGCAGCGCGAGCGCGGCCTGTCCAACGTCTATCTGGCCTCCGGCGGCGCCCGGCTGGCTGACGCGCGGCGCGAGCACCGGGCCGAATGCCTGCAGATCGAGGCCGAAGTGCGCCAGCACTTTGACCAGCTGGACACCGCACCGCGTCAGGGCGGCCACGGCGCGCGGCTGTTCAGCCGGGTGGCCTGGGTGCTGCATGCGCTGGAGGCCCTGCCCGGCGTGCGCGCACAGGTAGACGCGCTCAAGCTCACCCCGGCCGAAGTCACCGCCTGGTATGTGCGGTTGATCGCCGGGCTGCTGGCGGTGGTGTTCGAGGCGGCCGACAACGCGGGCGACCCGGAAATCTCGCGCGCGCTGGTGGCCATGTTCAATTTCATGCAGGGCAAGGAATTTGCCGGCCAGGAACGCGCCTTCGGCTCGGCGGCTTTTGCCTGCGGACGCACCGAGTCGTCCACCCGCCAGCAATGGTTGCACCTGGTGGAGTCGCAGGAGCGCTGCCTGCAGGTATTTCGCGACTATGCGCAGGCCACCATCGTGCAGGCCTGGCTGGCCGGCCAGTCGGGTGCGGCGCTGCTGGAGATCGAGCGGCTGCGCCGCATTGGCTGCGGGCCGGACGGCGGCACGCTGGACCGTAACCTGAGCCAGGACTGGTTTGACAACTGCACGCTGCGCATGGACGCCATGAAGGACGTGGAGGAACTCCTGGCCGCCGACCTGCGTGCGCTGTGCGAGCGCAAGATCGCCCAGGCCCGGGCCGAGCTGCACGACCAGCAGGTGTTCCTGGACACGCTGTCGCGCGAAAGCGGCAAGAATGCGCCCGCAGGCTACGGCCCGCAACTGGAGCGGTCCATCCTGGGCATGGTGCAGGACCAGGCCCAGCGCCTGCAGGCCATGAGCGACGAGCTGCAGACCGTGCGCGCCGCGCTCAACGAACGCAAGCTGGTCGAGCGCGCCAAGGGCCTGCTCATGGCCACGCGCAAGCTGAGCGAGGAAGACGCCCACAAGATGCTGCGCCAGACCGCCATGAGCCAGAACCGGCGCCTGGTGGATGTGGCCGAGACCGTGCTGTCCATGGCGGACTATCTTTAAAGCGCTGCGCAGGTTGCTGCGTCGCACAATTTGCGTGCCCGCCCCAGCTTGGTGCACCAGTTTGGGCCAGTTCACGCCTTCAAAACCACCCAAAGCTGGGTTTCAAGGGGCCCAAAGCCTGGCACGGTTGGTGCTTACCCTTACGTCATAGCCGGGCCAATGGCGGCCCGGCAGCCAGGTTCCTCCGGGGGCCTGCACAGGACAACGGCGTCCATTTTCCGTCTGCTGACCGCAGATGAAAGATGGGCGCCGTTTTGTTTTTCCCTCATCCAGATCAGGAGTTGAACATGACCCAGCAGACCTCCGGCACCGGCCCCGCAGCACCGGCACGGCGTGATTTCATCCAGAAGGCCGGCGCCACGGCGCTGTTCTCCACGCTGGGCCACCACGGCGTGTGGGCGGCGGGCTCGGACGCACCCGAGAAGAAGGAAGTCAAGATCGGCTTTATCCCGCTGACGGACTGCGCCAGCGTGGTGATGGCCTCGGTGCTGGGCATTGACCAGAAGTACGGCGTCAAGATCATCCCCAGCAAAGAGGCCAGCTGGGCCGGTGTGCGCGACAAGCTGGTCAATGGCGAGCTGGACATGGCCCACGTGCTGTGGGGCCTGATCTACGGCGTGCACATGGGCACCAGCGGCCCCAAGAAGGACATGGCCATCCTGATGAACCTGAACCACAACGGCCAGGCCATCACGCTGAGCAAGAAGCTGGCGGAGAAGGGAGCGGTGGACGGCGCGTCGCTGGCGACTCTGATGAACAAGGAAAAACGCGAATACACCTTTGCGCAGACCTTCCCTACCGGCACGCACGCCATGTGGCTGTACTACTGGCTTGCCAGCTACGGCATCAACCCCATGAAGGACGCCAAGGTCATCACTGTGCCGCCGCCGCAGATGGTGGCCAACATGCGTGTGGGCAACATGGACGGCTACTGTGTGGGCGAGCCCTGGGGCCACCGCGCCATCATCGACGGCATTGGCGTCACGGCCGTCACGACCCAGGACATCTGGAAGGATCACCCCGAAAAGGCACTGGGCACCACGGCCGAGTTCGTCAAGAAGTACCCCAACACCGCGCGCGCCGTCACCGCCGCCATCATCGAAGCGGGCAAATGGATTGACGCCGGCCTGCAGAACAAGAACAAGATGGCCGAGACCGTGGCCGACAAGAGCTATGTGAACACCAGCGTGGATGCGATCAACCAGCGAATCCTGGGCCGCTACCAGAACGGCATGGGCAAGACCTGGGACGACCCCAACCACATGAAGTTCTACAACGAAGGCACGGTCAGCATGCCCTACCTGTCCGACGGCATGTGGTTCCTCACGCAGCACAAGCGCTGGGGCCTGATCAAGGACCACCCCGATTACCTGGGTATTGCCAAGCAGATCAACCAGATCGATCTGTACAAGGACGCCGCCGCCGCCGCCAAGGCCCCCGTGCCCAAGGATCTCATGCGCACCAGCAAGCTGATTGACGGCGTGGTCTGGGACGGCAAGGACCCGAAGAAGTACGCCGACTCGTTCAAGGTCAAGGCCTGATCGGCCGCCCAAGGAGCCCCCATGGTCAGCGCCGTATTCCATTCCCCGCTGGAGGCCTCTGTGCCCCACGCAGCCCCCACCCGAGAGGCAACCCCCGCCATGAAAACCCCCGTCATTGCCGCGCCTGCGGCCGTGCAGCCGCAGGCCGCGGCCACGCCGCGCGTTCCGTTCGACTGGCGCGGCCTGTGGCTCAAGGTGGTGCCGCCCATCCTGGGGCTGGGCCTGCTGGTGCTGGTGTGGGAGCTGGTGTCTGCCACCAGCACCACCAACTTCCCGTCGCCCATGGAAACCTTCAAGCAGGCCGTGGGCGTGTTCAGCGACCCGTTCTACAGCAAGGGGCCGAACGACCAGGGCATCGGCTGGAACATCTACAGCTCGCTCAAGCGCGTCGCCGTAGGCTTTGGCATGGCAGCGCTGGTGGGCATCCCGCTGGGCTTCATGATCGGGCGCTTCACGTTCTTGAGCCGCATGTTCAACCCGCTGATCAGCCTGCTGCGCCCGGTGTCGCCGCTGGCCTGGCTGCCCATCGGCCTGCTGGTGTTCAAGGGCGCCAACCCGGCGGCCATCTGGACCATCTTCATCTGTTCGATCTGGCCGATGGTCATCAACACCGCGGTGGGCGTGCAGTAGGTGCCCGAGGACTACCTGAACGTGGCCCGCGTGCTGCGCCTGAGCGAATGGCGCATCGCCACGCGCATCCTGCTGCCGT
>JBEIPU010000091.1:0-16149 GCA_040376925.1 Caenimonas sp. | reverse complement strand
CCGGTGGTCCTTGCCCAACGCGAATTTGCCATGCTGCAAGCGCTGCTGCTGAACGCTGGTCGCGTGCTGTCGCGCGAGCAGCTGGAACAGCGCCTGTACAGCTGGGGCCATGAGGTTGACAGCAATGCGGTCGAGGTTCACATCCACCACCTGCGCCGCAAGCTGGGCGCCGGCCTCATCCAGACCGTGCGTGGTGTGGGCTATGTGCTGTTGCGCGACAAGGCTGTGGCGTGATGCGCCTGCCCAACTCGCTGCAGGGCCGCCTGCTGGCGCTGGTGCTGGGCATGGTTGCGGCCGTGTGGATGGTGGCGGTTACGGCCACCTGGATCGACGTGCGCCATGAGCTGGACGAACTGCTGGACAGCCACCTGGCGCAGGCAGCGGCCCTGCTGGTGGTGCAGCAAGCCGGTGAGTTCGACGACGACCAGGCCATGGACGCCCCGCAACTGCACCGGTACGCGACCAAGGTTGCGTTCCAGGTGTTTCATGAGGGCCAGCTGACCCTGCGCTCGGCCAACGCGCCAGCGCAACCGATGGTGGATGCGAGCCAGCGATTTGCCGGTGGCTTTCATACGGTGCGCATGGACGGTGCCAACTGGCGCGTGTTCGCGGCGCAAGGCGCACAGCGCGATGTGCAGGTCTATGTGGGCGAGCAGGGGAAATCCCGCACCGACATCCTGTGGGCGGTGATGCGCAGCACGCTGTGGCCTGTGGTGGTGGCCTTGCCGCTGCTGGCCCTGGGCGTGGCCTGGGCCGTCGTGCGCGGCACGGCGCCGCTGCGCGAGCTGGGCCGCGTGCTGGCGGCGCGCCAGCCGCAGGCCTTGAGCCCCGTGGCGGTGACGAATGCCCCCAGTGAAATGGCGCCGATGCTGGACGCGCTCAATGGCCTGCTGGGGCGGATCAGCGAGCTGATGGCCTCGGAGCGCCGCTTCACGGCCGATGCCGCGCACGAGCTGCGCACCCCGATAGCGGCCATCCGGGCCCAGGCCCAGGTGGCGATGGCTGAAAGCAATGACGCCCTGCGCGAGCAGGCCTTGCAATCCACGCTGGACGGCTGCGACCGCGCCAGCCGGCTGGTGGAGCAATTGCTGACCCTGTCACGCCTGGAATCAGGCGCTGCGCCGCAACGCCAGCCGGTGGCGCTGGGTGAGCACCTGCAGCAGGTGCTGGCCCAGTGCGCGCCGCAGGCGCTGGGCAAGGGCCAGGTGATGGCGCTTGACGTGAGCGAGCCCTGCACGGTGCTGGGTGACGCCACGTTGCTGGGCGTGCTGGCCCGCAACCTGGTGGACAACGCCATTCGCTACAGCCCGGCGCAGGCGCGCATCCTGGTGGGCCTGGCCATGCAGGGGCGGCAGGTGCTGTTGAGTGTGCAGGACAGCGGCCCGGGCCTGAGCGAAGCGCAGGCCGCGCGGCTGGGCGAGCGCTTCTTGCGGGTGCTGGGCACGGGCGAGGCCGGCAGCGGCCTGGGTTGGTCCATCGTGCAGCGCATTGCAGCGGCGCACGGGGCCACGGTGCTGACGGGACGCTCGGCGCTGGGGGGATTGAGCGTCACGGTGCGCTGGCCAGCTGCCGGACCATTGAATCGCCTCTAGGCTTTGGCGCGGGGCTGAACGCTGCCTGATGGCCGCACCCACCACCAGGTGGCCGCCACCAGCAGCGCAAACACCGTGTAGGCGGCTACAAACACCCACCAGGGTGCGGACCAGTACAGCACCCGGCCCAGCCAGTGTTCGATGAAGCCGCCGCTGTAACCGCCCGCGCCAGCGGTGCGGCGCAGCGCCTGTTCCCACACCGTCAGCGGGCACAGCTGCCCCAGCCAGGCCTGCAGCGCGATGAAGGCCATCAACGCCAGGTGCACCAGGCGCAGCCCGCGATGGCGCACCCAGAGCCAGCCGCGCCAGCCGCCCGCGAGAAACAGCAGCTCGCCAACCACCACAAACAGCACCACCCCCACATGCAGCACCAGCAGGGCGTCGGCAAGCAGGGTGGCAGTGGTAGGGCTCATGGCGCCGCTATCATGCCCGCACAAATCAACTGGAGGAAAAGCATGTCTGTCACACAGCTGGGTGCGCTGGTCGCCGTACTGGCCCTGCTGGGCGCGGCGGGCTGCTCCACCGCCCCCACCGCGCCCGCGCTGGCTGAGGCCCGGGCGGGCGGCCAGTTGCCGCCGCTGGTGCCGCTGCGCCGGTTTGTAGCCAACATCGACTACGCCGGCGGCTTCATCATCTCCCCCGACGGCCAGCGTCTGCTGTGGCAGCAGACGGTGGGCACCGATGTGGGGCTTGCCGTGCGCACGGTGGCACCGGGCGGGGCCGTCACCACCTTCCCGGTGGGCAACATGGGCCGCCGTGGCGGGCTGCAACGCTGGCTGGGCGACAGCCGCCATGTGGTGTACAGCAAGGACCCCACGGGCGACGAAAACACGCAGCTTTTCGTGCAGGACACACAGCAGCCGTTTGCGCCGTGGGCGGTGACGCCGCCGCGCGGTGTGCGCGCCGAATACCACGGGCGCTCGGGCAGCAGCGGCGTGAAGTTCTTCTTTGCCAGCAACCAGCGCGACCGTTCCACGCTGGACCTGTACGAGGCCGACGCCGCCACGCGCACCGTGCGTGAGGTGGCCCGCAGCGACGGCAGCGTCACCAGCTGGATCATTGGCAGCAACTACCAGCTGGCCGGGCGCGCCCGCCAGCTGGGCCGTGAAGACGGCGTCGACGTCGCTGTCGAGCTGCTGCAGCCCGACGGCAGCTGGCGCCTTCTGAAAACCGTGGGTGGCTTTGACAGCTACTGGGTCAGCCGGCTCGATCCGTTGGCGGGCCGCGCCTGGGTGCACACCAACATCGGCCGCGACAAGGCCGTGCTGGCCGAGGTGGACCTGGCCACGGGCCAGGAAAAGGTGTTGGCCAGCCACCCTGAGGTGGACCTGAGCTACGGCCTGTTCCCCGCAGGCAGCGGCGGCCCCATGGGCTACGTGAGCGAGCCCGGCCTGCCGCGCGTGGACTACCTGGACGCCGCCATGGGTGCGGACGTGCAGGCTGCTGTGCAAAAGGCACTGGCCGCGGGCCTGCTGGCCGCGCCGCCCGTGATGACCCGCCCGCAGAACCTGGCCGAAGGCAACCGCCGCCTGGTGCTGCGCGCCACGGGCCATTTTGATTCGGCCGAACTGCTGCTGGACCGCGACACCGGCCAGGTCACCCGGCTGGACCCGCCCGAGCGCGAAGCCGCGGCCGTGCTGTCGGCCCAGCAGCCGTTCTCCTTCAAGGCCTCCGACGGGCGCACCATCCACGGCTACCTCATCCGCCCGCGCGGCGTGAGCGGGCCGGCGCCCCTGGTGACGCTGATCCATGGCGGCCCCTGGGTGCGTGACTCGTGGAACCCGGCGGTGTTCAACAGCCTGCAGTTGCTGGCCAACCGCGGCTACGCGGTGCTGACGGTCAACTACCGCGGCTCCACCGGCTACGGGCGCGACCACCTGTGGGCGGCCGACCGCGAATACTTTGGCCGCCTGCAAAAGGACATTGCCGAGGCGGTGCAGTGGGCCGTGGACCAGGGCCATGCCGACCGCAACCGGCTGGCGGTGATGGGCGCGAGCTTTGGCGGCTTTTCCACACTGGCGCAGCTGATCCAGAAGCCGCACGACTACCGATGCGGCGTCAACATCGTGGGCGTGGCCAACTGGCCCCGCGTGGTGGACAACTGGCCGCCGTTCTGGCGCAACCGCCACTGGTTTGCCCGCACCTATGGTGATGTGCGCAAGCCCGAAGACCGTGCCCAGATGCTGGCCAACTCGCCCGTGACGCACCTGGACAGGATCACCGCGCCGCTGCTGGTGGTCCATGGCGGCAACGACATCCGCGTGCTCAAGCAGGACTCCGACGACGTGGTGGCCGCACTGCAAAAGCGCGGCCATCCGGTGGAGTACCTGCTGTTTGCTGACGAGGGCCACAGCATCAGCAAATGGCGCAACCGCCTGGCCCTGTGGCGCAAGGTGGAAGACACCCTGGCCGCCTGCCTGGGCGGGCGCAGCGCGGGCTTTGACCTGTATGAGCTGATGCCGCGCCGGTAGGCGGGCGTCAGAAACGGGGTCAGTAGTCCAGCCGGAAGCGCGTGCCGCGCAGGCTCAGCACGGCGCTTTTGGCGCCAATGGTCTCCAGCACCAGGTCGGGCGCCAGTGTGGCCCCCTCGGCGAGCACCTGGCCATTGATGATCAGGATGCGCTGCGCCGGGTTGCTGGAATGGACCGAGCCGTTGACCACCAGCTTGGGCACCGTGCGGCGGATGTCCTCGGGCAGGTCAGCCAGCGCCGGTACCGGCGGGGGGGCGGCGGCGGATGCGCCCTCGCGGCGCTGCGGGGGAACGGGCCGGGCCACGGGCGCAGCGGGCACAGGGGCCGGTTGCGCCGCCGGTGGTTTGACCGCGGGCGGCGGCGCAGGCACGGCTTGCACGCTGGGCAAGGGAGCCGGTGCGGGTGTGGGCGCGGGCAGGGGAGCAGGTAGGGGAGCGGGTGCGGGTGCCGCCGCAGGCGCCGGCAGCGGTGCCGGGCTGGCCGCCACGGCGGGCGCGGCCTGCGTGCTGTCTGCATGCCAGTAGGCCGCGAGCGCCGCCAGGGCCACAGCGCCGCAGGCCAGGCCCAGCCACCAGCCCAGGCGGCTGGGCCGCCCCGATGCAGGGGCGGCGGGAGCGGGCTGCGCATTCAGGCCCGGCACCTGGCCACGTTCGCGCTGCGCTTCGGCGCGTTTCAGGGCGTCAAGAATGTACGACATGTCAGCGTGGGGCCTGGGGCCGCTGGAGGGTGGTGGCGGGCTTGAGCGTGATCGCGGGGCTGGCCAGCGGGTCTGCGCCCAGGGCGGCGCCCGCAGGCGGGGTGCCGCGGTTCAGCGCCAGGCCCAGCCCGGCGCCAACGCCCAGCAGCAGCACGGCCGCCACGCCCGCCAGCACCCATTGGCGCGGGCTGTGCCGCGGTGCGTCCGGGCCAAACACTTCCGCCGCGGCCTTGTCCACCACGCGCCGGGTCACTGTGCCCAGGCCTTCGGCGTAGCCGCCCAGCAGGGCCCGCCCGCACAGCAGGTTGATGCGCCGGGGCACGCCGCGCGCCAGCGCATGGATGCGTTTGAGCGCCGCCGCATCAAAGGGCAGGGCGCCGGTGTGCCCGGCCACCGACAGGCGGTGGGCGATGTACTGCGCTGTCTCGGTTTCGCTCAGGGCGTCCAGGTGAAAGCGCGCGATCACGCGCTGGGCCAGCTGTTCCAGCTCGGGGCGGGCCAGCACGTCGCGCAGCTCCGGCTGGCCGATCAGCACGATCTGCAACAGTTTGCGCTCGCTGGTTTCCAGGTTGGTCAGCAGGCGCAGCTGCTCCAGCACCTCGGCGTTGAGGTTCTGCGCCTCGTCAATGATCAGCACATTGTTCTGGCCCGTTGCATGGGTGCTGAGCAGGAACGCATTGAGCGGGTCGATGAAATCCTTGGGGCTGGCGGCACCGGCGGGCACTGCCACATGGAACTCGTCGCAAATCGTGCGCAGCAGCTCAATGACCGTGAGCTTGGGGTTGAAGATGTAGGCCACGTTGCACTGTGCGGGAATCTGCTCGAGGAAGCAGCGGCACACGGTGGTCTTGCCCGTGCCGATCTCGCCCGACAGCAGCACAAAGCCGCCGCCGCCGTTCACGCCGTACAGCAGGTGCGCCAGCGCCTCGCGGTGCCGTTCGCTCATGAACAGGTAATGCGGATCGGGCGCGATGGAAAACGGGTCCTGCGTCAGGCCGTAATGCGGGGCGTACATGGAGCCAGAGGATACCGCGTGGCTGTAACGGGCTGCGGGCGCTTTCCTACAGGCAGCCCTGCCTGGCTCTGACCGGCCGCGGCCGTTGTCCGGCCCAAGATGGGTTGTGTGCATCAACCAACCCCCAAAGGAGTACGACATGTCTGCTGAAGAACGCGACGAATACCGTGACGCCAACCGCGACCCGATCACGAATGAGCCGGGCGCCCACCCTGTAGGGACCGGTGTAGGCGCTGCCGTGGGCGGGGCCGCAGCCGGCGCCGCACTGGGCGCCGTGGGTGGCCCCATCGGCGCCGCCGTGGGCGGCATTGCCGGCGCCGTGGTCGGTGGTCTGGGCGGCAAGGCCGCGGCAGAGGCCGTGAACCCCACCGCCGAAGAGGCCTACTGGCGCAACGCCTACGAGCGAGAGCCCTACTACGAAAAGGGCCGCCGTTATGAGGACTACCACCCGGCTTATGCGCTGGGCTGGTCGGCTGCGGGCGTGTACGCCGGTCCGTTTGACGTGGCCGAGCCGCGCCTGGTCGAGGAATGGGACAAGGGCCGCACCGATGCCAGCCTGCAATGGGGCCAGGCCAAGCCCGCCGTGCAGGCCGCGTATGAGCGTGCCTCGCGCATCAGCGAGGAAACCAACCGCAAGGTCGACGTGGTTGACGTGCTGAATGACCTGCTGGAGTCGTGCCACGACGGTGAGTACGGCTTTCGCAGCAGCGCCGAGCATGCCAAATCGCCGGACCTGCAGACTCTGCTGCTGCGCCACGCCGGCGAGTGCGCGGCTGCCGCGGCCGAGCTGGAGCAGCAGATCCGCGCGCGCGGCGGCAAGCCCGATGAAGGCGGCACCGTGTCCGGCGCACTGCACCGCGGCTGGGTCTCGGTGCGCAGCGCACTGACCAGCAAGGACGACCTGGCCGTGCTGGAAGAGTGCGAGCGCGGTGAAGACGCGGCGCTCGCCCGTTACCGCAAGGCGCTCAAGCATGATTCGCTGCCCGCTGACGTGCGCGCGCTGATCGAGCGCCAGGCCCAGGGCGCCCAACGCAACCACGACGAAGTCAAGGCCCTGCGCGACGCGCTCAAGCGCTGACCGCCGCGCCCGGCCAAAAAAGGGGGGTGGAACTTGCGTTCCACCCCCTTTTTTTTGTGTTCCGGCTGGCGGGCAGTGCGTCAGGCCGCCTTGCGCAGCTTGGGGTTCTCTTCGACTTCCAGCTGCTGCTGCGACAGCTCCAGCGGCGTGGCGGGTGCCAGGTCGGCACGCGATTCAGGGCTCAGCGCGGCGACCGCCTTGGTGCGGTGGACGTGGGCCTCCACGGCCAGGCGCTCCGGGTCCACGTTGGCACGGTCGGTGTCAATGCGGGTGAGGGTGGTTTTCTGCATGATGGCTCCTCTGTTGAAGTGTCAGGACGGGTCCTTGGACCGGGTGCGGGCCACCGCACTGAAGATGCCCAGGCCCAGCAGCATCGTGGCGGCAATGCCGATGTAAAGGTGCGGGATGCCCATCTCCACGGCGCCCCAGATCAGGCCGCCCAGAAAAATTGCAAAACCCAGCATGTAAAGCGCAAAAGACATGGTTGCTCCTTGGTCAGTCTTGGTGCTGACCATTGTGGGCAGCGCCAGCAGGCGCCCCTGTCGGGGCGCCGCGTCAGTTGCTGTGGGATGGGGCCTACCCTCCAGACGCGTGCTCAGTCGCCGCCGGGCCGCCCCAAGGCGACTGAAGCCCCCTTTGGGGGGCAGCGCAGTACACGCAGTGACAAGCGTGGGGGCTTTGTTCAATAACCCACGGTGAAGCGCTGACGCTTGTGCGCGGGCTTTTCCAGCTCGTCAATGAAGGCAACGGCATAGTCCTGTACCGAGATGTGGCTGTGGCCCTGCGCGTCGGCCAGCAGCTGGTCGGTACCCAGGCGGAACTTGCCGGTGCGCTCGCCGGGGGCGATGACTGCGCTGGGGCTGAGCATGGTCCAGTTGAGGCTGGGCTCGGCCTGCAGCAGCAGCAGGGCCTGGCGTGCGCCTTCGGCCGTGGGCTTGTATTCGGCCGGGAACTGCGGTGTGTCCAGCACCTGCAGGCCGGGCGCCACATACAGGCTGCCCGCGCCGCCCACGACCAGCAGGCGCGGCACACCGGCCAGTTTGGCTGCTGCCACGATGGACTTGAAGCCGGCCAGGTAATAGTCGAACGTGTTGGCCTGTGCATGGCCGCTGAACGCGCTGAGCACGGCGTCAAAGCCCTTGAGCTGGGTGGCCAGCGTGGTGGTCTCATTCACGTCGGCCTTCACGGCCGTCAGGCCGGGCGCGGCGGCCAGCCTGGCCGGGTTGGTGACCAGGGCGGTCACTTTGTGGCCGCGGGCCAGGGCCTCGGTACGCAGGGCCGAGCCGATAAAGCCGCTGGCGCCGATCAGTGCGATGTTCATGACGTGTGTTCCTTCAGGGGTTGTGAATCAGTGGCTGTACTGTTCCACGCAGGCTTGATTCAATAAAGACGACCATTCACAATTGATTGTTATGAAATCAAAAACAATAGACACTGCAGGTGCCGACCTGAACGCGCTGCGCGTGTTCGCCGCGGTGGCCGATGCGGGGGGCATTACCGCCGGTGCCGAGCTGCTGGGCCTGAGCAAGGCACGCGTGAGCATCGAGGTCAGCCGGCTGGAGGCCCTGCTGGGCGTGAGCCTGTTCAGCCGCACCACGCGGCGCGTGGCGCTGACCGATGCCGGCCAGGCCCTGTACGCCCAGGCCGTGCCGCCGCTGCGCGACCTGCAGGACGCACTGGCCCAGGCCCAGGCCGGGCAGGGCGCGGCGGTACTCACCGGCACGCTGCGCATCAGTGCCACCGTGGACCATGCGGCGCAGGCGCTGGCGCCTGTCGTGGCCGCGTTTGCCGCGCAGCATCCGCAGCTGCAGATTGACCTGCGCAGCAGCGACCGCGTGGTGGACATCGTGAAGGAAGGCATCGACGTGGCCATCCGCATGGGCTGGCTGCGCGACTCCACATTGCGCGCGACCCGGCTGGGTGAATTCGAGCAGCACCTGGTGGCGGCGCCCGGCTACCTGCGGCAGCACGGCACACCGAAAAAACCCGAAGACCTGGCGCAGCACCAGTGGATTGCCCTGAGCGTGCTGCCCACGCCGCTGACCTGGAAGTTCAGCGGCCCCCGCAACCAGCAGCGCACCGTGCGCATGACCAGCCGCCTGCGGTGCGATTCCGCCGCCGCCGCGCGCGCGCTGTTGCAGGCCGGGGCGGGCATCTCGGTGCTGGACAGCTACAGCGTCAGCCGCGCCGTGCAAGACGGCGCCTTGGTGCGCCTGCTGCCCCAGTGGCAGCTACCCCGTGGCGGCGTCCACGCCGTGTACGCGCCGGGCCGGCATGTGCAGGCGAAGGTGAGGGCGTTTATTGATTTTTATGGGCAGAGTTTGGTCGGCCCGCAATAGTGCTGTCATGCCGGACTTGATCCGGCATCCATGCCTCGGAAGTTGCGAAAGCTACCCGGCGAAGCCGCCGTCCTCCAGAAATCTCTGCTCGTCCGGCGTCGTTGTTCGCCCCAACACCGCATTGCGATGCGGAAACCGCCCGAACTTCTCGATGATCTCGCGGTGCACCTGCGCGTGGTGCCGTGCGTCCGGGCCCAGGGCGGTGCACAGCGCCAGTGCCCGGTCCTGGTCGGTCAGGTCTTCGGAATGCATGAAGGGCAGGTAGAAGAAGTTGCGCAGGGCTTCTTCGGTTTGCTGGTCGTGGCCTGCGGCCAGGGCGGTGCGAGCCACATCGCGGGCCTTCGGGTCGGTGGCAAACATGCGGGCCGTGCCGCGAAATGAATTGCGCGGGAACTGGTCCAGCAGGATCAGCAAGGCCAGGGATCCTTCAGGTGTGGCTGCCCAGTGGGCCAGTTCGCCGCGCGCCGCCGCTTCATGCGCGGCCATGAAGCGCGCGCGGAAGTCTGCGTCAAAGGCTTCGTCCTTTTTGAACCAGCGTTGGGGGCCGGCGCTGCGCCAGAACTGCACGACATCTGTTGCGGTGGTGACAGGGGTGGGGGTGCTCATGCCTTCTAGAATACCCGGGCCGGCACATCACGTGCCGGTGCGTTCTCAGGGCGGGGTGAAATTCCCCACCGGCGGTATCTGCAGGCAACCTGCAGGAGCCCGCGAGCGCCCGGTGCCACCCTTGTGGCGCCGGGGTCAGCAGACCCGGTGCGATGCCGGGGCCGACGGTTACAGTCCGGATGAAAGAGAAACGCGCCAGCGGCCGCCCGTACAGGGTGGCCGCTGGCGTGCGCCCTGATTCATCGATCCAACGTCGTCAGAGGACCTCATGAATCAGACCTCCAAAAAACCCGCCTCCCCCGCGCGCTGCCGCGTGGCGATTGTCAGTGCCAGCTGGCACCGCGACATCGTCGAGCAGGCGGTGCAGTCCGCCCGCGCCGAGCTCGGCCGATTGCGGCCCGACAACCTGCGCATCGACGAGCTCATCGTGCCCGGTGCGTTTGAAATCCCGCTCATTGCGCGGCGCATGGCCGCCAGCGGCCGGGTCGACGCCGTGATCGCCTGCGCGCTGGTGGTCAACGGCGGCGTGTACCGCCACGAATTCGTGGCCGGCGCCGTCATTGACGGGCTGATGCGCGTTCAGCTGGACACCGACGTGCCGGTGTTCTCTGCCGTGCTCACGCCGCGCGACTTTCATGAGCATGACGACCACCGCGAGTTCTTCCGCGCGCACTTTGTCAAAAAGGGCGTGGAGGTGGCGCAGGCCTGCGTGCAGACGCTGGATGCGCTGCAGGGCCTGCCGCTGAGCCCGTAGCGGCTCAGGGTGCCTTGCGCGCTTGCATCTCGCGGATCAGCGCGCGCGCCTCGTCGCCCTCGGGGATGGGCTTGCCGCTGTCGCGCCACTGCACCGCGGCCTTGAAGCCCTGCTCCTGCGCATAGCGGCGAAACCACAGGCCTTCGGGGTTGTGGCGGGTGATGCCGTCAAACACCGTGGCCAGCTGCTGGCTTTGCTCCAGGCCCATGGCCAGCATGACCTGGTTGACCACCATCTTGTGCATGGCCAGGTGGCCGCGCGGCACGCCGGCAATGCGCGTTGCCAGCTTCATCGTGGCCGCTTCCAGCTGATCGGCCGGCACGGCTTCGTTGGCCAGGCCCCAGGCGGCCGCCGTGGTGCCGTCGATGGTGTCGCCGGTGAACATGAGCTGCTTGGCCCGCGTGGGGCCCAGGCGGTAGGTCCACATGGCGGTGGTGGGGCAGCCCCACACGCGCGTGGGCATGTAGCCGATGCGCGCATCTGTCGCCATGACCAGCAGGTCGCAGCACAGTGCGATGTCGCTGCCGCCCGCGGCGGCGTAGCCGTGCACCTTGGCAATGGTGGGCTTGGCGCTTTTCCACAGCGACATGAAGTCTTCGGTGTTGCGCTTCATGTAGGCGTAGTCTTCCATCGGGTCCCAGGGCGCGCGTTCCTGCTGGCAGGGGTGGTCGATCTCGCCTTCGCCAAACTGGCTCAGGTCGTAGCCGCCGCAAAAGCCCTTGCCCGCGCCTTCCACCACGATCACATGCACTTCGTCATCGGCATTGGCCCATTCGACCGCCGCGCGGATCTCGCGCGGGGTGTCGTCGTTGATGGCGTTCAGCCGCTCGGGCCGGTTCAGCAGCAGGCGGGCGATGCGCGGGTGGGTGGCGTCCTTGTCGATCTTCAGCGTGTTGAAGTCTGGCATGCGTGTCTCCGGTCGTTGTGCTTTCATGATAGCCATGCTGTACGCCGCCACTGACAGGCGGCGCAGGCTCGGTCCTACGGGCGGCACTGGCGCGCCGGCGCAGCATGAACGCTTCGGTATCAACAACAGAAAGTCACCATGAAACGCCAAACCCTTCTGCGCGCGCTGGTTGCTGCTGGCGCCGTCGCGCTGCTGGCCACCGGCTGTGCCATGCGCCCTTCGGAAAAGATCGAGATCTTCGAGGCGCGCCTGTCGGGCGCGCAGGAAGTCCCGCCCGTCAACAGCGCAGGCAGTGGCCAGGCCGAGCTGCAATGGAACCGCAACAGCAATGTGCTGAGCTGGAAAGTCACCTTCACCGGCCTGTCGGGTGAAGTGACCGGTGCCCACATCCACGGCCCCGCGTCGCCGGGCGAAAACGCCGGCGTGGTCATCCCGTTCATGACGGGCATCTCGGGCACCATCACCGGCCAGACCAACCTGACCAGCGCCCAGGCGCTGGACCTGGCGGCAGGCCGCTGGTACGTGAACATCCACACGGCGGCCTTCCCCGGCGGCGAGATCCGCGGGCAGCTGACGCAGCGCATGTAAATCCGGCGGCAGGGCAATCTGGTTGCGCTCGCAACCAGATTGACGCTATAGTTGCGCACGCAACCATTCGCGTGTTCCCATGACCCTGCCTGAATCCACACCCGTACTCATTGCCGGCGGCGGCCCGGTGGGCCTCACGCTGTCGGCGCTACTCGCGCGCCAGGGCATTGCCAGCCTGGTGATCGAGGCCGACGAGGGCTATTGCACCGGCAGCCGCGCCATCTGCATGTCGCGCCGCTCGCAGGAGATCCTGGGCTGGGTGGGCGCCGACAAACCGCTGGTGGAAACCGGCCTGTCCTGGGTGGGCGGGCGCAGCTACTGGCGCAATACCGAGGTGCTGCACTTCCAGATGCCCAGCGAGAGCGCGCAGCGATTTGCGCCCATGGTCAACATCCAGCAGTACCACGTCGAGGCGTTGGCCCACCGCGCGGCGCAGGCGTTCGGCAGCCTGTCCACGGTGCAATGGGCCAGCCGCGTGACGGCGGTGCGGCCACAGGCCGGTGGCGTGAGCGTTGACGTTCAGACGCCCGATGGTCAACAAACTGTGCAGGCCGGCTGGCTGGTGGCCTGCGACGGCGGCCGCAGCACGGTGCGCGAGCAGCTGGGCCTGCAGCTGCAGGGCATGCAGTACGACGGCAAGTACGTCATCGTGGACATCGTGCAGAAAACGCAGCGCCCGGTGGAGCGCCTGGCCTGGTTCGACCCGCCGTCCAACCCCGGCTCCACCCTCCTCATGCACCGCCAGCCGGGCGACGTGTGGCGCATTGACTACCAGATCCGCGACGACGAAGACCCGGCCGAGGCCGTCAAGCCTGAAAACGTCCTGCCCCGTGTGCAAAGCCACCTGAGCATGATCGGCGAGGACGCCGCCTGGGAGCCGCTGTGGATCTCGATCTACAACGCCAAATGCCTCACGCTGGACAGCTACCGCCACGGCCGGGTGCTGTTTGCCGGGGATGCTGCACACCTGGTGCCCATCTTTGGCGTGCGCGGGCTGAATTCGGGCCTGGACGATGCGGGCAACCTGGCCTGGAAGCTGGCGCGCGTGGTCAACGGCCAGTCACCAGACACGCTGCTGGACAGCTATTCCACCGAGCGCGTGCATGCCGCACGCGAAAACATGGCCTACGGCGCCAGGAGCACTGAATTCATGGCGCCGCCCAACTTTGCCTTCAAGCTGCTGCGCGAGGCCACCTTGCGCCTGGCGCAGGTGGACCCAGAGGTGCGTTCGCTGATCAACCCGCGCCAGTCAGCACCCATCACCTACGACGGCTCGCCGCTCAACGGGTCGCAGGTGGGGGATTGGGCCCACAACCTGGCCGCGCCCGGCGCGCCCGCGCCAGAAGCCTTGCTGTCGGGGGCGCAGGGCCCGCTGCACCTGAGCAGCGTGTTTGGCGGCGATTTCGTGTGCCTGGTGTTCAGCGATGGCGCCGTGCCGCAGGCCGTGCGCAGCCTGACGCAGCAGGGCCTGGGCGTGCTGGAGATCGAGCCGGGCGCCGACACCCTGGGCCAGGCGCGCGAGCGCTATGGCCTGCGCCACCCGGCGGACCAGGCCCTGGTGCTGGTGCGCCCCGATGGCTACGTGATGGGCCGCTGGCGCGGGCTGGACCCGGCGGCGCTGCTGGCCACGCTCAAGGACAAAGGAGTTTCCGCATGACCGACACCGACCTGGACCACAGCTACACCGCGCTGTGCCATGCGCTGGCCGAGGTGGGTGAGGGCAGGGCACAGCTGCTGCTGTCCATCCTGTGCCTGCAGCTCATGGCGCGCAGCGCCAGCGCGGCAGACGTACTGCCATTGATCGCCACCGCAAAGGAGCAAGCCCGTGCCGGATAGCGCCGCACAGCCGTTGCAGCTGGACCAGTACCTGACCTGGCGGCTGCATCGCATCAACAAGCTGAGCGACAAGGGCAGCGCCGACGCTTACTTGACCCGGCTGGACCTGCCGGTGGGCGAGGCGCGCTGCCTGGCCGCCATCGGCAGCTTTGCGCCGCTGTCGGTGGTGGACCTGGCCGCCCGCGCCAACCTGGACAAGGGCCAGGCCAGCCGCGCCGCCCAGGCCCTTGTGGACCGCGGCCTGGTGCGCAAGCAGGCCAGCGACACTGACGGGCGCGGTGTGGTGCTGACGCCCACTGCCAGCGGCCAGCGGCTGTGGAAGAAGGTGATGGCGCTGATCGCCTTGCGCAACGAAGAGATCTTCGGTTGCCTTTCAGCGTCAGAGCGGCAACAGCTGGCCCATATGCTGGACCGGCTGATCGAACAGGCTCAGGCCATGCCCGCCAGATAGATGATCGCCCGCAGCGCCGAAAACTCATAGTCCACGAACTCGTCAAAATCCTTGCCTGTCATCAGCGCGGGCGTCCATTTGTTGGCCTGCATGGCCTCGGCCCAGGCCTTGGTGCGGGTGGCTTCCACCACCATGCGGGTCAGCTCGTCGCGCTGCGCCGCGCTGATGCCGGGCGCGCCATACACGCCGCGCCAGTTGCCGATCACCACGTCGTAGCCCAGCTCCTTCATCGTCGGTACGGCCACGCCGGGCAGGCGCTTTTGCGAGGTGACGCCCACGGCGCGCATCTTGCCCGCGGCGATGTACTCGGAAAATTCGCTGTAGCCGCTGCCGCCCACCGTGACGTTGCCGCCCAGAATGGCGGCGGTGGCTTCGCCGCCGCCACGGAATGCGATGTAGTTGACCTTCTTCGGGTCGACGCCCACGCTGCGCGCAAGAATGCAGGCCGCGATGTGCTCGGTGGAGCCGCGCGAACCGCCGCCCCATTTGACGCTGGCCGGGTCCTTCTTCAGCTGCTCCACCACCTCTTTCATGGTCTTGAACGGCGAATTGGGCGGCAGCACAAACACGTTGTATTCGCTGGTCAGACGGGCAATGGGCGTGGCCTGTGTCAGGTTGACCGGCGGGCGGCCGGTGATGATGCCGCCCAGCATCACGGCGCCCATCACCATCATGGCGTTCGGGTCACCCTTGGCGCTGTTGACGAACTGTGCCAGGCCCAAGGCACCCGCGGCGCCGCCCTTGTTGTCGTACTGCACGGCGTCTGCCAGCTTGCCGTCCTGCAGCGCCTTGCCCAGGGCTAGCCCGGTGGTGTCCCAGCCGCCGCCGGGGTTGGCGGGGATCATCATCTTCACGGTGGGCGCGGCGCGCGCGGTCAGGGGCAGGGCGCCGGCAGCCGCCAGCGCGGCCAGGGACCGCAGGAATGTGTCTCGACGCATGGGTGTCTCCTTGTAGGTGTCGGGGCATTGATGGTGGGCGTCGAGGCTGTCATTCCGCTGTCCGTCGCCCGGGTGCGGGTGCGGACAAACCCTGAGGGCGGCTGTGTGCCATCCAGACTTTCGTCTGCTGCCCGTGCCGTGACGGCAGCCGGATACTGGCCGGCCTACAACTCCACTGCCGATCCACGATGTTCACCGCCGCCCAAGACCTGCTTCTCGCTTACGGCCGGCTGGCCGGCCTGCCCACGCTGGGGTTTGACGAACATGGCTGCGCCCGGCTGATGTTTGAAGGCGACGTCGCCATCGACCTGGAGGCCGACGAACCCGCCCACTGCATCCAGGTGTATGCGGTGCTGGGGCCGGTGCCGGCGGGCGACCGCGAGCCCCTGTACCGCCGCCTGCTCGAGGGCAACCTGTTCGGCCAGCAGACCGGCGGCGCGATGCTGGCGGTGGACCCTGTGCGTGAGGAGGTGCTGTTGTGCGGCCGGGTGGACCCGGCCGTGGTGGGCGCCGAAGCGCTGGACGGCTGGATGGACCGCTTTGCAGGCACCGCAGCCCATTGGCTGCGCCGGTACGCGGCGGGCGAGCTGACTGCGGCGCCGGGCATCGGCCACGAACCCCTGCCGCCGTCGCAGTGGCCCGGCCACTTCGTTCCCGGCTGACGCTGCCCCTGCGCATGACCCGGCGGCGGCACGGCCATGCGAATACAACCTAAAATCGGGGCTCCCCCTAAAGACCCCGATGAACGCCCCCGTCGACGTTTCCTTTTTCGCGCGCGCCGCCAAGCCGATCACCAGCTACCGCAAGTACTGGGCGCACCGCTTCGGCCAGCCGAAATTCCTGCCCATGAGCCGTGCCGAGATGGACGCGCTGGGCT
>JBEIPU010000031.1:0-28312 GCA_040376925.1 Caenimonas sp. | reverse complement strand
TTCGAGCGGAGCGCGCAAAGCGCGCGCAGCGAGTTCTGCGGCGCGACCCTGTGGCGAGCACCGCAGTGGAGTCTGCGCGCAGCGCAGACCGCCGCAGTGTGAGCCCCCGCCGGGTACCGCCTGCCGCGAAGCCGCGAGAGAGAAAAAATGATCGGAAGACTACAAGGCACCCTGGCCGAAAAGAACCCCCCGCAGGTGCTGGTGGACTGCAACGGCGTGGGCTACGAGGTCGACGTGCCCATGAGCACGTTCTACAACCTGCCCACGCTGGGCGACAAGGTGTCGCTGCTCACGCACTTTGTGGTGCGCGAGGACGCGCAGATTCTGTATGGCTTTGCCACCGCCGCCGAACGCGAAGCCTTTCGCCAGCTCATCAAGATCAGCGGCGTGGGCCCGCGCACCGCGCTCAGTGTGTTGAGCGGCATGAGCGTGGCCGACATTGCCCAGGCCGTGACCGCGCAGGATGCGGGCCGGCTGGTGAAGGTGCCGGGCATCGGCAAGAAAACCGCCGAGCGGCTGCTGCTGGAGCTCAAGGGCAAGTTTGGCGCCGACATCGGCGCGGGCAGCGCCAGTGTGGCCAGTGATGCGCAGGCCGACATCCTGCAGGCGCTGGTGGCGCTGGGCTACAGCGACAAGGAAGCCGCGCTGACATTGAAGGCCCTACCCAAGGACGTGGGTGTGAGCGAAGGCATCAAGCTCGCGCTGAAATCACTGGCGAAGTAAATGAGCATCCAGACCGACGACTTCGACATGCCGCCGTCCAGACGGGTGGTGTCGGCCGCGCCGGCGTCGCCCAATGAAGAGGCGATTGAACGCGCGCTGCGGCCCAAGCTGTTTGACGATTACGTGGGCCAGGCCAAGACGCGCGAGCAGCTGGAAATCTTCATCGGTGCCGCGCGCAAGCGCGAAGAGGCGCTGGACCATGTGCTGCTGTTCGGCCCGCCGGGGCTGGGCAAGACCACGCTTTCGCACATCATTGCGCACGAGCTGGGCGTGAACCTGCGCCAGACTTCAGGGCCTGTGCTGGAAAAGCCCAAGGATCTCGCGGCCCTGCTGACCAACCTGGAAAAGAACGACGTTCTTTTTATCGACGAGATCCACCGGCTTAGCCCCGTGGTGGAGGAAATCCTCTACCCCGCGCTGGAGGACTACCAGATCGACATCATGATCGGCGAAGGGCCGGCCGCGCGCAGCATCAAGCTCGATTTGCAGCCCTTTACCCTGGTGGGCGCCACCACGCGCGCCGGCATGCTGACCAACCCGCTGCGCGACCGCTTTGGCATCGTGGCGCGGCTGGAGTTTTATACGGCCGAGGAGCTGGCGCGCATCGTCAAGCGCAGCGCCGGCCTGCTGAATGCGCCGATGGACGAAGAGGGCGGGGTGGAGATTGCCCGCCGCTCACGCGGCACGCCGCGCATTGCCAACCGGCTGCTGCGCCGCGTGCGCGACTATGCCGACGTGAAAGGCACGGGCCGCATCACCGCCGACATCGCGCACAAGGCGCTGGCCATGCTGGACGTGGATCCGCAGGGCTTTGACGTGATGGACAGGAAGCTGCTGGAGGCAGTGATCCACCGTTTTGACGGCGGCCCCGTGGGGCTGGACAACATCGCCGCCAGCATCGGTGAAGAGCGCGACACGATTGAAGACGTGATCGAGCCCTACCTGATCCAGCAGGGCTACCTGCAGCGCACGCCGCGCGGGCGCATCGCCACGCTGGCAGCGTACCGTCACCTGGGCGTGATGCCGCCCAAGAGCGCGGGTGAGTTGTTCCAATAATCCTTTACCACCAACACGATTCGCGTCACCTGGATGAAGGCCGCGTGTGCTTTGCCGTCGACGCGCTGGAGCGAACGGTGGAACTTATTCGGGCGAGGGAGTGATGTTGTAGGGTGCGCGGGTTTGCTCAACCAGGAAGTGGGGCGAGCGGGGCGGCATCACATTGGCGAGATGGTTGATGGTCTCTCTCGCAATCTGTTCAGCGGTTTCCAGGCGAGGCTGACACTTTTCCGCCCAACCCCTACCGGGGTGCAACACATCCCACCTGGGACGCATTCCGTTGTAACGGCCTTTGCCCGGATCGTGATTGCCAAAGCCATCGATCAAGGAGTTCCAGATGGGGGTGAATTTCGCGATCAGCAATGATTCACCGAGCGGTATCCAGATGTCGTCCACCACCAGGTAGCGACATTGAAAATCCTGCAGGTTCAGTGTCGTGGCGGCAATGCTTTCAGCGTGTTCCTTCAGCCGCGCCCATAGCGCTCTGGATTTGCCTGCTTCCGTCGCCGGGGCTCCTTTGCGGCCCCCGGAGGGAATAGCCTTGCCAACGTAAATTGGCAAAGTAGGGCCATCTTGCGACTCCAGATTTCTTGCGCTCAGCTGGGCATACGCGGGAAATTTTCCGGAGTAGTAGATCGCGTAGATTCCCGCGCCGTGGAATGAAGGCAATCCCCCGAGAGGGCGCAGTTTGCGACCCAGCAATGCCTCGGCCACGCTCGCGCCAAGGTTGTGCTTGTCCAGCGGGTTGTAGGGGGCCGGATCAATCATGCCAGGACACGTTGCACATTCGTGGTCTTGTCGCCGCGTCTGGCAGCGTTCATCGACACTTCGATTAAGTGCTGCGCCACGCTGGCGGCCACGACCTTGCCCAGAGTCACTGGCACGGCATTGCCTAACTGCCGCATCGCCTCAGTCCATGAGCCGTGCAGCGCGTAGCCATCCGGGAAAGTCTGGAGACGAGCGGACTCTCGGACAGTGAAATACCTGACATCGCCATTGGTCTTGACCAACATGTTCTCGCCGCCAGGCACGCCGTGATCGCCAGCCTTCAGGGTTTTGGCGGGCAAATCAATGGGACTGCCCGTGTGTCCAGGATATACGCGCGCACCGGGTTGGAGTCGGTGATTCAGTACGTTTGCGTCCCCTGCTCCCGGATCAGGAAGCCCCACCAAGGCGTCGCGGACGGTGCGCCAAGGCGCATGCATCGGTGGCAGGCCCAGCCCCTTGAGTCGCGCAATCAATGCCTCGTTGGCCGTCGGCGGGGCGGGGCGATCGCGCTTGGCTACCTTGTGCCTGTCCCAATACTCCCCTGTAACCCACTGGTCATGCAGCAACGCATCCCAGGAATGCGTTTCGCGCGGAAATGACCATTGGGTGTGCAGATCCTTGCGAAACCCGACGATGAAAACCCGTTCCCGCTTCTGCGGGACGCCATAGTTGGCCGCGTTCACCAGGGTTGGAACAACGTTGTAGGCGAGCCCCGAGGCTGACCGTCGCTTGGAGGTTTTGAATCGCTGCAGGCGTTGGTAGTGATCCATCCAGCTTTCATCCGGGCGGCGCGCAATCTCGGGAAATTCCAGCTGCAAAAGGATGTGCTGGTAATAGTTGTGAAATGACGAGCGCGTCAGACCTTTCACGTTTTCGACGATAAAGGCACGCGGTTGGAAGCGCCGGATCACGTCCACCGTTGCCGGAAACATGTCACGCGTGTCCTGATGCGCCTTGTGCTTTCCCCCCATCGAAAATGGCTGACAAGGGGGGCCCCCAGCCACCAAGTCCAATTCGCCAGCGGTGTCCGCGGCGGTGAGCGAACTTGTCCAGTGCCGGACGTCGCCCTCGACCACGGGCCAGTCCTGAACCAGGGGATGGCCACCCAGCTGGTTCTGTCGAATGGTGTCGCAGGCCCACTTGTCCCATTCAACGACGGCTTGGGAGCGAAAGCCTGCCAAGGCGACACCCATTGCCAAGCCACCCGCGCCGGCAAAAAGCTCAATCGACTTCAGGGCCATTACTCATTCCTCCAGAAACGCAAGCGTTCTTGTCATTACCTTGAAAGGGTCGCGCAGTTCGCACTCCCAGATCACCAAGCTTGTCCAACCCTGTCTGGTGAGGCTTGCCCGGTTCACGCGGTCTCTCGACCAGTTGCGCGCCAACTTTGGCCCCCAGAAATCAAGGCGACTTTTGGGCAACCGGGCCAGCGAGCATTGATTATGACGATGCCAGAAGCAGCCGTGAACGAAGATGACTTTTTTCCTGTCAGGAAACACAAGATCCGGTTTGCCAGATAGATCAACACGATTGGTTTGAAATCGATACCCCAACTGGCGAACAAAGTTCCGTACCACCATCTCCGGGTTGGTCGCTCTGGATCGGACCAGCGCCATCCTGGCGCTGCGTTGATCGGGTGTGAGCGTGTCCATGTGCCGAATACTTCAGGCGTGCATCGCGCCTGTTCGCCGCTGAACATTCAGCACGATCAAAATCTGCGCGATGTAGTAGGTGCTCAGCACCCACACCTGCGCCATTGGCAGTGGCGACACAAACTTGTTCACCGCCAGCAGTGAATCGCTGAGCATGAAAAAGCCCGCGCCAATGGCCACGCCCACCGCGGCCCCATCGCGAAGCACCGTGGCGCGGCCGATGGCCTGCGCAGCCATCAGCGCGATGACGATCACATAGGCTGCCACCGGCACGCGCAGTGCGTCGGGCAGGCCGCCTTGCCACAGGTACGCATACATCACCGCGCCAAATGCCAGGGTCACGCCCAGCGCACGCCGGCTGGGAAACCAGGCCTGCCCCATGCGGAACAGCGCGATGTACAGCAGGTGCGCGATCAGGAACGACACCAGCCCGGGAATGAAATAGCCCGGGAACATCAGGAACGCATCGCCCACCAGCGACATCGCCAGCGCTCCCAGCAGCAGCGCCTCAAAGCGCCCCAGGCCTGCCAGGCCGCCCGCGCGCAGCAACACATACGCCATGGCCAGCACCATGGTCAGCGGCTTGAAGATGCGGTGCAGCTCAATGAACCCCAGCGCCGCCGTGGCGGTGGCCAGCGCGGCGGACTCCACCATCAGCGCTTCTGTCATGGTGATGCGCCCCTGCATCACCGCGCCAATGGCCCACAGGCTGGCCGCCAGCACGCCCAGCCACACGGCAGACTGCGCCAGCGGCATGCTGTCGGCAAACCACAAAAAGGCCGCCACGCCCTGCAGCAAGACGATGAACTGCACTGCGCCAAACCACATCACCGCGCGGCGCATGGGCGGATGGAAGCGCTCCACCCGCTGCATGTCAAACGGCGCGGATGGAAAACGCTGCGCCACGTCGGCCGGCCGCCAGCCCGGCGGCTTGAACCACACGCGCAGCTTGTCGGCCCAGCTGCGCGCATGCCATGAATCCTTGAGCAGGGCCCAGTACACCTCGGCGTTGGACCACAGCGGGTCCCAGCTGTTCAGCGGCTTGCGCGTGCCGTACACGCACTTTTCGTCTTCTTCCTTGAAGCTGCCGAAGATGCGGTCCCAGATGATGAGGATGCCGCCGTAGTTGCGGTCCAGGTAGCGGTCGTTCACGGCATGGTGCACGCGGTGGTTGGACGGGCTGCAGAACCAGCGGTCAAACCAGCCGAGCTTGGGCACATGCTCGGTGTGCACCCAGAACTGGTACAGCAGATCCACCAGCGCCACCACGCCAAACACCAGCGGCGGCACGCCCGCCACCGCCATGGGCACATAAAACACCCAGCCCAGCAGCGCGCCTGAGCTGGTCTGGCGCAGCGCGGTAGACAGGTTGTAGTCCTGGCTCTGGTGGTGCACCACATGCGCGGCCCAGAACACAGCGCTCTCGTGGCCCGCGCGGTGCAGCCAGTAGTAGCAGAAGTCATAAAACACCAGCGCCAGCAGCCAGCCGTACCAGCTGGTCCAGAACGCGCTGTCGGGCCAGATCGCCACGGTGGAATAGATGGCGGTGTAGATGCCCACGCGGAACAGCCGCGTGAATACCGCGCTGATCTGGCTGAGCATGCCCAGGCTGATGCTGTTGATCGCGTCGTTCAGGCGGTAGGTGTTGCGCGCCTTTTTGTAGCCCCAGGCGAATTCGATCGCGATCAGCAAAAAGAAAACGGGCGTGGCTAAGACGATGATCTGGCTCGGGCTCATGGCCGCATTTTCAGCCCGATCAGGTCAGCGCGCCTCTGGCGTCAACCCTGAGGAAGGGTGGGCGCTAAGATAGCGGCGATGAAACCCTCTGCCGCGCTTTCCCTGCAACGCAACGCCGTTCACGCGCTGGTGGCGCGGTACAGGGCGGCGAATCCGCGGGTGTTCGGTTCGGCCCTGTATGGACAGGACGCCGACGGCAGCGACCTCGATCTGCTGGTGGACCCGCTGCCGGGCACCACGCTGTTCGACCTGGGGGGCCTGCAGGTGGAACTGGAAGAGATGCTGGGTGTGCCCGTGGATCTGCTGACGCCTGGCGACCTTCCGCTGAAGTTTCGCGACCAGGTGCTGGCGCAAGCCCGACCGGTATGAGCGAACGTCACCGCCTGCCGGACTACATCGAGCACATGGCAGACGCGGCGCGTCAGGCCTGCACTTATGTACAAAGCCTTTCGAAAGCGGATTTTCTGCAGGACCGACGGACGCAGCAGGCGGTGATCCTGAACCTCATCATCGTGGGTGAGGCTGCCACCAAATTGCTGGCCCTGCATGAGCCGTTTCTGATGCAGCACCCCGAGGTGCCCTGGCGAAGCATGAAAGGCATGCGCAATCGCATTGCGCATGGCTACTTTGATATCGACCTGGAGGTGGTGTGGGACACGGTTCAGACTGCGCTGCCCCGCCTGTTGGCGCAACTGCCGGCTGTGCGCGCGGCTGCTGACGCCAACAACGCTGGTTGACCCGATCAGGTCAGCGCGCCTCTGGCGTCAACCCTGATGATCTTGTCCACCTTGCCGCTGCGCAGGCCGCCGGTCACGCCGATCATGAAGTTGTGCAGGTTGACCGTAGGGTCGCAGTGGCCGGGGATCAGCCACAGGTAGCGGCCCAGGGCCGGCAGGCGCTGGCCGCTGCCGGCGGTGCGCAGGATGCCGTGCTCGTCGCCGCCGTTGAAGTAGTCCAGCGCGCTGCTTTCGTCAAACGCGTGCACGCGCGGCAGGCCCGAATCAATCGCATGGCTCTTGTGGCCTGCGTCGCACACGGCGTGGGTGGCGCAGGTGCTGATGACCTGCGTCTTGACGAACAGCGCATGCTCAAAGTTCGGCTGCGCCGGGTCGCGTTCGTTCTGCGCGTAATCCGCGTCCATGAACATGAACGAGCCTGCCTGCAGTTCTCCATAGACGCCGCTGGCGGCCTCCAGCACCAGGCTGCCGGTGCCCGCGCCGGTCACCAGGTCCACCGGCACGCCTTGCGCTTCAATCAGCTTGCGGGTGAACACCACGTCGTCCACCGCAATGGCAATGGCCTCGCGCCGCTCCTGCGCGGTGCGCAGGTGCTGGGCGCGGCCGTGGTAGGCCTGCAGCCCGGCAAAGCGCAGGGCCGCGTGCTTGCGGATTTCCAGCGCCAGCGGCACGGCGGCGCCGCCGGGCGGCACGCCGCAGCGGCGCTGGCCCACGTCAATCTCTACAAACACATCAATCACCGCGGCCTGGCCGTGGCGCGTGCGCGCCTCGTTCATGGCCTGGGCCAGGCGCGTCACGCCTTCTTCGCTGTCCACCGCAATGGCCAGGCGGCCGCGCACCGCCGACAGCTGGTGGGCCAGCGCCGCCACCCGGGCCAGCTTGTGCGGCGCGATGACTTCGTTGCTGATGTACACGTCGGTCACGCCGCCGGCCACCATGGCCTCGGCCTCGGCCGTCTTTTGCACGCACACGCCGATGGCGCCGGCCTGCATCTGCAGCCGCGCAATGGCCGCGCTCTTGTGCATCTTGGCGTGCGGGCGCCAGCGGATGTTGTGCTTTTTGGCAAAGTCGGCCATGCGGCCCAGGTTGCGCTGCATGGCGTCCAGGTCCACCACCAGGGCAGGGGTGTCAATGGCCTGCACCGGCTGGCCGACCAGCTCGCGCAGCGTCTCGGGCACGGCTTCTTTTTTGGGGTCGGCCTTGGGCTCAGGTGTGGGTTTCATCGCGTGTTTCCTGGTCCAGGTGGCGGGTGTCGGCCCAGCCCACCAGTGAAAAGCCCTGTGGCGTCCACAGCAGCCGGTTGATGGAGGCATTGCCCAGCTGCCAGGTGCGCGGCGCCTGCAGCTCCTGGCCGGTGGCAATGCGGTACAGCACGTCCAGCACGCCGCCGTGGGCCACCAGCACGATCTGCTCGCCCATGTGCTGCTGCGCCAGCGCCTGCGCGGTCTGCGCAATGCGCTCGCGCAGGGTCAGCAGCGATTCGCCGCCCGCGGGGGCCCAGTCGGGCACGCGCTTGCGCCAGGCCTGTGCGTCGTCGGGCCAGGTGGCGTCGATCTCGGTGAAGGTCTTGCCCTCAAACACGCCAAAGCTGCGCTCGCGCAGGCCCGTGTGCGCCACCACGCCCAGCCCTGCCACCTGGGCGATGGCGCCGGCGGTGGTGTGGGCGCGCTTCAGGTCGCTGGCGTACACCGCGGCGATCGGTTCGCCCGCCAGCGCGGCGGCCACGCGTTGCGCCTGCCACAGGCCGGTGTCGTTCAGGGGAATGTCCAGGTGGCCCTGGATGCGGGTGTCTACATTCCAGGCGGTTTCGCCATGGCGGATGGCAATGATGCGGGTGGCGTCCAAGGTCAGGGGTGTCTGTGTGTTGTTGTGGCGCCGGGCTTCAGCGCGCCGGCACCTGGATGTTGACACGGCGCACGCCCTGCGGCGCTGCGGGGAAGCCCTGCAAGGCGGCGTCGAACATCGCGGGGATCACGGCGGCGTTGTCCGTCCAGGGGCCGTCGCTGACGGCGTGGCTTTCGTACACCACCTTCTGTGTGGCCAGCTCGCGCAGGATCACGCTGGCCTCGCGCCGGTACCAGGGCTGTTCCATGCGGGCAAAGGGCGACATCCAGTACGGCCCCGGCCCTGCAAAAAAGCCCGGCCCGAAGCCGCCGCCCCAGCCGTCCCAGGGGTCGGCCCAAGGCGAAAGGATGCGCTGCACGCGCGCTGCCACCTGCACGCTGTAGCGCGGTGCGGCGTCGTCACGCTTCAAGCCTGCGCGGAACAGGGCCGGGTCGGCCCAGGCTTCCACCTGGGCCTGCTGGTCGTTTTGCTGCGATGGCAGGCGCTCGAACCGGTAGGCCGGGTTGGCCGGCACGGCAGGCAGGCTGGAGAAGCTGCGCACCTCGTTGTCCAGCTGGAAGGTGGACGCACAGCCGGTGACGAGGACGGCTGCCGCCAGCAGTGCAAGGCGGCGCAGCGCCGTGGTGAAGAACAGATTTGGCATGAATGACCTCCGGTGGGCAGCCCGCGCGGCCCGGCTCAGAGGCGCACGACTTGCAGGCCGGGCAGCGTGGGCGCGGCCGGGAAATCCTCGGTGTCAAACGCCTTGTCGCCGTCTTCACTGGCCACGCCCGTGGCTTTCAGACCCTTGAAGTCGTAGTGTGTTCCGTCGGCCAGGTGCGAAGGCACGACATTTTGTAACGCGCTGAACATGTTCTCGATACGCCCGGGGTGCTTCTTGTCCCACTCGCGCAGCATGGCGCCCACCTGCTTGCGCTGCAGGTTTTCCTGGCTGCCGCACAGCGTGCAGGGGATGATGGGGAACTGCCTGTGTTCGGCCCAGCGGATCAGGTCCTTCTCGGGCACATAGGCCAGCGGGCGGATCACGATGTGCTTGCCGTCGTCGCTGACCAGCTTGGGCGGCATGCCCTTGAGCTTGCCGCCAAAGAACATGTTCAGAAAGAAGGTCTGCAGCATGTCGTCGCGGTGGTGGCCCAGCGCGATCTTGGTGGCGCCCAGCTCGTCGGCCACGCGGTACAGAATGCCGCGGCGCAGCCGGCTGCACAGGCTGCACATGGTCTTGCCCGGCGCGATCTTGTCCTTGACGATGGAATAGGTGTCCTGGTTCTCGATATGGAACGGGATGCCCAGGGCTGTGAGGTATTCCGGCAGGATGTGCTCGGGAAAGCCGGGCTGCTTCTGGTCGAGGTTGACGGCGATGATGGAAAAATTGATGGGCGCGCGCGCCTGCATTTTCAGCAGGATGTCCAGCATGCCGTAGCTGTCTTTCCCGCCCGACAGGCACACCATGACCTTGTCGCCTTCTTCAATCATGTTGAAGTCCACGATGGCCTGGCCCATCAGCCGGCACAGGCGCTTTTCCAGTTTGTGCGTCTCGCGCTCGATCTTCAGGTCGCGCGCGGGCGCGGCGCCAGCGGGGGCGGGTTCGTTGTCAATCCAGACGGCACTCATGGGGTGGATTGTCTCACTGGTGGGGAATTCCGGTGTTGGCGTGCCAGTGCATGATTTGTATTACCCGGGTAATAAGATTATCATGTTCCGATGATGCAAATCCACACCAAAGTCACGTCCCAAGGTCAGGTATCCGTGCCTGCGGCATTTCGCACCTTGCTGGGTATTGCACCCGGCTCAACGCTGGAGTGGACCCAGGAAGGAGACCATGTGGTGGTGCGGCGTGCCGGCCGCCATGCCACGGCCGAGGTTCATCAGGCCTTGTTTCCCGAGGCCGGTTCGGCCGGTCCGGCCAGGACGCTTGCCGAACTCAAGCAAGGCATTCGCTCGCATGTGAAGCGCCGGCATGCTGGCGGTTGATACCAACGTGCTGGTTCGCCTGCTGGCGCGCGACGACGCCAGACAGGCGGCGCAGGCAGATGAGTTCATTGCCCGGGGCGCCTGGGTGTCCCACCTGGTGCTGGCCGAATGCCTGTGGGTGCTGGACGCCGTGTACGGTCGCACGGCCGCGCAGATCGCGGTCGCGCTTGATTTGCTGCTGGCGCACGAAAGCCTGGTTCTGCAGGACGCCGACGTGGTGGCCGCCGCCTTGGTGAACTTCAAGGCGAAACCTGCCCTGGGCTTTTCGGATTGCCTGGTGCTGGAGGTGGCGCGCAAGGCTGGTCATTTGCCGCTGGGTACCTTTGACAAGGCGATGTCGAAACTGGATGGCGCACACAAGCTGTAGCCCCGCCATGCTGACCTTCCGCCCCCTGACCCCCGCCGACCAGCAGGCCCTGTGGCACTGGCTGCATGTGGCCCTGTGGGACCCGCCGCCTGCGGGTCTTCGCCCGATCGAGGTGCTGGATGCGCCGCCGGTGCGCATCTATGCCGAAGGCTGGGGGCGCCCCGGGGATGTGGGTGTGGTGGCGCAGGTCGATGGCGTGGATGCAGGCGCCTGCTGGATGCGGCTGGTGCCTGATGGCAAGGGGCTGGCGTATGTGGACGAGCGCACGCCACAGCTGGGTATTTCCTTGTTGCCCGCATTCCAGCACCAGGGCCATGGCCGGGCGTTGATGCGGGCGGCGCTCGATGCCGCGCGCGCGGCGGGCTATGCCCAGGTGTCGCTGACGGTGCATCCGCAGAACCCGGCCATTGCGATGTACGAGCGCTGCGGCTTTCGCAAGGTGGGCTTGCGCAACAGCTTTCACCTCATGGTCGTGGACCTGGGCTGCGGGCTTGAGGCGACCAGCCCCGCCAGATAGTCCGCATAGGCCGCAGCACTGTCGCCGGGCGTTTCCATCATGGGCAAATGGCCCACGCCAGGCAGCGTGATGATGCGGGCTTGCGGCAGCCTGTCGCGCAGCACACTGGCGCCAGACACATCAAACACCCGGTCCTCCATTCCCCACAGGGCCAGCACAGGCTGCTTGAGCTGCGCGATGCGCGCGTCCAGCAGGTAGCGGTCCTTGAGCTGGGCATTCCACAGCCGCTGGTTGGAGGTGGCCAGGCGCAGTGCGTCCATTTCGGCGGACTTCAGGATGGGGTAGGGCAGGAACGGCGGCTGGGCAAACACCAGCTGCATCATGGCGTCGAACTCCGCGCGGTCGCGCGCCACCAGGGGCGCCTGGCCGGCATCGATCTGGCGGTCCATCTCGCTGGCCCGGGGCGAGCGGATGCCGTGGGGCGAGCCGATGAAGGCCACGCTGTTGACCCGACCCGGGTGCTGGATGGCCAGCAGCGCCGCGAGGGTGCCGCCCATGGAGCTGCCGGCCACATGGGCCTGGGCGATGCCCAGCGCATCCATGAATGCCAGCAGGTGGCGCACCTGGGCGTCGTAGTCATAGGCCTGGCCGTCCAGCCGCCCGCTTTCGCCAAAGCCGGGCAGATCAGGCGCGATGATGCGGTATTGGCCGGGCATGGCCCGTGCAAAATCAACCCAATGGTCCTTTTCGGCAAAGATCCCGTGCAGCAGCAACACCGGCACACCCTGGCGACCGTCCTGGCCGTTGTCCAGGTAGTGGATGTGGTGCTGCGCGGCGCTGACGGTCCTTTCAGTCAGACCGGCCGTGGCGCGGTTGGCCGCGAGCAGGGGCGGCTTGAGTTGCGCGGGCAGGCCATACCATGCCGCCGCCAGCAGGGCGACAAGAACGGCAGCAACGGCCAGGGCGGTGTGTTTCACAAAGTGCTCCATTCTGTTTTTTGCAGGCGTGAGGCTATCCACAACGGCAGGACAAGACTTGCAGGTTTGGGCTATGCCATCGGCTAACGCCCTGGTGTTGGGCACCGACCGGGCGCTCTACACGGGTGACATGCCGGCCACCGGGCAGCATCGCCACGCGTGCCCGGTCTTCCTGCTGGGCCTGTCGGGCCGGTTTGCATTGCACCTGCCCGGCGGCTCGGTGGTGACCTGCCACAGCGCGCTCGTCGGTACGGGCGTCGAGCATGTGTTTGACCCGCAGGGCGAGCAGGTGGCCGTGATGTACCTGGAGCCCGACGCACCGGAGACCCGCGCGCTGTTGCCCTGGCTGGCCCGCAGCGGCGGCGTGATGCTGGACCCGGCCGTGCGTGTGGGCTCGCGCAGCGTGGTGCAGGCCCGCCTGTGCAGTTTTGATTTACCTGCCCTGCTGGCGTTCAGGCTGAAGGCCGCCGCGCCGCTGGACCCGCGCATTGCCCACGGTATCCGCAGCTTGCGTCAGGGTGGGGGTGTGGCCGTCAACCGCAACACGGCTGCCACTGCGGCGCACCTGTCAGCGTCGCGGTTCAACCACCTGTTCCGCCAGGAGGCGGGCGTGAGCTTTCGCAGCTACCGGGTGTGGGCGCAGGTGCGCTCGGCGCTCGCGGGCCTGGCCACGTCGCCCCGCCTGACCGACGCCGCGCTGGAAGGCGCGTTTGTGGATTCGTCCCACTTCAGCCGGACCTTCCGCCAGACCTTCGGCATGACGCCGTCCAGTGTGCTCAAGCCGCTGCGCAGCGTGACGCTGGTGCAGGGGCGGTGAGGCTCACCACTGCCCCGTCTCCACCCTGATCGCCACTTCGCAGTCGTCAAAGATCTCCAGCTTGGCGATCTTCACGCGCACGCCCAGCACGCCGGGCAGCTGCATCAGGCGCTGGGCCAGCTTGCCGATCAGGCTTTCCAGCAGGTTTACATGCTCGGCCGTGCATTCGTCAATGATGATCTGGCGCACCTTGCGGTAGTCCAGCACATGGTTGATCTCGTCGTCGCGCGGGCGCAGGTCCTGCGTGCCCAGGTTCAGCTCGGCGTCCACCAGGATGGGCTGGGGGGCCGTCTTTTCAAAGTCGAGGATGCCCAGGTTGGCGTCAAAGCGCAGCCCGGTGAGGTGCAGGATCTGTGTGCCTTTGGTCAGCATTACATCAGCGAAAAATCGCGGTCAAATTTCATCAGGTGCTGGCCGCCATCCACCAGCAGCGTGGTGCCGGTGATGGACTGGTTCTCCAGCGCAAATTTCACGGTGGCCGCCACGTCCGCCGCAGTGGACGACCGGCCCAGCGGCGACAGCTTGTGCAGCGCTTCAAATTTGTCGTCGCTCAGCATGTGGCTGGTCAGCGTGAGGCCCGGCGCCACGCCCACCACGCGCAGCGCGGGGGCAAAGGCCTGCGCCATCAGCGTGTTGGCGGCTTCGAGCGCGGCCTTGGACAGGGTGTAGCTGAAAAAGTCGGGGTTGGGGTTCCACAGCTTCTGGTCCAGCAGGTTCACCACCACGCCCATGGCGTTGCGGTCCTTCAGATGCCCATGCAGCGCCTGCGCCAGCAGCACGGCGGCGCCGGTGTTGGTGCGCAGGTGCGCGTCTAGCGCGGCAAAGCTGAACGAGCCTGCGGTGTCGTGCTCGAACAGCGACGCGCTGTTCACCACCGCATCCACAGCGCCCATCTGCGCCGCCACCGTGGGCAGCAGGGCGCGCGCGGCTGCCTCGTCGCCCAGGTCGGCCTGAAAGGTGGCCGCGCCCGGTGTCAGCGCGGCGCATTCGGCGGCTGTGGCCTGTGCCTCAGCCTGCGAGCCGCGGTAGTGCACGGCCACGCGCCAGCCGCCGGCGGCCAGCGCCAGCGCAATCTCGCGGCCCAGCCGTTTGGCGGCGCCAGTGACCAGCACAGTGCGGGGGGGAGCGATAGACATTCAGGGACAATCCACGGGTGACGACACAAGACCGCAGTTTAACGAGCGCCATGCAGGCCCTGATGCAGCGCGCCATCAGCCAGGCCGGTGGCTGGATCCCCTTTGACCGTTTCATGGCGCTGGCGCTGTATGCGCCGGGCCTGGGCTACTACGCGAATGATTCGCGCAAGTTCGGCCTGATGCCTGAATCAGGCAGCGACTTTGTGACGGCACCCGAGCTGTCGCCCCTGTTCGGCCGTGCACTGGCCGCGCAGGTGGCCCAGGCGCTGGACGCCACCGGCACGCGCGAGGTCTGGGAATTTGGCGCCGGCTCCGGCGCGCTGGCCCTGCAGCTGCTGGATGCCCTTGGCGACAAGGTGGACAGCTACACCATCGTGGACCTGTCGGGCACCCTGCGCGCGCGCCAGCAGCAGACGCTGGCCGCGCACGCATCGCGCGTGCACTGGGCCAGCGAGCTGCCCGAGGCGCTGCACGGCGTGGTGGTGGGCAACGAGGTGCTGGACGCCATGCCGGCCCGGCTGCTGGTGCGCACCGCCGGTGTGTGGCACGAGCGCGGCGTGGCCTGGCACGACGGCCGGCCGGTGTTTGCCGACACGCCGACCGACCAGCGCCCGCCGGTGGACATTGAGGGTGAGCACGACTACCTGAGCGAAGTCCACCCCCAGGCCGAGGCCTTCATGCGCACGCTGGCCGACCGGCTCCAGCGCGGCGCGGCGTTCTTCATCGACTACGGGTTTGGCGAGTCAGAGTACTACCACCCCCAGCGCCACATGGGCACGCTGATGTGCCACCGCGCCCACCAGGCTGACACCAATCCGCTGGTGGACGTGGGGCTGAAGGACATCACGGTGCATGTCAACTTCACCGGCGTGGCGCTGGCCGCGCAGGAGGCCGGCCTGGGCACCCTGGGCTACACCAGCCAGGCGCGGTTTTTGATGAACTGCGGCATCGTAGGCCTGATGGAGCATGCAACCCCGGCAGAACGCATCCACGCACTCAAGCTGCTGAACGAGCATGAGATGGGCGAGCTGTTCAAGGTCATTGCGCTGTCGCCGCAGGCCGGCTGGGAGCCGCTGGGCTTTGCCGCCGGCGACCGCAGCCACACACTGTGATGCCAAGCCCCCCTATGATGGCCGCATGATCCGCTGGCTCATCGTCATCTTTCTTGCGCTCATGCTCATCAGCTGGTTCACGCCTCTGCTGCAAAAGCTGGGCGTGGGCAAGCTGCCGGGGGATTTCCGCTTCCGCCTGTTTGGCCGCGAATGGTTCATACCGCTCAGTTCCACACTGATCCTGAGCATGGTGGCTGCGCTGATTGCGCGCTTTGTCTGAAAGGCGTTGACCGGCATGCGCGCGTGCATCGATATCGGCGGGACCAAGGTAGCGGTCAGCCTGGCGCCCGACACGCTGGGTGCGGGCGCGCCGCCACCGCTCAAGGCCCGCCGCGCCGAGCCCACCGCCAAAACCGGTGACAACGACGCACTGGCCCGCCAGGTGCTGCGGCTGGTGGACGAGGTGTGCGCTGAAGCGGCTGTCGCGCCCACCGCCATCACCGCCGCAGGCGTTTCGTCATGCGGCCCCTTTGTGCTGAACGCTGGCTGCATTGAGCTGGCCGGCCCCAACATCTGCGGCGGCCTGGCCGGCCCGGCGCGTGGCCTGCCCAATGACTGGCTCAGCGCCCCGCTGGAGGCGCCGCTGCGCGAACGGTTTGCCACGCTGCGGGTTGAAAACGACTGCATCGCCGCGCTGGAGGCCGAGCGCCGCTGGGGCGCGCTGCAGGGCGTGGACCATTGCGCCTACGTCACCTGGAGCACGGGCATCGGCGTGGGCCTGTGCGTGGACGGCCGCGTGCTGCGCGGCAAGCATGGCAACGCCGGCCATGCCGGCCACATGTTTGTGAGCGACGACGACAGCAACGCACTGTGCGGCTGCGGCAATGTGGGCGATGTGGAAGGCCTGGTGGCCGGCAATGCGTTTGAGCGCCGCTTCGGCCAGGGTGCGGCCGCACTGCTGGACGCCGCGCACGCGGGTGATGCGGCGGCGCTGGCGCGCGTGGACGCGCTGTGCCGCGTGCTGGGCCGCATGCTCTACAACCTGGTGGCCACGCTGGACCTGCAGCGCATCAGCCTGGGCGGCAGCGTGTTCTGGCACCACCGCACGCTGCTGCTGCCGCGCCTGCAGGCGCAGGTCGATGGCAAGCTGCCCGCGCTGACCGCCGGTGCGCAGCTGGTGCCGGCCGGCCTGGGCCTGGGTGTGGGTGATTACGCGGCGCTGGCGCTGTTGGGGTGATTGCGCTGCGGCGCAATGGGGCGGACCGCGCTCAGTCTTCGATTTGCCACAGCCCCGCGCATTTGCGGCAGCGCACCTGCATGCGCTGGGTTCGCCGGTCTTCTTCCAGTATTTCAAAGCGGCCGTATTCGGTGCAACTGGGGCAATTGGCCTGGTTGGCGATCAGCTCGGCATGGCCTAGCAGCACCAGGTAGCGACGCAGCGCCCACAGGGCAATCGCGGCGCTCACCATGATGAACAGCACATCCATGAGCTTTTCCGCCATGGTGCCGCCACGAAACGCCTCAAAGCTGCCCAGCAGCGCCACGGTGGCCAGCAGGGCCAGCACCATGTGCGCGTGGCTGGACAAGAGCTCGCGCTCGTACCATTTGCGAAAGCCGACCTTGCGCACACCGTCGGCCAGGGTGTGGTTGAGGTAATTGCGCTGCGGGGAACCCATGCACCCATCATCGCAAAACCCATGCCAAACCCCCAGGGGTATTGGAGCAACCCGCGGAATCAGTCGGGCAAAGCCTGGTGCACCGCCGCCACCCGCGCGCGGTGGATCTTCTCGCCCACCTGCGGGCCCCTCGCCCCGGCTTCGGCCGCCTGCTGCGCAACCTCGGCGGTCACGACGGACTGCGCCGCCGCCAGCGCCGCCAGCAGCCGGGGCCGCTGGGGGTAGGGGTTGCCCTGCAGGCCCAGGCGGCCGCGTGCATCGCATTCACAGGCCAGCAGCACCTGGCCAAAGCGGTCCGGTTTGCGCAGGGCGTCGCAGCGCTCCAGCAGCCGCACCAGCGCTGCGGCGTTGAACTCACCGCTGCGGTGGATGTTGCCGTGCTCGCGCGCCACCACATCGGCCAGCTCGCGGCATTCCACCGGCACGCGCAGGCGCTCGCACACGCCGCGCAGCAGCCGCGCACTGCGTTCCTCGTGGCCGATGTGGCGCGGCAGCACGTCCGCCGGCGTGGTGCCCTTGCCCAGGTCGTGACACAGGCAGGCAAAGCGCGTGGCCAGCGGGGCGGCCAGCTGCGCGCTCATGTCCAGCACCATCATCAGGTGCACGCCCGTGTCCACCTCGGGGTGGTATTCGGGCCGCTGCGGCACGCCCCACAGGCGGTCCACCTCGGGCAACAGCCGTGCCAGCGCGCCGCATTCGCGCAGTACCTCGAACATGCGCGACGGCCGGGGCGCCATCAGCCCGCGCGCCAGCTCCTGCCACACGCGCTCGGCCACCAGCGCGTCCACCTCGCCGTCGGCCACCATGTGCTTCATGAGCGCCAGCGTCTCTGGCGCCACGGTGAAGTCGGCAAAGCGCGCGGCAAACCGCGCCAGCCGCAGGATGCGCACCGGGTCTTCACGGAAGGCTTCGGTCACATGGCGCAGCACTCGGGCTTTCAGGTCGCGCTGGCCGCCATAGGGATCCACCAGGCCGTCGGTGCCGGTGGCGTCAGCGGCCTGGGCGATGGCATTGATGGTCAGGTCGCGCCGGGCCAGGTCCTGCTCCAGCGTGACGCCCGGGTCGGCATGGATGGCAAAGCCCTGGTAGCCCGGTGCGGTCTTGCGCTCTGTTCGCGCAAGGGCGTATTCCTCTCGGGTCTGGGGGTGCAGGAAGACGGGGAAGTCTTTGCCTACTGGCAGGTAGCCCTGTTGCATCAGCTCTTCTGGTGTAGCACCGACGACTACCCAGTCGTGGTCGTGGACGGGGAGGCCCAGCAGGGCATCTCTGACTGCGCCGCCGACTCGGTAGATTTGCATTTGTTCAGTTTAGCTTTTTGGTGTGCGGGGCACCTCTTGTTTCCCCCCCTATCCCCCCCGCCCCTTTCCACCCCCGCCGGGGTGGAAAGGGGAGCCTGGATTTGATGGCGTCGCTCCGGCTAGCTGAAGAATCGGGGACAAGCTGCGGCACGGGCTGGTCCGCCACGGCCCTGGCCTGCTGTTGGGGCAGTGGCTGGCAGGGTTGATCGGCACCGCTGTCCGCTTTGCGTGGCAGGACGAGCCAGCGCGCGCTTCGCGCGCGGCTCGCGTTGGCATGTGATGGGCAGCCACCGCCCCAACTGTTGGCACTGGCCGTGGCGTTCACGGGTGTACCGCAGCCTCACCCCAGTTCTTCAGGCGTCCGGCGCGCAAATTCAGAATCAGGGCTCCCCCTTTCCACCCCGGCGGGGGTGGAAAGGGGGCTGGGGGGATAGGGGGGGAAAGCGAGGTGAAACAGCAACCAACAAAAACAACAAAAAAAGAAGATTCAAGCCAGTTGCAACTGATCCCACACCACACGTGCGTGTTCAGCAGTCCCCGCCGGCGCAGCCGGCAACGGCAACCGGCACTCCCCCACCTCATGCCCCAACACCCTCAACATCACCTTGATCGCCATCGAGAACACGCACTCCTCACTGTTGATGAACGCAAACGACGGCAGCAGCCGTGCCTGCACTGCCCGCGCCGATGCAAGATCGCCGTACGCAACAGCCGCCACCATCTGCTGGAACAGAGCCCCCGTCCAGTGCGTGCTGGTTCCCACCACACCCACCGCGCCGCAGGCCAGAAGGGGCAAGGTGTAAGGGTCATCCCCCGAATACAGGTCAAAGTGCTGACCGGCCTGCGCCACCAGCGCCGCGGCCGCAGGCGGGTCGCCCGTGGCATCCTTGAACGCCACGATGTTGGGCACGTCGGTGAAAAGCCGCAGCAGTACGTCGCTGGCCACGCGACGGTTGGTGCGGGTGGGCACGTCGTAGATCATCACGGGCAGCGTTGTCGCGCCGGCGCACGCGCGAAAGTGCGCCTCAATGCCGGCTTGCGGCGGGCGGTTGTAATACGGCGCCACCACCAGCACGCCCGCCGCGCCCAGGCTTTGCGCGCGGCGCGTGAGCATCACGCTGTGGGCCGTATCGTTGCTGCCGGTGCCGGCCAGCACGGGGATGGTCACCGCCTGCGCCACGGCCTGCACCAGGTCGCAGCGTTCGTCGTCAGTCAGCGTGGATGCTTCACCCGTGGTGGCCGCCACCACCAGGCCGTCGTTGCCGTTGGCGGCCAGCCAGCGCGCCAGGCGCTGCGCGGCGTCCAGGTCAAGCCGCCCGTCCTTGTCGAATGGCGTGACCATGGCGCTCATCACAGCGCCGAAGTGTCTGGGCGCCGTCATCGGGTAATTCGATAAGGCTCGTCAAAGTCCACAAAATCTTTTTCAGCCAGCGCATCGTCGATCCAGGCCTTCACCCCCGGCAGCGCACACACGCGGCGGATGTAGTCGGTGATGTGGCCGGGCACCGGCAGCGCGTAGTTGCGGATGCGCATGCACACCGGTGCGTAGTAGGCATCGGCAATGCTGAACTCGCCAAACAGCATGGGGCCCTTGTGGGCTTCCAGCAGCTGCGTCCACATGTCAATGATGCGTTGCACATCGGCGCGCACTGCGCTCTGGTCGCGCCAGGCAATGGCGCCGGCGGTGGCCAGCTGGGCCTCGATGTTCATGGGGCAGGCATTGCGCAGCGCGCCAAAGCCGGAGTGCATCTCGGCACAGACGCTGCGCGCGCGGGCCCGGGCCTGGGCGTCTTGTGGCCACAGCTTTTTGTCGGGAAATTTCTCGGCCACATATTCGGCAATGGCCAGCGTGTCCCAAACGGCAAAGCCATCGTCCACCAGCACCGGTACCCGGCCGGCGGGGTTCACTGCCATGATTGCGCGCTTGAAGTCCGAGTCCGGCGAGCTGAACGATGCATCAAAACGCACCATCACTTCCTTGAAGGGAATGCCGGCCTGCTTGAGCAGGACCCAGGGGCGCATGGACCAGGATGAATAGTTCTTGTTGCCGATGTACAGGGTGAGCATGGAGGTCTCCGTTGGAAGTGACCGGATGCTAAGCCCGCGGGCGGCGCCGATTGATGCAAAAAAACGCCGGAATTGATGCCGGTGTTTTGGGGGGCGCGCGGGTGTTCAGCGCCCGGCCGTGCGGCGGTAGCGGTCCAGCCCGTCGCTCACGCCGCGCGGGCCCAGGTACTGCGGGGCCACGGTCTGCAGCGCCGCGGGCGTGATGCCCAGCGCCTCCAGCCCGGCCAGCGTGCCGCTGGCCACGTTGTCCGCTTTCATGGAGTCCAGGTTGTCCCGGCTCATCAGCGGTTCGCCGGGCGCCAGTTCCATCAGCAGGGCCTGCAGCCGGCCCAGCGCCATCGGCAGGGGGACCACGGGCCGCTCGCAGCCCGCATAGCGGCCCGCCAGCTGCACCAGCTCGCGCAGGGTGAACACGTCGGGGCCGCAGGCTTCAAACGTGCGGCCAATGGTGTCGGGCCACTGCAGCGCGTTCACCACGGCCTGGGCCACATCCTCCACCCACACCGGCTGGAAGCGCGCCTGCGTGCCGGCCAGCGGCATGAACGGAAACACCCGCTGCAGCCTTGCAAACAGGTTGAGGAACTGGTCCTCGGGCCCAAAGATCACGCTGGGGCGCAGCACGGTCAGCTGCAGCGCTGCGGCCTGCAGGGCCTGCTCGCCCGCGGCCTTGCTGCGCTGGTAGGCCGATGCTGCGTTGGCCGCGGCGCCCAGCGCGCTCACATGCACCACCCGGCGCACGCCGGTGGCGGCGCAGGCGCGCGCGAGCTTTTGCGGCAGTTCCACATGGGCGCGCTGGAAGGCAGCCTCGCTGCCATGCAGGATGGCCACCAGGTTCACCACCGCGTCGTGGCCCGCCACCAGCCGGGTCAGCGCAGCCTCGTCGTGCACGTCGCATTCGACCGGCTGCAAAAGCGGCAGCGTGATCAGGTCGCGCGCCGTGGCCAGGCGGCGGGTGGCCACCGTCACATGCCACTGCAGCCGCGCCAGCTTTTCGCACACATGGCGGCCTACAAAACCGGTGCCGCCCAGGATCAGGATGCGTGTCATGGCTTGCTTTCGTCGTGCACGATGGTGCGGGGCTCAGGTTTTTCAATCGCTTTGACCACGATCGGCACCAGCGACAGGATCACCAGCGCCAGCACGGTGCTGATGACGGCCGTGGCCTCACGGCCCAGCCCGGCGGCCATGCCGATGGCCGCGGTGAGCCACATGCCGGCGGCGGTCGTCAGGCCGCGCACGCGGTCTTCGTCCTCGCTTTTCAGGATGCTGCCCGCGCACAGAAAGCCGATGCCGGCCACCACGCCCTGGATCACGCGGCTGAGGTCAGCGGGCAGGATGCCCGCCTGCTGCGGTATCAGCACAAACAGCGCCGCGCCCATGGCCACCAGCATGTGGGTGCGCACGCCCGCGGCCTTGCCCTTGTTTTCACGCTCCATGCCCAGCAGGCCGCCCAGCAGTGCGGCCAGCGTCAGCCGCAGCACGATGCGCGTGGCCTGCGCCAGGTCGGGCACGTCCGAGAATTCGGCCGCCACCGTCTGGCCGATGACCTGCCACCAGGGAATGTCCATGATCTGCAGGGCCCTCAGGGCAGGTCGCGGTTGGGTTCGGGCTGGGCCGCGTCACGCGGGCCCACGGTGCCCATGCGGGCCTTCAATGACTGCGGCTGGCCGCTCAGGATGGCGGCGTACATGGTGGCGTTGGACACCACCTTCTTCACATAGTCGCGCGTTTCATTGAAGGGCACGTTCTCGGCCCAGGCCGCGCCCTCCAGCACCGGGCCGGTGCCACCGGGGGCGCGCCAGCTGCGTGGGCGCCCGGGGCCCGCGTTGTAGGCGGCGGCGGCCAGCGGCATGGAGCCGGCAAAGTCGTCCAGCACCAGCTTGAGGTAGCCGGTGCCGATGGCGATGTTGGTTTCGCGGTCGTTGATCTGGTCGGCGGTGAAGTTGTTCAGGCCGATCTTCTTCGCCGTCCAGCGCGCCGTGGCGGGCATGACCTGCATCAGGCCCGAGGCGCCCACGTGCGAGCGCGCGTCCATGATGAAGCGGCTTTCCTGGCGGATCAGGCCGTACACATAGGCCGGGTCCAGCGCGATCTCGCGGCTGCGGCGCACCACCGATTCACGAAACGGCATCGGAAAGCGCTGGTCCACATCCACCACCTCGCGGGTGCGTTCGCTGGTGTTGATGCAGCGGTCCCAGACCTCGCGGTCGCAGGCAAACTGCGCCGCGGCCAGCAACTCGCGGTCGCTCATGCCGCCGCTCTTGTGCAGGTTGGTGGCGTAGTTCCATTCGCGCACGCCCTCGGGCCGCAGGCCGATGGCAATCGCGTACAGGCCGCGGTTCAGGCCGGGGTTCAGGCGGGCGGCGTCTTTTTCCTCGGCCGTGAGCGGCTGGGGGCGCTCGGGCGCGGTGATCTTGCGGCCCAGTTCTTCCAGCGCCAGCTGTTCGTAAAAGCCGCGCGGCGACGCAATGCGTTCCAGCATCGCCAGGGCTTCGGTGCGTTTGTCTGACGGGTTGGGCGCGGTGGCCAGGAGGGCGCGGGCCTTCCAGTACGTCCAGGTGGGGTCGCGCTGGCCTTCGTCGCTCATGCCGTTCACGGCCGACAGCACGTCGGTCCAGCGCGGCTTGCTGCCCGCGCGCAGGGCGGCGCGCACCTTCCAGGCCAGCATGTCGTCAGACAGGTCGCTGTCCTTGCTGACATTGGCGTAATAGCCCATGGCATCGCTGGACAGCTTGCCCGCGGCCTGCTTGCCGATCACGCCCCAGACCCAGTTGCGCTCCTCGGCGCTGAGCTGCGGGCCCCATTTGCTGTCCAGCTGGCGCGCGGCGCCTTCGGCGTCGCCCACGGCCAGCTTGATCAGGGCCAGCGTGATCAGCTCCTTGCGCACCCTGGACACCGCAGTCACGCGGGTGGTCAAAAACTTCACCGGGCTGGCGTTCAGCTCGGCCAGCAGCGGCAGGGATTCGGGCGACACGATCTCCACCGCCTTGGTGGCCGCGCGCGGGCGGTTGGCCTCGGTGGCCAGCCGGGCCTTGACCCAGGCGTCCTGCGCCGTCATGCCCGTGGATCGGCGGGCGCCGTCGCGCTCGCCGATCAGCCGGCTGGCCGCGTGGGCGCCGCCGTCGTCGGCCTCGCGCTGGGCATGCCAGTTGCGCCGTACCTCGTCGGCCAGCGTGGCCGGGGCGCCCGCGCCCTGGGTGATGTGCTGCACCAGCAGCGCGTAGCAACGCACCTCGCGGTCGTCGTTCATGCGGAATTTGGGGTATTCGGCCTCAAAGGTGGTCCAGTCGCGCCGCTGGCCCAGCATCAGCAGCCAGTCGTTGCGCAGGCGGTCCTCCTGGTACGTGCCGGCCCAGCGCGCCATGAAGTCCTGGATCTCCTGCACGCTGGCGCTGTCCAGCCGGGCGCGCAGCTCCCAGTAGGCAGCCCAGGGCTCCAGTGCGTGGCCGCGCACCTGGGGCAGCATTTGCGAGAGCTTGCGCGTGTCGCCGCGCTTGTAGGCCTGGTTCATCTCCAGGATCAGGTCGTCGCCGCGCGACTGGGCCTGCACGCCGCAGGCGACCGCAGCGACGATCAATGTCAGAATGGTTCGAAACTGCATCTGGGCATTATGGACAAGTCAGAGGAAAAAAGGTCTTTACGCAAGGCGCTGATCGAAGAACGCCTGAACCTGCCGGATCGCCTGGAGCGCGCCGACCTGCTGCAGCGGGTCATGCGCATCTGGCTGGTGGGCCGGCCCGACACCATGATCGGCGCCTACTGGCCCATCAAGGGCGAATTCGACCCGCTGCCCGCGCTGCACCGCTGGAAGGAAGACGGCGAGCTGCTGGACGAACCGGCCCTGCGCCGCATCGGCCTGCCGGTGGTGGACAAGCTGCACAAGACCCTGACCTTCCACGCCTGGTACCCGGGCTGCCCGATGGAAGAGGACGCCTACGGCATCCCCAAGCCCAAGGACACCGAGATCATCGTGCCGACCTTGCTGTTTGTGCCTTGTGTGGGGTATGGGCCGGGGGGGTACCGGCTGGGGTATGGGGGCGGGTTCTATGACCGTACTCTGGCTTCGTTGCAGCCGCGCCCGTTTACTGTGGGGCTTGGGTTTACCAACGGGTTTTTGCCGGAGCTGGAACCGGAGGACCATGATGTGCCGCTGGATGCGATCTTGAATGACAACGGGGTGGTTTGGCCTGTTTGACTTTTCTTTGTTGGTTTTGCTTTGTTGGTTGTTGATAGACCTCTTGTTTCCCCCCCTATCCCCCCAGCCCCCTTTCCACCCCCGCCGGGGTGGAAAGGGGGAGCCCTGATTCTGAATTTGCGCGCCGGACGCCTGAAGAACTGGGGTGACGCTGCGGTACACCCGTGAACGCCACGGCCAGCGCCAACAGTTGGGGCGGTGGCTGCCCATCACATGCCAACGCGAGCCGCGCGCGCGAAGCGCGCGCTGGCTCGTCCTGCACGCGCAGCGGGCAGCGGTTCCGATCAGCCCTGCCAGCCACCGCCCCAACTGCAGGCCAGGGCCGTGGCGAACCCAGTCGTACCGCAGCGCCACCCCGATTCTTCAGTCAGCCGGAGTCCAACACCAGAATCCAGGCTCCCCTTTCCACCCCGGCGGGGGTGGAAAGGGGCGGGGGGGATAGGGGGGGAAACAAGAGGTCTATCAACAACCAACCAAAACAAAAACAAAGAGGGTCAGTCCATATCATCCACAGTATCCGGATCAGGCACCTCCCCAATAGTCTCCCGAGTCGCCTTGCTCTGCGACATCAACCACGCACAAAACGCCTTGATCTCAGGCCGCTGCGCACTGCGCGGCCCCACCAGCAGCCAGTAAGCCATCGGTGAATCCATGCGTTGCCCCGGCAACACCTCGATCAGGTCCCCATTGGCCAGACTCTCCGCCACCAAAGGCAAGCGGGCCAGCACCACCCCCTGGCCAGTCAGCGCCGCCTGCACCATCTGGTACGCATAGTTGAAGTACAGCCAGCGCTTGGCCTGCTGCTTGGGCAGGCCGCGTTCGTCAAACCAGCGGCGCCAGGTCAGCCATTCCAGGTGGGTGTGGTGGGCGTCGCCGGCTTCGATCAGGGCAAAGTTCGCCAGGTCTTCGGGCTTTTTCAGCGGGGCACCGCTTTTGATCAGCCAGGGGCTGGCCACGGGCGTGAGCTGCTCGCCAAACATGCGCACGGCGTTGGGCGGCATGCTGGCCACCGGGCCGTAGCGCAGGGCCAGGTCCACGTCGGCGACGTCCAGGTCCAGCGCGTTGTCCGACGCATCAATGCGGATGTCGATGTCGGGGTTGTCGCGCTGGAAGGCCTCCAGCCGCGGGATCAGCCACATCGACGCAAACGACGCAAAGGTGGTCAGCGCCACCGCCTTGCGCCCCGCGCTCTGGCGGATCTGGCGCACCGCGTTGTCAATGCGCGGCAGCGCCTGGGTCACGGCCATCAGCAGCTGGGCGCCGGCACTGGTCAGCTCCACCGCGCGCGTGTGCCGCAGAAACAGCGGCACGCCCACCTCTTCTTCAAGCGACTGGATCTGGCGGCTCACGGCGGATTGCGTCAGCGCCATTTCCTCGGACGCCGCGCGAAAGTTCAGGTGCCGGGCCACGGCCTCAAAGGCGCGCAGGTGGCCGGCAGAGATGGGCCGGGTGCGCAGGTGGGTCTGGGAATGCTGCATGGGGCAAATGTGTCAGGAGTGATCAGGCGCATTGATGCGTATCCGGAATCAATAGCTTAAGTCCTTTTCATTGGACGGCCAAGCACCTGTCGCCGATCATTCAATGCCCGAATGCCTCAACTGGAGAACACCATGGCAGCTCAAATGCTCACGCAAACGCAACAATCCCTGTCATCCGCAGCCCTGCCCGGCACCTGGAAGCTGGGCGCGGGCCGTGCCATTACGCTGGCCCCGCGGGAGGACGCCGTGCTGCGCGTGGCCCACGGCGCGCTGTGGGTCACCTTTGAGGGCCAGTACGGCAACGCCCCGGCCGACAGCGGTGACCATTTCCTGACCGTGGGCCAGCAGGTCACGGTGCAGGCGGGCCAGCGCGTGGTGCTGGAGCCCATGGGCGCCACCCGCAGCGCACCGGCCTATTTCAACTGGGAGCCCCTGCCTGCCCTGGTGGCGCAGCCCCTGCGCGCCACCAGCCGCTGGCACCTGGCCGTCGTTCAGCCCTTGGCCGATTTGCGGCTGGCCGCCTTGATGGGCCTGGGTGCGGTGGGCCGCCTGGTGGCTGGCGTCTTTGGTTTGGCTGGCGATGTGGCCTTGGGCCGCGACCGGACCGCCTTGGCCGCCTGCGCCTTCAATGCACAGGCCAAGGCCTGCCGCGCCCACGGCGCCATGAGCTGAGGCGACTCCATCGCCTCATCCGGCGCGCTGAAGTAATTGACGCTGCGCGCCACGCCCTTGGCGGTATAGGTAAACCGCTTGCAACCCGCCGCCTCGTAGAGGCCGCGGGTTTCTTCATTGCCCTTGAGCCACAGTGTCTCGCCGTCGCCCAGGTCCAGCACCCAGGCAATGCTCAGGCCCCCGGTGCTGATGCCAAAGCCGCCGAACATGCGCTTGCGTTCACACGGGCCCACGCTGGCCAGCAGCTCGCAGCAGTAATCGGCAAAAGCGGTGGGTTTGGGTGTGGGCTTTGGGGTGTGGGTGGAAGCCATGAGCCAACCTTAGCACCGCCGCCGGGATAATGCCCGGCATGGCCCGCCCCAAGTCCCAGCACCACGACCTCAAGCGCGAAGAGATCCTGGACATCGCCGCCCAGTGCTTTGCCAGCCAGAGCTACCCCGCGGCCAGCATGAACGACATTGCCGCGGCCGGCGGCACCAGCAAGGCGCGCCTGTACCACTATTACGGCAGCAAGGACGCCATCCTGTTTGACCTGCTGGACCGCTACACCCAGCGCCTGCTGGCGCTCATTGCCCAGGCCGAGGCCACGGCCCAGCGGCGCAACCTGGACGACCGCGCCGCGCTGCACGAGCTGATCCGCAGCTTCCTGGAGGAATACGAAACCTCGGCCACGCGCCATGTGGCGCTGTTGAACGACACCAAATTCCTGGGCGACGAGCAGCGCGAGCTGATCCTGAACCGCCAGCGCGACGTGGTGTCGGCCGTGACGCGCTTTCTGCGCCGCGCCTACCCGCACCGGCTGAACCCGGTGAACCAGACCGCCGTGACCATGATGCTGTTCGGCATGATCAACTGGACGTTCACCTGGCTGCGCCCGGGTGGTGCCATGAGCTATTCGGCCTTTGCCGAGGAAGTGATTGCGATGGTTGAGGGCGGGTTGGCCGCATGACGGCTATTCATCTGGTGGTGATGGGTGTCGCCGGCTGCGGCAAATCAGCGGTCGGCCAGCGCATGGCCGGGCAGCTCAGGCTGCCGCTGATCGAGGGCGACGACTTTCACCCCAAGCGCAACATCCACAAGATGCAGCAGGGCATTGCGCTCACCGACGACGACCGCGCCGACTGGCTGCGCCTGCTGGGCGAACAGCTGGCCGCGCAGCCGGCAGGCGCCGTGCTGACCTGCTCGGCGCTCAAGCGCGCCTACCGCGACACGCTGCGCGCGGCCGTGCCCGGCCTGCGCTTTGTGCACCTGGCCATTACCGAGGCCGAATCGCTGCGCCGGGTGGGCGCGCGCCCCGGCCACTTTTACCCGCCCAGCCTGGTGGCCAGCCAGTTCGAGGCGCTGCAGGACCCGGCGGGCGAAGAGGGGGTGTTGAGCCTGGACGCCAGCGCCCCGCTGGACGCATTGGCCCTGCAGGCCGTGGGTTGGATTAATTCAACTATGCGTAATTGATTACGATTAGGTAAAATCCGCCGCTTAACTGGAGACACCCCCGATGAGCAAGGCATTTGCATCGCAGGCCGACCTGGCCGACAAGAAGATCACGTTTGAGCAGCTCAGCGCGCACTGCTGGGCCTACACGGCCGAAGGCGACCCCAATTCGGGCGTGATCATTGGCGACAAGTTCATCA
>JBEIPU010000072.1:0-18953 GCA_040376925.1 Caenimonas sp. | reverse complement strand
GCCTGCTGGGCCTGCCGCGCGACTATCTGAACGCCCAGCTGGGCGCCTGGCGCGCCGGCCAGCGCCGCGCCCATGCACCCGACTGCATGGCCGAGGTGGCGCGGCGCATGGACCTGGCCGACGTGAACGCGGTGGCCGCCTGGCTGGCCACGCAGCCCGTGCCGGCCAACAGCAAGCCGGCTGCATCGCTGCCCACACCGCCCGGGCTGCGCTGCGGCACGGCGCCGCCGGCCACCGCCACGGCGGCTGCCCCGCCCGCACCCTCGCCCAGCAACGACCTGGTCCTGCGCGGCGCCTACCTGGCGCGCGCGGGCAATTGTCTGGCCTGCCACACCACGCAAGGCGGCGCCCCGGGCGCGGGCGGGCGCGGCATCCATACCCCGTTTGGCACCGTGTACGCAGGCAACATCACGCCCGACCTGAAAACCGGCATAGGCGGCTGGACGCGCGATGATTTCTGGCAGGCGCTGCACCATGGCAAGTCCAAAGACGGGCGCAGGCTGTACCCGGCCTTTCCGTACACCAGCTACACCCAGGTCACACGCGCCGACGCGGATGCGCTGTACGCCTGGCTGATGAGCCGCCCGCCGGTGGCGCAGCCCAACACGCCGCATGCGCTGCGCTGGCCCTACAGCACGCAGGCCGCGCTGGCGGTGTGGCGCGCGCTGTATTTCAGCCCCGGCGCCTTCAATGCCGACGCACGGCAAAGCGCCGAATGGAACCGCGGCGCCTACCTGGTGCGCGGCCTGGGCCACTGCGCGGCCTGCCACACCACACGCAATGCGCTGGGTGCCACCGACGACAAGCTGGACCTGGCCGGCGGGCTGATCCCGTCGCAGAACTGGTACGCGCCTTCATTGGCATCCCCCGCCGAAGCCGGCGTGGCCGACTGGCCGCTGGCCGACATCGCGCAGCTGCTGAAAACCGGCACGTCACCACGCGCGTCGGTGCTGGGCCCCATGGCCGAGGTGGTGCAGCACAGCACGCAGCACCTGAGCGATGCCGACCTGCTGGCCATGGCCACCTACCTGAAGGCGCTGCCACCGGCCACGGTGGCAGCCAAGGCGCCGCCGCCGGTGGAAGCCGCCGTGGCCAGCCGCGGCGCGAAGCTGTACGAACAGCAATGCATGCAGTGCCATGGCGAACGCGGCGAAGGCGTGGCCGGCGCCTACCCGCCGCTGGCGGGCAACCGCGCCGTGACCCTGCCGCACACCGCCAACCTGGTGCAGATCGTGCTGAACGGCGGCTTTGCACCCGCCACCGCGGGCAACCCGCGGCCCTTTGGCATGCCGCCCTATGTGCTGGTGCTCAGCGATGCAGACACAGCCGCCGTGCTCAGCCACATCCGCAACGCCTGGGGCAACCGTGCCGCCCCGGTGAGCGAGCTGGATGTGAGCCGCCAGCGCAACCTCAGGTAGCAAACGGGTTCGCAAAGACAAACATCATCGCCACGCCCACACCGATCAGGAAGTTGGCGTCGATCAGCCCGGCCAGCAGGAACATCTTGGTCTGCAGCGGCTCCATCATCTCGGGCTGGCGCACCGCCCCGTCAATGAAGCGCCCGCCCATCAGCCCGATGCCCATGCAGGCGCCGATGGCACCCAGCCCGATGATGAGACCGCACGCAATGGCAATCAGTCCTGTGTCGCTCATATAAACCTCCAGTCGTTGATGAATCGTCGTTGGAAGGATGTTCTTCCAACTGCGTCATGCGGGCAATGACGTGGGAGGTAATGGCGGGTTAAAACGCGCGGGTCATGAAGACGCTGTTGGGGTCTTCGGTGTAGCCCTCAAACGGCGCGCATTCCACAAAGCCAAAGCGCGCATAGAGCCGGCGCGCGGGCTCAAAAGCGTCCTGCGAGCCGGTCTCCAGGCTCAGGCGGGCGTAGCCGCGGCGCTGCGCCTCTTCAATGATGTGGGCCAGCATGGCCCGGGCCACGCCGCTGCGCCGGTGGGCTTCGGCCGTGCGCATGGACTTGATCTCGCCGTGCGTGGCGTCCAGCTGCTTGAGCGCACCGCAGCCCATCAGGCTGCCGCCGGACCAGACCGTCCAGAACGTGATGGCGGGCTGGCGCAGCTTGTTCAGGTCCAGCGCGTGAACGCTTTCGGGCGGCGACACCGACCGCATGTGCCGCAGGTGTTCCTCCAGCAGGGCGTGGATCTCGGGGCCGGTGAGGTCGTCCTGGCGGATCTGCATGGCGTCAACGGGCAGGGGTTTCATTGCTGGGCACGTACGCGCTGGCGCGCACCGGCTCGATGGGGCGCACCTCGAACTGCAGGCCGCAGGCGATGCAGGGGTTCTGCGCGGCCAGGGCGCAGGCTTCGTCCAGGCTGGCCGCCACAAAGAACCAGTAGCCGCCCACGATTTCCTTGGCCTCTGTGAACGGGCCGTCCAGCACGCCGGCGCGCGAGACCAGCCGCGCATCACGCGCCAGGCGCCGGCCGGCCTTCATGCGGCCCTGGGCCACCAGCTGGTCGTGCCAGGCATAGAAGGCATCAATGGCCTGCTGGATCTGCTCGGGCGACTTGTCGGCGTCCCACTGGCCGCGGGACAGGACGAGGTAATCGGAAAGTGCAGGTGCGTTCATGTTCAAGTCAGGTTGGGCGGGTTTGCAGCATGTACACAGCCGGGCCGTCGGGCGTGACGATCTGCTTGACTTGGCGAAAACCGGCTTTCTCGTAGCAGCGGATGGCACGCGCATTGTGCGGCGCCGGGTCGGTCTGCACCGCGGTCACGGCCGGGTCGCTGAACAGCCGCGCCACCAGCGCCTGCACCAGCTGCGTGCCCAGGCCCTGGCCCAGCTGGTCTGCACGCGCCAACGACTGGTCGATGCCGCGCACGCCGGGGTCAGTGATGTCCTCCCACCAGCCGTCGCCGCTGCCCATGGCCACATACGACTGCGCGTAGCCGATGGGCTCGTCGCCCAGCAGGGCGATATAGGGTGTGACGCCGTGCGCCGCCAGGGCGTCGGGGTGGTATTCGGCCAGCACCTCGTCCAGCGTGGGGCGCATGGCATCGCCACCCCACCATTCAACGATGTGCGGGCGGTTGAGCCAGCCGTGCAGCATGGGCAGGTCTTGTACGGTCAGGAGGCGCAGGGTCACAGGTTGCTGGATAGTGCTCATGTGTCGTGTGCGTAAACGATGAAACCGGCGTGCCGGGCCAGCTTGTCATACAGCAGGCGGCCCACAGCGTTGGTCTCGTGAGTTTGCCAGTACACCCGTTTGATGCCGGCGGCGCTGGCTGCCCGGTACACGCCCTGGATCAGTAGCCGCCCCACGCCTTGGCCGCGGGCGTCTGGCGTGGTGTACAGGTCCTGCAGACTGCCAGGGCGTGAAGTCGGCTTTCTGGATGGGACGGATGGTGACAGTGTTCATCAGGACTCATGCCGGGTGGTAACGGGCCAAAGCCAGAGACTACAAGAATGCGCTGCGCGGCGCCGCGCCGATCTGTCAGCAATCAGACGCCGGGCGTTGGCGCCGCGTCGCCTGGGTGCTGCGGCAGCCCGTCCAGAATGGGCCACCAGCTGCTTTTGCTGTCCGTGTGCGCATGCCAGGCCGGCCTGGCATCCACCGGCTCGTCCAGCAGGCCCGCGCGCACGCGCACCACGCCGGGCAGCGCGAGCCGGCGGCTGAACAGCGGCGAACCGCAGCGCCCGCAAAACGCGCGCTCCTTTCCTGGTGACGATTCGTAGAGCGTGAGCAGGCCCTGAGCGTCGTTCAAGGTAAAGGCCGCAGTGTCAACCGGCGTGACGGCCACAAACGGGCCGCCCTGGGCCTTGCGGCACTGGGTGCAGTAGCAAACCTGGATGGGCTCAAGCGCCGCATCAATTTTGAAGGTGATGCCGCCGCACAGACAGCTTCCGGTAGGGGTCATGACGCAGTGCCCTCACCCACCACCACCAGCAGCGTCTCGCCGGTAGCCACCAGGGTTTCCTGGCCGTTGGCTACGGCGAACAGGTCACATGCGGTGAGCACCTGCGTCTTGCCCGGCTTGACCACGCGGGCACGGGCAATGAAGCGCTCGCCCACTGCCGGGCGCAGGCAATTGACCGAGTAGTGCGACGCCAGCACGCGCCCCACCATCGTGGCGGCGGCAAAGCCGCAGGCCGTGTCGATCAAGGCCCCGACCAGGCCCGCGTGCAGGAAGCCCGCGTACTGCCCCGCCTCGGCCCGCCAGGGCATGGCGATCTCGGCCTGGCCCGGCTGGGCCGACAGCACCTCGATGCCGCACCACTGGTTGAACGCGGCAGACTGGTTGATGGCGCGAAGCTGCGCAAGCGATGCGTTGGGTGCGGTCACGGCAGCGGCCTGTGGAGTGGGGACAGGCGCACTGTAGGCAGGGCGGGCCCGGGGCCGCTGTCAAGGGTGTGACATGGCGGGCACAGCCGCGTCACTTGCGGGACTGGCCGAGCAGCGGGCTCAGCCCTGACGGCGCTGCGGTTCGCTGATGTGCAGGAACTTGGTGTACAGGTCGCGCGGCGGCACGACGGAGATGGACTTGAGCACCTGGCCCACATTGCCACGGTGGTAGGCGCCGTGGGTGATGACGTGGACCAGCATCTCTTCACGCGACATCGTGCCCGTGTCGCCGTCGGTGAAGCGGAACACCAGGCGCTGCGCCAGCTGCTCAGCGGACAAGGCGGCGGTGTAGCGCTCAAACCAGGCGTCCACCTCGGCAACGGCGAAATGCAGCTCACCCAGATCCGGCGTGGCGTCGGTGTTGGTGGCGGTGTAGCCATGCGGCTGGCCCTGCAGGTGCGCCTGGAAGATTCTGTCGACCACGTAGATATGGTTGAGCGTGCGGATGGAAGTGTGGACCGCGCCCGCATGTTCCTGGGCGTTGACGGCGGCCAGCGCGTTGAACAGCTCGCTGTTGGCCCAGGCTTTTTGCGCGAAGAGGGAGTGGAGTGTGTTCATGGCGCGGTCATTTTGCCAAGCTTGCGTCCGCGTCAGAACAACCATGAATCAGAAAACGTATCAAACACCCATCCACGCTTGCGACGAGATTGATCGACCATCATGGCTACCATGGGTCCTCCCCGCACGGACTGACGCCGACAACTCTTCCGGCAGCTTGCCTGCGCTTCGTAGCGACTGGCGCTTCGATAACGCAGACTCCATGTCGGGACGGGACGCTTACGATCCCACAACAGATGCCGGATATACGACTGCAGGTGTTTCCCCAACAGCCAATCTATCGATCAGCCTCTTGCCGTTGAGGGGGAGTCCATATACGAGGGGTTAGGCGTCTGGCGCGACACGGCGAAGAAGAAGTATTTTTACCCCCTTTGACAGGGCCGTTTGTTCAATAGTTTGCAACTTAGAGAGTGTTGCTTCATTCAACGGCCAACGATCAGAGTCAATTATCAAAGCGAGGCAGGGAATTCTGTTCATGGCCAGACCGTAATGAGATGCCTGACCGATGCCTTCATGCCATTTGTCCAGTCGATCTACTTCGATCGCATAGCGTTCGGAAAGTACATCAATACGGCCATTGGGGACCGGAACTTCAGTCTTTCCGGCAAGCACTTGGGCCAGAGCCCGCGACCACGCAGACTCCTTGCTTGCATCTGTGATTTGAAGTTGAATGATTGGCGCAAGGTATCTGGCGCTAATTGCAATTCCCTCAGCAACCCGTGCTTGGGTGGGAGCTTGCGTATCGGTAGCGTAACGGCGTAGGCCGACCAAGAGAACGGCGAAGAGTATCGCAAAGCCAACAATCTTGAAGGCACGTTTCGCCGTGGAGTGGACTTGTGCTTCGACAGGCACGGGAGCCTACTTCGCGAACAGAACCAAGAATATAACCGCGACGACAACCGCGATCACGATGATTGTTGTGTTGTTGCTCTTCTTGACTTCAACGGAAGTATTCCCGCTGGCGGTTTCGAATGTGGCGCGCACGGTGTAGTCGCTCTTCGTGCTTGATTCAAGATCGCGAACATGTCGAACCGTGTTGTGCATGTCGATTCCGCTTCGATCATGCCGCTGAGCCGCCTTCACGGCATCAACTTCAAGTTCCAGTTTCTTGTCGAGTGCCTTTGCTAGAAGCTTGTCGCGCTGCTCTGCGGGCAGATTCTGAAACGCTGTGTCCAACAGGCTGCCCGTCGAGGTAGGCCGTGTAGTCAGGTCGTTCTTAGGTGACTTTGACGAAGAATCAGACATTGTTTACCTCAACCATCCTGTGAGCTTCTGCATCAGTGTACGCGCTGGGAGCTCGACGTTGAGCGTGATATCGCCCTGCGGCAGCCGTAGCGTGTGGCTGACTCGGCGGGTGGTGTCGATGTCACGCATCATGGACTCAATGCGTCGCAGTTCCTCGTCGATGTAGATGACCCGGATTGCTGCCTCCTCCTGCTCTGCGGCTGCGAGTAGGCGATGTGCTGCTGCCGTGTCTCCGTCTGCCAGCCAGCTGGCCGTTTCCTTCAGGTCCTCTGGCAGCTGGAAGAGACCGCTTGACGCAACCAGTTCTTGTATCGGCTTGATCAGGTCTGTACGCCAATTAGCTGGAGTGGACTGGAGGCGCACACTTTTTCGCTGAAAGTGCCGGCTGCGGAGCTGCTTGACCAGATCGAACCGCTTCTCGGGAGACAGGTACGGCGGCAGAAGTTCAAGCAGTCGGGCGGCCGTCTGTCCGCTCATCTTGACCTTGCCCGACTGCCACTTTGGGTATGCCTCGCGCGCGTATGCTTCTGGTTTGTCCCCGTATGACTGGCCGTATCTCTGAAACAACCGCTCAAGCTCACCGGGAGATAGGGAGAGAAAGATCTGCTCAATCTCGCGGTCGATTCCTCCAAACCTGCGCGATAGCTCGGCCCGCTCGGCGATGTGGCGGATAGCTGCCGCTGGAGCGGCTTTGCGGTAGTTGCGTTTTCGGTTGCGGGAATACGGCATAGGTAGATTTCAGACACCTAACGAGTAGCGTTTATTTGCCGCGCCGCAACATTACAAGCAGACATGAGGACTCCCTTCGCGGCATATACACCGTGTTGAACTGAACCGCCGCCGCGGTGGCGGCGGCGAGCGCCTTGGGGAGTGTAAGCGTCAGCTACTGCGCGAAGCAATGCCGGATGGGGCGTTGGACGCTGGGGGCAGAGCTGCGGCGGCAATGTCGGGATGCGCCAGCTCGCCGGCGAGCCACTGGGTAACCCGCAAATAAAGCTGGAGGGTGGCGCCACGCAAGCGCACACGCAGGCCTGTCCCAGGGCCGCCCGCGGGCAAACCCAGAGACGGCGCGTCAGGGGTGGGCGTGGGCATATGCAGCACAAAGAACGGGTAGTCATGATGCCGCCCCCTGCATTGCGTCACCAGTTGCTGGCCGCGCGTGCGCGGTGGGAAGCAGGCAGCCACGTGCAGCGCAGCGGTATTGAGCGACGCCACCATCTCTTTGAAAGGCGTCTGCAACGCGGGCTGAAGCGCGCCACGGTACTGGCGGGCATCGCGAAACCGGTCTCGGTACACACGCTGCGCCACAGTTTCGCCATGCATTTTGCTGCAGGTGGCAGCGCCAGCTCGTTGGATGCATTGGTTCGAAGATAGTTTTTGTAGATACAATAACCATGCGTATCCTGTTTGATCCTGCTAAACGCGACCGGGCACTTGTCGAGCGAGGCCTGGACTTTGCCGATGCCGAAGAAGTGTTTGCCGGCACCACCGTGGAGCTGGACGATCTGCGTGCAGACTACGGCGAACGCCGCATCATCTGCTTTGGCATGTTGCGTGGTCGTATGGTGGTTGTGGGGTACACACCGCGTGGCGCGGATCGCCATGTTTTCAGCATGAGGAAAGCCAATGACCGCGAACAAGCGCGCATCGCCCCGCTCCTTGAAGTCTGATCTGGCACGGGTGGATGCTCACGTCATCCAGCCCAGCGAATACGAGGACTTGCCGGAGCTGACGCCTGCCATGCTGAAGCGGGCACGGATCAACAAGGGCGGCCGGCCCGTTTCAGCCAACCCGCGCAAACTCATTTCGCTGCGGCTACCCGCCGACGTGATTGAGCGGTGGCGCGCCACCGGCCCTGGCTGGCAGACACGCATGGCGGCACAGCTTGAAAAGGCGCCGGTGAAGTAGCTACATCTGCTGCTACATCTGCTGCCACACCAGCTTGCGTTACACGCGACTGATCCCCTGCCCCGCAACGCTTTTCAACGCCTCCCCAGTCACCAACCCCGGCGCGATCTCCGCCAGCGGCACCAGCACAAAAGCCCGCTCGTGCATGCGCGGGTGGGGAACGGTCAGTGTGGGGCTGCTGATGCTGGCCCCCCCGTACAGCAGCACGTCCAGGTCCAGCGTGCGCGGTGCGTTGCGGTACGGTCGCTCACGGCCCGCCGCCTGTTCTATCGCTTGCAGCGCAGCCAGCAGCGCGGGCGCGGTCAGGGCGGTGGCAATCTCCACCACGGCGTTGATGTAGTCCGGCCCGCTGGAATCCACCGGCGCAGTGCGGTACAGCGATGACCGCTTCTCAACCGTGGTGCCGGGCAACCGCCCGATGGCTGCGATGGCGTTGCGCACCGCCTGGGGCGCGTCACCCAGGTTGGCGCCCAGTGCCACCCAGGCGGGCACCGGCGGCCGGGTGGTCATGACGGGTCGCTGTGGCCTTCGCCGTGCGGGGCGCCGCCGCCCTCGCCCCCACCGGGCTTGCGCCGGCGGCGGCGGCGCTTGCGCGGCGCGCCGTCGGGCGCCATGCCGTCGCCTGCCGGGGCATCGGCCGGGGCGCTGTCTTGCGTGGGCGCCGGCGCGGCCACAATGCCGGCCCCGGGCTCAGCCACCGGCGGGCGCGGCGCGCGCACGCGGCGCGCGCCCTTGCCCTGGGTTTCCTCGCGCACCTGGGCCACCAGGTCTTCGCGCACGGCGTCGCTGGCGGTGCTGAATTCCTGCCACCAGTCGGCCAGCACCACGTCCACCTCGCCCGCGTCGGCGCGCAGGCGCATGAAGTCAAAGCCCGCGCGAAAGCGCGGCTGCTCCACCAGGCCAAACGGGGTGCTGCCGGTGCGCTTTTCAAAGCGGGGCTGCATCATCCAGATTTCGCGCATGTCCCCGGCCAGCTTGCCGCGGCCTGATACATCACCGATGCGGGCGTTGAACACGTCGTCTATCGCGTCCTGCAGCGCCGGGAACGGCGGCTGGCGGTTGGCCTGGCGCTGGGCCCAGCCGTCGCGCACGTCGGCCCACAGCACGCAGGCCAGCAAAAAACTGGGGGCCACGGGCTTGCCTTCGTTCACGCGGCGGTCGGTGTCCTGCAGCGCGGCTTTCACAAACATCTGGTCGGCGCGCTCCACCACCACGTCCAGCAGCGGGTAGATGCCGCGCGACAGGCCCAGCGCCTTCAGCTGTGCAATGGTGGCCAGCGAATGGCCGGTTTGCAGCAGCTTGAGCATTTCGTCAAACAGCCGGCTTTGCGGTACGTCGGCCAAAAGCGGCTGCGCGGGCAGCAGGGCCTGGGCCGTCTTGCCGTCCAGCTTGAAGCCCAGCGGGTGCAGCTTGGCGGCAAAGCGCACGGCGCGGATGATGCGCACCGGGTCTTCGCGGTAGCGCGCGGCCGGGTCGCCGATCATGCGCAGCAGGCGCTTTTTGGCGTCCTTGATGCCGCCGTGGTAGTCCACCACGATCTGCGTTTCCGGGTCGTAGTACATCGCGTTGATGGTGAAGTCGCGCCGGGTGGCGTCTTCGTCCTGCGGGCCCCAGACGTTGTCGCGCAATACGCGGCCGGTGGAGTCCACTGCGTGCTTCATGCCGGCCAGCTCGTTGCGGCTGGTTTTTTCGTTGCCGGCCACCTGTTCGGCGGCGGCGTTGTCCATCTGCGCGCGGAAGGTTGACACCTCGATCACTTCATGCTCGCGCCCGCGGCCGTACACCACGTGCACGATGCGAAAGCGCCGGCCGATGATGAACGCGCGGCGGAACAGGCCCTTGACCTGCTCGGGCGTGGCGTTGGTGGCCACGTCAAAGTCTTTCGGCCGCAGGCCCACCAGCAGGTCGCGCACCGCGCCGCCCACGATGTAGGCCTCGTAGCCGGCCTGCTTGAGCGTCTGCACCACGTTCACGGCGCGTTCGTCCACCAGCGACGGGTCGATGCCGTGCACGTCGTGGCCCACTTCCTCGCGCTTGCCGAAGGGGGATGCCTTGCTGCTTTTGCCCAGCAGCTTATCGATGAATTTCTTGATCATTTATTTCTTGTCAAACAGGTCCAGTATGCGCCAGCCGCGCCCGGCCGCAAGGGCGCGCAGGCGGTCGTCGGGGTTGGTGGCCACGGGCTCGTTCACCCGCTCCAGCAGGCTCAGGTCGTTGATGGAGTCTGAATAGAACGTGGTGTGCACCGTGCCCCAGGCCAGGCCGCGCGCGGCCAGCCATTGTTCCACCCGCGTGACCTTGCCTTCGCGGGCCGACGGCACGCCGTCGATTTCGCCGGTGATCCAGCCGTCGGCGCCGCGCGCCAGCGCCACGGCGATCAGCTCGCTCACCCCAAAGGCCTGGGCAATCGGGCGGGTCACAAATTCGTTGGTGGCGGTGACGATCACCACCTGGTCGCCCGCGGCCTGGTGGGCGCGCACCAGGGCCAGGGCCTCGTCGCGCAGCTCGGGCAGCACCACTTGCTGCATGAAGCCCGCGTGCGCCTGTGCGGCGGCCTCGGGCCCTTTCAGCCGCACGGCGTCGGTGGCAAAGCGCACGTAGTCGTGGATGTCCAGCGTGCCGGCCTTGTAGTGCGCGTAAAACTCGTCGTTGCGGCGGTTGAATTCCGCCGGGTCGGTCCAGCCGATGGTGCTGGTGTACACGCCCCAGGAGTGGTCCGAGTCGATCGGCAGCAACGTATGGTCCAGGTCAAACAATGCCAAGCGTGGTGGGGTACTGCTCACTCGTCCTCCAGCATCGATTTGATCAGCGGGATGGTGATGGCCCGCTTGGTCTGCAGGGCATAGCCGTCCAGTTGCTCCAGCAGCTGCATCAGGCTGCCCAGATCGCGCGAAAAGCGCGTGAGCATGAAGTCCATCACCTCGTCGCCCAGAAACACGCCGCGCGCATCGGCCGCCTGGCGCAGCACGGCGCGCCGCTCGGGCTCGGTCAGCACCTGAAGCTGGAACACATGGCCCCAGCCCAGGCGGGTGCGCAGGTCTTCGCGCAGCTTCAGGCCCGCGGGCGGCAGGTCGCCGGCGGCCAGCACGCCGCGCTGGTGGGTCTGCGCGTTCACAAACCAGTTGAAGGCCGCATGCTGCTGCACGGCGGTGTACAGGTGCACATCGTCCAGCAGCACCACGGCCCAGCCGTCGTTGAATTCAGGCGGCTCGGCCACGGCTGGGTCCAGCCAGCCGGCGCTGGCGCCCTGCTCGCGCAGGGCTTCGCGCACGGCTTTGAGCAAATGCGTCTTGCCGCTGCCGCTGGCGCCCCACAGGTAAGTGGGCACGGGCGAACGGGTGGGGCTGCCGGCCCACAGCTGCAGGTGGCGCAGCGCGGCTTCATTGGGGCCGGCGCAAAAGCTGGCCAGCGTGGGGCCGGTGGCCAGGCCGATGTCCAGCGCGATCTGTTTCATGCCTGGCATGGCGTGTGGACGGGGGCAGTAAGGGGCATGCGGGAGGCGGTGGAAGAAGGCGGGCTGTAAACGCCGGGAACCAGCGCAAATTCTAGTCTTTGCCCTGGGGTGTCCTGAAATGACCAGGGGCGTCTGCTCGCCCGGTGCCAGCCGCTCAGCCCGGGTCGGCCGGCGTTTGCATGGTTTCGATCAGCGCCACCTGCAGCCGGGTGTGCAGCCGCACAAACCAGTTCCACAGCACCGCGGTCACGGCGGCGGCGCACACCAGGATGCCGGCCAGCCAGGGCCACGGCGGCAGGATGCTTTCGCTCAGCAGGCTGATCAGCGCCAGGATGCCAACGACCGCCAGCACCGGGATCACCTCGGTCACCACCCGGCGCAGCGCGGCACCCCCATGGCCCTGCGCCGACGGCACCACCAGCATTTCAGCCAGCAGCATGCTCAGCGCCTTGAGCTTGCGGTAGGTGGCGATCAGGAACGGCAGCGATATCAGCAGCGCAATCCCCCATGTGAGTGCATCGGGCAGGTCCGGCGATGATCTGGCGGGGAAGGTGATGAGGCTGCCCGCCTCGGTCACGATGAAGGCGCCGGCCACAAACACCGCGGCCACCAGCGCGCAATTGACCAGCACCTGCAGCAGGATGCGGATGATGATCCTGCGCAGCACGGCTTCGTCGCTGCGCTTTTTCAATGCTTCAAGCGTGGCCGGGTAGCGCGCGAACCAGGCCGCCAGGCGCTGCGGCAGCACCGCGCCCGCGCGCACCGCCAGCGGGTCGGACAGGCGGATCAGGTAGGGCGTGAACAGCGTGGTCAGCGCCGACACGGCCACGGCGATGGGGTAGAGAAAGTCGCTGGTGACCTTGAGCGTCAGGCCCAGCGACGCGATGATGAAGGAGAACTCGCCAATCTGGGCCAGCCCCATGCCGACCTTGAGCGAGGTGCGGCCGTCGTTGCCCGACAGGAACGCCCCGGCGCTGCAGGCAATCACCTTGCCCAGCACCACGGCCGCCGTGATCAGCGCAATCGGGCCTGCGTACTTGAACAGCACCGACAGGTCCAGCAGCAGGCCGATGGACACGAAAAAGATCGCGCTGAACATGTCCTTCAGGGGCTCGGTCAGCCGCTCGATGCGCTTGAGCTGGCGCGATTCGGCCATGACCGCGCCGATGATGAACGCGCCCAGTGCAATGCTGTAGTCCAGCTTGACCACCAGCAGGCAAAAGCCAAAGCACAGGCCCAGCACCGTGATCAGCAGCATCTCGGTGCTTTCAAAGCTGTCCACATAGGCCAGCAGGCGCGGCACGATCAGGATGCCCAGCACCAGCGCCACCACCATGAAAAGCGACAGCTTGCCCAGCGTGCTGAACACGGCCGGCGCATCCACCTGGCCCGTGGTGGCAATGGCCGACAGAAGCGCGATCATGGCGATGGCCAGGATGTCTTCCACGATCAGGATGCCGAAGATCAGCTGCGAAAAGCGCTCGCTTTTCAGCTTCAGTTCGTCCAGCGCCTTGACGATGATGGTGGTGGACGAGATCGACAGGATCGCCCCGAGGAAGATCGAGTCCATGCGGCCCCAGCCGAAGTACTGGCCTATCCAGTAGCCGATGAACAGCATGGCCGCGATTTCCACCACAGCCGCGACCACGGCCGTCAGCCCCACGCTGGCCAGCTTGCGCAGGCTGAACTCCAGCCCCAGCCCAAACAGCAGGAACACCACGCCCAGCTCGGACAGCGTGCGGATGGTGTGTTCGTCCTGGATCAGCGCAAACGGCGGCGTGTGCGGGCCGATGATCACGCCCGCCAGGATGTAGCCCAGCACCACGGGCTGTTTCAGGCGGTGGAACACCAGCGTCACCAGCCCCGCGATCAGCATGATCACGGCCAGGTCCTGGATGAAGTCGGCGTGGTTCATACGGTCGAGCTTAACGCCAGCAGGCACCGGCGTTGCTTTGCTACAAATTCCCTAGCTGTCGGGTCAGGCTGGCTATGGACTTTCGCGTTAACTTGTACCAAACTGTATCTCCCGTCGCAATTCTGGAGCGTCCTGATGCCGGTTATCGCAGTGGTCAACCGCAAGGGCGGCAGTGGCAAAAGCACACTGGCCGCCCATATTGCGGTGTGGTGCGCGCGCCAGGGGCATTCGGTCATGCTGGGCGATGTGGACCGCCAGCAGTCCAGCCGCACCTGGCTCAAGCGCCGCGACCCGGCCCTGCCCACGGTCGCCCCCTGGGCCATGGACCAGAAAAACGTGCTGCGCGTGCCCACCGGCATCACCCATGTAGTGCTGGACACCCCGGGCGGCCTGCACGGCTTTGAGCTGGCCCGCGTGGTGATGTTTGCCGACGCCATCATCATGCCGGTGTGCCATTCGGTGTTTGACCGCGAATCCGCCGCCGCCTGCCATGCCGAGCTCATGGCCCTGCCCCGCGTGGCCAGTGGCCGCTGCCGCCTGGCCACCGTGGGCATGCGCATTGACGGGCGCACCTCCGCCGGCCAGGTGCTGCGCGACTGGTCCGCCGGGCTCAAGCTGCCGTTTCTGGGCGTGCTGCGCGAAACCCAGGTGTACGTACGCTGCCTGGAGCGCGGCCTGACGATTTTTGACCTGACACCCACCCAGGCGGCCGCCGACCTGGCGCAGTGGCAACCCATCCTGGACTGGATGACGCCGCTGCTGAACCCGGTGCAGGCGGCCAACGACCCCTCACCCGCCGCGCGCGCCGTGCTGGTGACGCGGCCGGTGCCGGCCGTGCGCCCCACGCCCGCCGCACGCCCCGTGTTGCGCACGGCCGAGGCCTCGCCGCGCCTGGGCAATTCGCGCCCCGCCAGCCTCATGCCCGCCCAGGAGTCACTGGTGCATGGCGGGCGGCTGTCGGCCTTTGCGGCGTCCACCCGGCCGGCGGCGGTGCCTGCGCAGCCGGTGAACCGGCCGTCGCTGCCGCGCGCCGCCAGCCCGGCAGAGGCGCAGCAGATTCCGCAGTTTTTGAAGCGCGGCGGCTGAGCCCCAGGCGCCTAGTTCATCTCGCGCCGCAGCGCGGCCACGCGGTCGGCCATGGCGTCGATGTCCAGCGCGTCCTGGGCATGCACCAGGTAAGTCTCCAGGTCCCCCACGGCCAGCGCGGTGTGGCCCTGCTCGGCATGGGCCAGGCCGCGGTCGCGGTATTCGGACCAAGATTCGGGCAGCAGCACCAGCAGGCGGTTCTGCACGGCAATCAGGCGCTGCCAGTCTTCCTGGGTGCGGTGGATTTCCTTGAGGTTGCGCAGCATGCGCGCAATGATGTCGCGCGCAGGCGCCGCCTGCAGGTACAGACCCAGCGGGACTTCAAATTCATCGACCAGGCCGCTGCGCCGCTTGAACGGCTCCAGCCGCTCGGACAGATCCTCGCGGCTCAGGGACTGGCCGGTGAACGGGTCAATCACCACCTGGCCCTTGGGCAGGTTGACCTTGACCATGAAATGCCCGGGGAAAGCCACGCCCCGCGCATGCAGCCCCAGCCCCTGCGCCAGCTCGATCCACAGCACGGCCAGCGAGATCGGGATGCCCCGACGCGTGCGCAGCACAGCGTTCAGGTAGCTGTTGTCGGGGTCGTAGTAGTCGTTGACGTTGCCGCCAAAGCTCAGGTCGCGAAAGAAGAACTGGTTGAGCGTGCGCAGCCGGTGCAGCGGCGCCGCATCCGCCGGCAAGCGGCGCTTCAGGCGGGCCAGCAGCTGGTCCACATCGCCCAGCACCTGCTGCACGTCCAGGTCGGGGTATTCGTCCTGGGCCAGGCTGACGGCGGCCTCCAGCAGCGGGAAGTGGTCATCGCTTTGCACCAGCGAGGCGAAGTATTCAAGCGGTGTGGGCGTGCTGAGGCTGAAACTCATGGGTATTTGTAGTGGACTGCGCCGCGGGCGTCAACCCGGGGGCCTTGTTTGAGGCAATTGGCAGGGGTCAAAGGCGCACGAGCTGGCGCAGCTTGAGGCCGGCCGCCATCAGGGCGGCAAAGTACAGCACCACACCACCCGCAATCATCAGCGCGAGCAGCCCTGCGCGCTTGAAGCCCTGCGCGCGCAACTCCACCCACGGCACGGCCTGCGCACCCCACATCAGGAACACGGCCAGCAGCGCGCTGGCGGCAATGACCTGCAGGCCAAACACCCACCAACCCGGCGCCGGCCGGTAGCTGCCCCGGCGCAGCAGCCCCACCAGCAGCCACAGCGCGTTGATCATGGCGCCCAGGCCGATGGACAGCGCGAGCCCTGCATGCTTTAGCAGCGGCACCAGCGCAATGTTCAGCAGCTGCGTGATCACCAGCACTGCAATGGCAATGCGGACCGGCGTGCGGATGTCCTGGCTGGCGTAAAAGCCCGGCGCCAGCACCTTGATGGCCACCAGCCCCAGCAGCCCCGCACCGTAGCCGGCCAGCGCCAGCGACACCTGGGCCACATCGTTGTCCTTGAAGGCGCCGTAGTGGTACAGCGTGGCCACCAGCGGCGTTGAAAAAGTCAAAAGCGCCACCGAGGTGGGTACGGCGAGCAGCACCACCAGGCGCAGGCCCCAGTCCAGCAGGTCTGAATAGCGCTGCCCGTCATCGGCCGCGCGGGCGGAAGCCAGCTGCGGCATCAGCACCACGCCCAGCGCCACGCCCAGCAGCGCGGTGGGGAACTCCATCAGACGGTCGGCATAGCCCAGCCAGCTCACGCTGCCAGTGGCCAGCCAGGACGCAATCTGCGTGTTGATCATGAGCGATATCTGCGCCACGCCCACGCCCAGCAGCGCCGGCAACATGAGCCGGGTGATGTTGCGCACGCCCTCGTCGCGCCAGGCATCGCGCAGCGTGGCCCAGCCCAGGCCGATGCGCGGCAGCAGCCCCAGCCGGTGCAGCGCCGGGATCTGCACGCCCAGCTGCAGCAGCCCCCCCACCATGACGCCGGCGGCCATGGCGTAAATCGGCTGGATGCCCTGCGCCGCGAACCAGGGCGCGCCCCACCAGGCAGCGGCGATCATCGACACGTTGAGCAGCACCGGCGTGGCGGCGGGCACGGCAAAGCGCTTCCAGGTATTGAGTACGCCAGCGGCCAGCGCCACCAGCGACATGCAGGCGATGTAGGGAAACATCCAGCGCGTCATGAGTACCGCGGCTTCAAAGCCCTGGGGGTCCTGCTTCAGGCCGCTGGCCAGCGCCCAGACCAGAACGGGCGCGGCCGCCACCCCCACCACGCAGGTCAGCAGCAACGCCCAGGCCAGCACGGTGGCCACAGCGCTGATCAGGCGGTGGGTGGCTTCGTCGCCGTTTTGGTGGCGCGACGCAGCCAGCACGGGCACAAATGCCTGGCTGAAGGCGCCCTCGCCAAACAGGCGGCGCAGCAGGTTGGGGATGCGAAAGGCGACGTTGAACGCGTCGGTCAGGGCGCTGGCGCCGAAGGCCGACGCCATGAGCAGTTCGCGCACGAGCCCCGTGACGCGCGAGGCCAGGGTCAACAGGGAGACGGTAGAGGCGGCTTTGAACAGGCTCACCGACGCAGTGTAGCTGGTCTATAATGGAGGGCTTTGCTGGCATCATCCTCAGACACCAAGGAACCAAACCATGGCATCAGCCAAACCCAAAAAGAAGAACCCGCGCCTGGCGTCGGGCCGCAAACGCGCCCGCCAGGACGTGAAACTCAACGCCGCAAACACCTCGCTGCGCTCCAAATACCGCACCGCCGTCAAGAACGTCGAAAAGGCCGTTGCCGCTGGCGACAAGGCCAAGGCGACCGAGGCGTTTGCCAAAGCCCAATCGATTGTGGACACCGTGGCCGACAAGGGCATTTTCCACAAGAACAAAGCGTCTCGCGACAAGAGCCGCCTGTCCGCCAAGGTGAAAGCCCTGGCCACCGCCGCCGCCTGACGCCTCAGGCAAACAGCCCGGGTTGATCTTCAACCCGCCGTTTGAAACGGGTGCGCTGCCAGCAAAAGTGAGAAACCGCCTTCGGGCGGTTTTTTCATGCCCGGGCGCCGCACCTGCGTGTCAGGGCTTGGCGTCGGGCACCAGGCAAGCCTCGGCCACCTGCAAATCGTTGTCGCGGGCGAAATTCAGGCAGAAATCCCAGGCCATGGGCTCATGGTCGCGCAGTTCGCGGTTGACCACCACGCATTTCACGCCGTTGATCACCGTGGGTACGCACCAGGGCGAATAGCCCAGGTGGCTACCCGGCTGGGCGCCGCCGGGACGGAATGAGCTCATCACGCCGGCCAGCCGCTCGGCCCAGTCGCTGGGGCGAAAGGTCTTGCCGTCCCGGGTCAGGCCCTGGATGAAGACTTCTTTGGCGGAGCTGGAAACCATCGGGTAGAGGCGGTCTGGAAGGGGGCGACGGCATCAGGATCGCTGATGCTGCGGCGCACAAGTATTCTATCTTATATAAGAGTTGACAACTGTCAGTCCGCTGTCACGGCGCAGCCCCGCGGGCATTGCTTTGATGCGGAATTGTCAAGGAAGCAAGCAAGTCGTGCGCCTAAAATCGCGTCTCAACGGCCCATCTCGTTGGGCCGCTTTGCTTTTTTGGAGGATCCATGACCGCCCTGATTGAAGCTACTTCGCCGCACACCATGAACACCTACGGCCGTGTGCCCATTGCGTTGTCGCATGGCCAGGGCGCCCGCGTGTGGGACGTGAACGGCAAGCAGTACCTGGACGGGCTGGGCGGCATCGCGGTCAATACCCTGGGCCACAACCACCCCAAGCTGGTGCCTGCCTTGCAGGACCAGATTGCCAAGATCATCCACAGCTCCAACTACTACCACGTGCCCAACCAGGAAAAGCTGGCCGCCAAGCTGGTGGAGCTGTCGGGCCTGACCAATGTGTTCTTCTGCTGCACGGGCCTGGAGGCCAACGAGGCGGCGCTGAAGCTGGCCCGCAAATACGGCCACGACAAGGGCATTGAGCGCCCGGAGATCGTGGTGTACGAGAAAGCCTTCCACGGCCGCAGCATCGCCACCCTGTCGGCCACCGGCAACGAGAAAGTGCAAAAAGGCTTTGGCCCGCTGGTGGAGGGCTTCATCCGCGTGCCGCTCAACGACATCGAGGCGCTGAAAAAGGCGACCGAGGGCAACCCCAACGTGGTGGCCGTTTTCTTTGAGACCATCCAGGGCGAAGGCGGCGTGAACCCGATGCGCATTGAGTACCTGAAGCAGGTGCGCGAGCTGTGCGACCAGAAGGACTGGCTGCTGATGATCGACGAAGTGCAGTGCGGCATGGGCCGCACGGGCGAATGGTTCGGCTATCAGCATTTCGGCGTCGAGCCCGACGTGATGACGGTCGCCAAGGCCCTGGCCAGCGGTGTCGCCGCGGGCGTGATGATGGCACGGCCGCACGTGGCCGAAGTGCTCAAGCCCGGCATGCATGCCAGCACCTACGGCGGCAACCCGATCGCCTGCCGTGCCGGTCTCGCCACGATCGAAACGATC